>JBEKKM010000059.1:0-24079 GCA_050010715.1 Xanthobacteraceae bacterium | reverse complement strand
CGCTCATCGACCCGAGTGACAACGGCCGCGTTTCGCCGACAGCCAGTGGTGCGACCCGTCCATGGCTGGCTTCGTGGCGCGCGCAATCATTTTCGGTCCTATAAAGCGAGGCGTTCTCCGCCTCGCAAAGCCGGGCAGCGCTTTCGACGATCGCCTGGAAGACCGGCTGAATGTCCTCCGGCGAACTGCTGATGATGCCAAGGACCTCGGACATGGCCGTCTGTCGTTGCTGCGATTCGCTTAGATCGTCGGTGCGCTGCCGCAGTTCGTTAAGGAGTCGCTTATTCTCGATGGCAATGATGGCCTTTGGCGCGCTGCGCCGCTTTATCCCTGTCTTCGTGCGTCGCTTTTTTATCATGGGATTGCCGACCGCAGTGCGCGTGCCGATAGCGGCCATGTTGCGGTCGCTACACCGAGAATACCGGGAATCTCCCGCCGCTTCATGCCCGCCCCAGGTTCGGGAGGTGACATCGTATCGGCTCAGACCAATGCTCTGGAAGGGGCCAGGACCGGCTTTGTGCGACTGCTCAGTATGGCGCGCCCACTGCCCGTTCCGGGTCAGCAGAGACCGATTTGCGGTACTCGCGCCATGTCCGCTTTATCCCTGAAAGCGACATTGATTGGACCTAAGCCGCGCCGGATACGCGGTAAGCGAAGGCGGCGCTTGGCGCGCTTTGCGAACGGCTTACGCCACCCGCGCCGATGCTGACGGGCGCGCTTCCGGATCGGCCTCGCAGATCACGCGATTGCGGCCGTTGCGCTTGGCGGCGTAGAGGCACATGTCGGCGCGTTCGATCAAGGACTGCGCGGTATCGTGCGGGCGCAAAACCGCGGCGCCGATCGAGATCGTCACCCGGCCGAGCCGCTCGCCGCTCGAGCGTTTCATCAATTCCTTGGTCATGACGGCGCGGCGGATGTGGTCGGCCACCGTGATCGCCGATTGCAGCGCCGTGTTCGGCAGCGCGACGACGAATTCCTCGCCGCCGTAGCGCGCGGCGACGTCCTGGCCCTTGACGTTCTGCTTCATCGACAGCGCCACCAGGCGCAGTACCTGGTCGCCGGTGAGGTGGCCGAATTTATCGTTGAAGTTCTTGAAGTGGTCGATGTCGGCCATCAACAGCGACAGCGGTTGATTGCTTTCTTTCGCCTCCGCCATGGCTTTGGCCAATGCCTGGTCGAAGAATTTGCGGTTCGACAGCGTGGTGAGCGGATCGGTCAGGCTTTCGGTGCGCACCGCCTGGAGATTTTCCTGGAGCTGCTCGATCTCCTGCTTCGACGCCGACAGCCGCGCTTCGAGCCTTTTGTTGTTGCTCTCCATCTCCTTGGCGCCTTTGACGATGCGCTCGACGACGGCGCGCAAGGTTTCGCCGTCGGAGGCGCGGTCAAGTTTCGCCGTGGCGTCGGCCAGGCTCGCCGAATAGCTGGTCGCGGTGCCGGCGGCGGCGTCGATCGTGACCAATACCCGTTTGATCTCGTCGAGCATGCGCGAATTGACCGTGTCGATGCGATCGCTCGCCTGGCTGGCCGCGATATAGGTGGTGTAGATCTCCTCGAGATCGGCGTCGCTGAGCTTACCCTTCTGCTCGAGCGTCTGATTGATCAATTGATTGAGCGCCGGATTATAGCCGGTAGCGTAGTTGTACCAGATTTCGAAATTGCGCGGCGTGGCGGCCTGGGCAAGGGCCCTGATCTGGCCCATGGCGATGTCGGCGAATGCAAGCGTCCGTTGGTGCTCGTCGCGGGGCACTTCCATGAATTGTCTCCGATCGCGTTGGGAAGGCCGGAAGTGACAGCCGGACTGTCGAATTTCACGGTGCAACTTAGGGGATAGCCGTGAATGAGCGGTAAATATGCGCGTTTGTCGGGGAAATCCTGACATCAGCAACGGCCGCGAAATACGCCTGGGGCTTAAGCGCCGCTAGGCTTTGAGCGTCACCGGGCGCAGCAGGAAAGCCGGCAGGTGCGAGGCGTCGCCGTCGTCCATGGGCTTGCGCACGGGTTGCGGGGCGCGGCGCGGTCTCGCGTCTTCGATGCGCGCGACCGGGGCTGGTTGCTGCTGCGGCGGCGGCCGGCGCTCCGGCTGCTGGGGTCGCCGCTGATGCTCGTGCCGTCCGCGGTGCGGTGGCCGCGCCGCTTGCCTTGGTTCGTGCCTTGGCTCGATTTGTGGCTCGGCAGACGTGCCGGCGATCTTGTCCATGAAAGGTATCGTCTGGCCGATCAGCTTTTCGATCGCGGCGACGGCTTTGGCGTCGTTCGATCCGGCGACGATGGTGATCGCGGTGCCGGCGCGGCCGGCGCGGCCGGTGCGGCCGATGCGGTGCACGTAGTCGTCGGGATGGATCGGCACGTCGAAGTTATAGATGTGGCTGACGTCGGGAATATCGAGGCCGCGGGCGGCGACATCGGAGGCGACCAAGAGCGTGACTTCGTTCTTGCGGAATTGCTCGAGCGCCGCGGTGCGTGCCGACTGGTCCATGTCGCCGTGCAGCGCTTGCACCGAAAAGCCGTGGCGAAGCAGCGAGCGATGCAGCGTGGCGACATCGCGTTTGCGGTTGCAGAAGATGATCGCGTTCTTCATGCCTTCGGCGGAGCGAATAAGGCGGCGCAGCGTGTCACGCTTCTCGGCGCCGTCGCGGCCAGACCTAGCCAGGAACTGGGTCGTTGTGGCGACGGTGGTGGCGGGCCTGGAGACTTCGACGCGTACCGGATTGCTGAGGAACTGCTCGGTGATGCGCCGGATTTCCGGCGGCATGGTCGCGGTGAAGAACAAGGTCTGGCGGGTGAACGGGACGAGCTTGCAGATGCGCTCGATGTCGGGGATGAAACCCATGTCCAGCATGCGATCGGCCTCGTCGATGACGAGGAGCTCGACGCCGCTGAGCAGAAGCCGTCCGCGCTCGTTATGGTCGAGCAGGCGGCCGGGGGTGGCGATCAGCACGTCGACGCCGCGCATCAGCTTGGCGTCCTGATCGTCGAACGAGACGCCGCCGATGATCAGCGCGACGTTGAGCTTATTATGGTTGGCGCCGTATTTGATGAAGCTCTCTTCGACCTGCGCCGCGAGCTCGCGGGTCGGCTCAAGAATCAGCGTGCGTGGCATCCGCGCCCGGGCGCGACCAGTTTCCAGCATGGTCAGCATCGGCAGCACGAATGCCGCGGTCTTGCCGGTGCCGGTCTGGGCGATGCCCAAAACGTCGCGGCGGGCGAGCACGTGGGGGATGGCCTGTTCTTGGATGGGAGTCGGAGTTTTGTAACCAGTCGCCGCAACGGCAGCGAGTACTTTTTCGGACAAGCCGAGATGTGAAAACGACATAAACCCTCGTATCGGGACCGCCTGCGATGGATGAAATCGAACTGGGGATGGGCGCAGGGCGGCCGAATCTGCCTCAGTTGCCGCGAAACATAGGGTCGAATGGCCGAAAGTCAACCTGTAACGCGCCGGTGCAACGCAGTAAGTTAAACGGATTGCTTCACTTTTTTACGATGACGGGGGAGGAGAGCGTCAATGCCGGAAGCTTTGTCCGAAGATTTGCCGACCGTGCTTGTCGCCGGGCTGAACTGCTCGGCGCGGCTATATGCCGACCAGATCCCGGCCTTGTGGCAGTTCGGTCCAGTCACCGTCGCCGATCATCGCCGCGACGACAGCATGGCGGCGATGGCGCGGCGAATCTTGGCCGCAGCCCCGCCGCGCTTTGCGCTCGTCGGGCTGTCGATGGGCGGCTATGTCGCCTTCGAGATCATGCGGCAGGCGCCCGGCCGCGTGGCAAAGCTGGCGCTGCTCGACACTGGCGCGCGCGGCGAGGCGCCGGAGCGGACCGAGCAGCGCAGGCCGCTCATCGCGCTGGCGAAGACCGGACGCTTCGCCGAAATCCTGGAGTCGCAATATCCAACTTTGGTTCATCGCAGCCGTCACGGCGACGCGGCACTCAAGGCAACCGTACGCACCATGAACGAGGAAACCGGCGCGGAAGCCTATCTGCGCCAGCAACAGGCGATCATGACTCGTCCGGATTCACGTCCCGGTCTCAGCTCGATCAAATGCCCGACGCTGGTTCTGGTCGGCGACAGCGACGAGCCGACGCCGCCGGATTTGGCTCGCGAGATGGCTGCGGCGATTCCGGGAGCCAAGCTCGTCGTCGTTCCCGAGTGCGGCCACCTGTCCACCATCGAGCGGCCGCAAGCGGTGAACAAAGCGCTGGTTGAGTTGATGCAGTCGCGCTAACGCAATTGCCGCAGGGTAGGCAGGCACGGTTGGAACTGTGCTAACGATGAGCCGCGTGAGGGATGGAGAATAGACGATGAGGTTTGCTGATTTCAGCCGCTGGCCGATCCTGGCGGTGTCGCTCTTTAGTGCCGCGACCGCGCCGGCGCATGCCCAAAGCGATTATCCGAGCCGGCCGATCCATCTCGTGGTCGGCTTCGCCGCCGGCGGCGGCAACGATATTTTCGCCCGCCTTGTGGCCGACAAGGCCTCGCAGATCCTCGGCCAGACGGTCGTCGTCGAGAACAAGCCGGGCGCCGGCGGCCGGCTGTCCGCCGAATATGTGTCCAACCAGACACCCGACGGTTACACGCTTTTGGTCGGCGCCGCCGGCGCCATGTCGCTTGCGGCGGCGATCTATCCCGACCTGAAATATCATCCGACCAAGACGCTGACCCCGCTCGCCATGATCGCGAACTTTCCGCTGATCCTGGTGGAGGCCGCCGACAATCCGTCGAAGAACGTCAAGGAGTTCGTCGCGTGGATGAAAGAGCATCCCGACAAGGCGAATTACGCCAGCTCCTCGCCTGCTTTTACCGTCACCACCGAGCTGTTGAAGCTCAAATCCGGCATGCCCGGCACCATGATCCCGTACAAGAGCAGCAACGAGATGATCTTGAGCGTCATGCAGGGCCAGACCGCGATGACGATCGCCGACGGCCCGCCGACGGTGCCGCAGATCAAGGCCGGCAAGGTCACGGCGCTCGCGGTGACCGGCGCGGAACGCTCGAGCGAACTGCCCGATACGCCGAGCATGGCGGAAGCCGGCTTCCCGTCCGTCGACGTTCAGCTTTGGAGCGGCATTTTCGCGCCGATCGCAACGCCGGCCCCGATCGTCGCCAAGCTCGAAAAGGCGCTGGGCGAGGCGATCGCCGATCCCGGCGTGGCGGCTAAGCTCAAAGCCATGGCGGTCAATCCCGGCGGCGCCACGCCCGCCGAATTCGTCAAGATCATCGACAGCGACATCGTCAAATACGGCGCTGTGATCAAAGCCGCGAATTTGAAGTTCGAGGAATAGCCGACGTTCGACGCTTTGGCGGCAACGCACGCGTCAGGATTGGCGGCGGCGCGGCCCAACTGTGTCCGATACGCCACATCGCGGCGAAATGTCGGCGCCGATGACAATTGCAATTCCCCGACTCTCGCCGAATTGGCATGCTGAGATAGGGCGCGCGCAAAATCGAGAACAACCATGAACCGGTTCCTCCTCACCGGTATCTTGCTCGTCGGTCTGTCCGGTGTCGCCACAGCGGCCGACATGCCGCTCAAGGCGCCGCCCCCGCCGCCGGTGGCCGCCTGGAGTTGGACCGGTTTCTATCTTGGCCTCGACGGCGGCTACAGCTTCGGCCGCGATCCGTTCACTCAGCTCGATCCGGATCAAGGCGGCCTGTTCAGCCAGACGCCGTCCGTGGTCACGCCGCGGGGCGGCCTGTTCGGCGGCCAGCTCGGCTACAACTGGCAGCGCAATCATGTCGTGCTGGGTCTGGAGGGTGACGCGCAATGGGCCCACCAGGACAGCACGTCGTGCGCGATCACCTGCTTCTACGACAATGTCACGAACGAGTTCACCGGCTCGTCAGTGCGGCAAAAGCTGGATTGGTTTGCCACCGCGCGCGCTCGGATCGGCTGGGCCAACGACGGCTATCTGCTCTACGTCACTGGCGGCCCGGCATGGGGTCGTGTCAGCGAGACCGATACGCTCAATTTCGAGATCCTTCCGCCGTTTGCCGAGAGTTTTGCGCGCACGCTCACCGGTTCGGCGATCGGCGGCGGCATCGAGGCGAGGGTTTGGGGAAATTGGACGGCGAAGGTCGAATACCTGCACCTCAATCTCGGCAGCATGACCAACATCGCCAATCTGCCGTTTCAGAGCGTCGGCCCTTTTGCTGCCGGTCCCTTCACGCTCACCACGACAAGCTCGGTTCGCGATGACATCATACGCGTCGGCGTGAACTATAAATTCGCCGGCACGGCAATCGATCCGGCGCCGGCGCCGGCTGCGTTCGCGTTGCCAGTCACGGCGGCGGCACCGGTCTGGTCGTGGACTGGATTTTATCTCGGCATCAACGGCGGCTACGGCGTCGGCAGCGATCCATTCAGCCAGATGCAGTTGTTGGCCGGTACGCTGTTGGTGGACTCAACTGTCATGAACGCCAAGGTCGCGCCGGCCGGCGGACTGTTCGGCGGCCAGGCGGGTTACAACTGGCAGACCGGCCATGTCGTGCTCGGCGTCGAAGGCGATGCGCAGTGGACAGATCAGCATGGTGTGTCCTGCGGCATCGAGTGCACGGCGGTGGGCTTCGCGCCGAACACCTTTACGACCGTCGATCAGCGGCTGAAGTGGCTGGCAACCGTACGCGGCCGCCTCGGCTGGGCCAATGACGGCTATCTGTTCTACGTCACCGGCGGCGGCGCGTTCGGCGGCATTGACGAGACGGATTCCTTGCCGACCAACCCGACCGCGGCAAGCTTTAGCCAGAATCGCAGCGGCTGGACGGCGGGTGGCGGCATCGAAGCGCGGCTGTGGGGCAACTGGACCGGCAAGCTGGAATACCTGCACTTCAATCTCGGCAGCATGATCAACACGTTCAACTACGTGTTCGGCGGCGTGCCGTTCACTCTGAGCACGACCAGCGCCATCCGTGACGACATCGTTCGCGCCGGCTTGAACTACAAGATCGGCGGCTGATTGCGCGAATTTTTGTGCGCGCCAGCGTGCTCGGTCACGCGACATGCTGGCATTGCATGCTCCGGTCTCCGGCGCGCGTGTGGCCAGCCGCCGTCTTAGACTTCAGCAGCGCCTCGATCTCGTCGGCGGCGTTCGCGGCGCCGTCGATGCCCGCAAGCGCAGCGGAACGCCTTCGCGCGTTCTCCTTAAATGACGGCGTTGCCAGAACCTCTTGCGCGGCGGCGCGGATCGCTTCGACACTGGCGTCGCCCGGCAGCGCCCGTCCGGCGCCAAATTCTTGCACCGCGGCCGCGACGTAAGGCTGGTCGCCGGCAAGGCCGGGAATGACCACCATGGGCACGCCGTGCCGCAGCGCGCGCATCGCGGTGCCGTGGCCGCCATGGGTCACCACCAAAGCTGCGCGGCGGATAATCGGGTCGTGCGCCGCGTAGTTGAGCACGATGGCGTTGGCCGGCGCCGCGACTTCGTTCGGCGCGACGATGCCACCGGTGGTGGCGACGACATGGACGGGGAGGTCGGCCAACGCATCGAGGCTGCGCTGCACCTTGTCGACATTGCGCTGCTCGAAACCGGTCGAAAAACTCACCAGCACGAGGGGAGTCTTGTCGTCCTCGGTCCAGGGCAAGACGGTCGGCACCGCGAATTTTTCGTCTTCGAGCACCGGGCCGGCATGGCGCACCATGTCCCAGCCGGGCAGGGGCGCCGCGTCGAATGCCGCCAGGCTGGTCGAGACGATGCGATCGTTGGCCTGCCACAGCGTGTCGAGCGACGGGTGGCCGGCAAAACCCGCCTGCTGGCGCATGCCGTCGAAAATGCCGAAAAACTTGCGCCACATATCGAGCTGGCGAAACACGAAGGTGTGCACGAACACGGCGGTCGGCTGGGCGAAGTCGCGCGCCTGCGCCAGCGCCGCGGGAAACATCGCGTCGATCGCCACCATATCCGGCGTCTCGGCGGCGACGATGGTTTTGATCTCTTCCTCGACCGCGGGCGAGGTCAGGTAACAGGCGGCGCGGGTCATGAAATGGCCCTGCGGATAGCGCTCGACCTGGACATAGGCGTCAGTGATCTCGACGGCGCGAAAGCCCGCCGTCTTGACCCGCGGCACCATTTCCGGCCGCCCGGCGAAGCTCACCTGATGGCCGCGCTCGGTGAGGACGCGGGCGACGCCGAGGCTAGGCGGCAGGTTCCCGCCGCCGGACCAGTTCAGCCAAAGTATCCGTGCCATCGGTGTTCTCCTCTGCGATGACGCCCAAAATCATCTTGCGGACGATTGCCTCGGCGGCGGAGCGGCCGAGCGCCATGTCGCGCCGCAACAGTTTCCAGACGTAAACGTCGGTGATGACAGTGAGCGCAGTGAATAGCTGCGCGCGGGCGGCGCCATGGACGCGTTCGAGCTGCGCCGCGAAGGTCGTCCGCACGCCGTCGCGGTGGTTCTCGCGGCCCTGTTCAAGCACCGCCTTCAACGCCGGCCGGCGGCGCTCCTCATTGAGGCGCTGCATGACGAGATCGCCGATGCCTTCATAAATGTCGAAGAACGCCGTCACCGCGGCCTTGATGTCGCCCGGCCGCGACGGTTTGAGAAACTCGCCGCCGGCCGCCATCTCCTCGAGAGCCGCAAAGATCAGTTCGTCCTTGCTGCCGAAGATGCGCAGGATCGTCTGCACGGTCGTTTCCGCGCGGTGGGCGACTTCCTCCAGGGTGAATTCCTCGACCGGACGGCTGCAATAAAGCTGCATCGCGTTGACGCGGATGCGCTGCCGGGTGGCCTCGGCCTTGGCCGCCCGCGCCGTCATGATGTAGGAGCGTTTGCTCTTTTTCATGTTAATGAAGATAACTCCAAATTATTTTCGCGTCAATAGCACTAATACGAAATATGGTAGCCGGCGCGCTCGCTCCGGATGCCGTGAGGCTTACCGGCGCGGCGCCACGCTGCGGTCTGAATTTTGCTTCGTAACGGGTAGCGGCACACATAAGTCAATTTCTGCGGCGGCGCCTGGACGCGGCGCGAATCGTGGACCACGTTCGGCGGTCGAAGGGGGACAGAAATGAAGTTCTTTGCCGGCTTGGCCATGACCGCCGCGCTGCTGGCCTGCGTTCCCGCAATGGCCGAGGATATCGATCTATCGGCCTGGAGCTGCAAGCAATTCATGGCGGCGAGCAAGGAGGACGTCGGCGTCATCCTGGCCTGGCTCGACGGCTATTACAAAGAAGAGGACGAGCCGCCGGTGATCGACACCGAAGCGCTCATCACCAAAGCCAAGAAACTCGGCCAATACTGCGCCGCGCACCCGGACAGCGATTTGATCAGCGCGACGGATAAGCTGTTCCAGAAGGAATGATCCTAGCCCCGACGAAGTTGTCGAACAGCGATGGATTTCGCTGTTTAGGTCTTAGCGATTCAACGCCAGGCCCTCGTCGAAGCTGATGGCGCCGGCGCCAAAACTTATCACGTAGAGAAAGCCGCCTGTCATCACCAGGTTCTTGTAGAAATTGATCATGTTTTCGGTGTCTCCAGCCCGCAGGTGCACGCCGAAAGCGGTGCCGAGGCAGAGCAGGACGAGCACGGCAGCGGCCCACCGCGTTTTGAAGCCCACCAGGATGGCCAAGCCGCCGAGCAGATGGACCGCGATCGAGACCCAAATTGCCACTTCCGGAACCGGCACGTCGAGGCTGGCGAAATACTGTGCCGTACCGCCCGGATCGCGCAGTTGGAGGAGGCCGTCCCATATGAAGAGGCTGCACATCAACAACCGTGCCAACGGAAGTAAGTAGGCTTTGCTGTTCTGCATTGTGCATCTCCGTGGCGAAGTAGAGAGCATCGCGGAAAGCCGAACTAAACGTCCAATAAATCCTCGCCGGCGAACTCCGCCCGCTCCTGGATGAACTCGAACCGCGATTCCGGCTTGTTGCCCATTAGCCGCTCGACCGATTTGTCGGTGGCCTTGCGGTCGGCCTCCACCACCTTGACCTGAAGCAGCATGCGCTTCTTTGGGTCCATGGTGGTTTCCTTCAATTGCGCCGCCATCATCTCGCCCAGGCCCTTGAAGCGGCTGACTTCGACCTTGGCATTGGCGTGGAATTCTTTTTTCAGGATGGCGTCGCGGTGCTTGTCGTCGCGGGCGTAAAAATTCTTGCCGCCATGGCTGAGCCGATAGAGCGGCGGCACCGCGAGATAAAGGTGGCCGTTGTCGATGAGCCGCGGCATCTGCCGGTAGAAGAACGTGATCAACAGCGAGGCGATATGGGCGCCGTCGACGTCGGCGTCGGTCATTA
This sequence comes from Xanthobacteraceae bacterium, assembly GCA_050010715.1. Classification (GTDB taxonomy): domain Bacteria; phylum Pseudomonadota; class Alphaproteobacteria; order Rhizobiales; family Xanthobacteraceae; genus BOG-931. The sequence continues at coordinate 13,853 of JBEKKM010000059.1, read as the reverse complement.
TGATGACGCGGCCGTAGCGCAAATCCTCGTCTTTGTAGTGGATGCCGGTGCCGCAGCCGAGCGCCTGGACGAGATCGGCGAGTTGCTGGTTTTGCGCCAGCTTGTCCTTGCCGGCCGAGGCGACGTTGAGGATTTTTCCGCGCAGCGGCAGGATGGCTTGCGAGCGGCGGTCGCGCGCCTGCTTGGCCGAGCCGCCGGCCGAGTCGCCCTCGACGACGAAAATCTCGGCGCCGTCGGCAGCGCCGTTGGTGCAGTCGGCGAGCTTTCCCGGCAGGCGCAGCTTTCGCACCGCGGACTTGCGCGCAATATCCTTTTCCTGGCGGCGGCGGATGCGCTCATCGGCACGCTCGACCACGAAGTCGAACAGCTTGTTGGCCTGCGCCGGATTGCCGGCGAGCCAATGATCGAACGGATCCTTGATCGCCTGCTCGACGATGCGCTGCGCCTCGGCGGTGGCGAGGCGATCCTTGGTCTGGCCCTGGAATTCCGGCTCGCGGATGAACACCGAGAGCATGGCGCCGGCGCCGATCATGACGTCGTCCGAGGTGATGGCTGAGGCGCGTTTGCCCTGGCCGACACGCTCGGCGTGATCCTTCAGGCCGCGGACCAACGCGCTGCGCAAGCCGGATTCGTGGGTGCCGCCGTCGGGCGTCGGGATGGTGTTGCAATAGGAGTTGAGGAACGGATCGGCGTCGGCGGTCCAGGCCACGGCCCATTGCGCGGCGCCGTGGGCGCCGGTCTTGCCGGCGGTGCCGGTGAAGATGTCGGGATGAACGAGCGTCGCGTCCTTGAGCGTCTCGCCGAGATAATCCTTCAGCCCTTCCTCGAAGTGGAACGTCGCTTTCTCCGGCACGTCTTCGACGCCGCGCAAAAGCTCCTTGGCGCAGGACCAGCGGATTTCGACGCCGCCGAACAGATAGGCCTTCGAGCGCGTCATCTTGAACACGCGCTCAGGCTGGAATGCGGCCTTCGGCCCGAAAATCTGCGGGTCGGGGTGGAAGCGCACGCGGGTGCCGCGCTTGTTCGGCGCGCGGCCGAGCTTTTGCAGTTTGCCTTTCGGCTTGCCGCGCTCGAACGCCATGTGGTGATGCTGCTGCTCGCGCCAGACATCGACCTCCATGCGGTCGGACAGCGCGTTCGCCACCGAGACGCCGACGCCGTGCAGGCCGCCCGAGGTCTCGTAGACTTTCGAGTCGAATTTGCCGCCGGCGTGCAATGTGCACATGATCACTTCCAGCGCCGACTTGTTCTTGAATTTGGGATGCGGATCGACCGGGATGCCGCGGCCATTGTCGGTGACGGTGATGAAGCCGCCGACCTCCATCTCGACTTCGATCCAGTCGGCGTGGCCGGCCAGCGCCTCGTCCATGGCGTTGTCGATCACTTCGGCAAACAGGTGGTGCAGCGCCTTCTCGTCGGTGCCGCCGATATACATGCCCGGCCGCCGGCGCACCGGCTCGAGGCCTTCCAGAACCTCGATATGCTTGGCCGTGTAGCCGGACTCAGCCGTGCTGCGCGCCGAAGCGACGCCGGCGCGGCGTGCAGTACCGCGCCGCCCCTCGGCAACGGCGGCGAAAAGATCCGGCGTTTTCGACGATTTGGAGGTTTTCGCTGGTTTTCCCACGGCTTATCCCATGTGGCGACGCGCCTGCCGGCGCGCAACGGGCGGCGGCGAATCAGCCTCCGACTATGCCATTTGGCAGGCTTGGCATGAACGGGCGGCAAATATTGACGCTGGTCGGCCGGAGTTTTATATGCCCGCCCATGCCAAGCGTTTTCGTGACCAATGCCGTTGCCAAGCGCCGCCGCCGTCGCTCCCGCGATACGGCACGAGCGCGCGTTTTCGCGTAGCGACTTTCGTGCCGCCGGTTCCGCGGCACGCTGACCTGATACCCTGCCCCGCGGATTCGGCCTGAGACCTCTCAAGCCAATAGATTGAATCATGCCTGCGACTGTCAAAACGGCGAAAAGAGCCAAGATCGGCGTGCTCGGCGCTTCGGGTTACACCGGCGCGGAATTGGTGCGGCTGCTGTTGCGTCATCCGCGAGTGGAGATCGTCCTGCTCACCGCCGATCGCCGCGCCGGCATGACCATGGCCGACGTGTTTCCGCAGTTCGCGCCATACGATCTGCCGGTGCTCACCGCGATCGAGGGCGCCGACTGGAAAGCGGCCGGGCTTGACCTGGCATTCTGCGGACTGCCGCACGGCACGACGCAGAAGGTGATTGCCGAATTGCTCAAAACCGCGCCGCGCACCAAAGTGGTCGATCTCTCGGCCGATTTCCGCCTCGCCGATCCGGCCGCCTATGCGCGGTGGTATGGCCACGCCCACGCCGCGCCGGCTTTGCAGAAGGAGGCCGTCTACGGCCTCACGGAAGTTTACCGCTCGCAGATCAAGACGGCGCGGCTCGTTGCCAATCCCGGCTGCTACACCACCTGCGCCGAGCTCGCGCTTATTCCGCTGTTGAAGGCCAAGGCGATCGATCCCGACGAGATCGTCATCGACGCCAAATCCGGCATGACCGGCGCGGGCAGGGCGGCCAAGGAAGAGATGCTGTTCTCGGAAGTCTCCGAGGGCATTCACGCCTACGGCGTTGGCCACCATCGCCACATGGCCGAGCTCGACCAGGAATTCTCGCGCGCTGCCGGCCGCGACGTGATCGTGACCTTCACGCCGCATCTGGTGCCGATGAATAGAGGAATTCTTTCAACTATTTACGTAAGGGGTCTTAAAGCTGTGCCGCAAGACCTGCACGGACTGCTGTTAAAGGCTTACGCGAAGGAGCCCTTCGTCCATGTGCTGCCGTTCGGCAAGACGCCGCAGACCCGGCACGTGCGCGGCTCCAACCTGACCTTCATCGGCGTCGCCGCCGACCGCGTCCCCGGCCGCGCCATTATCGGCTCGGCGCTCGACAATTTGACCAAGGGCGCGTCGGGCCAGGCGGTGCAGAACATGAACCTGATGCTCGGCTTCCCCGAGACCATGGGCCTCGAGCAGGTCGCGCTGTTCCCTTAGACTTCATCCTAGGCCAGCTTGAACAGCGCCAGCACCAGTATGACCTGCGCGACAAAGCCGCCGGCAAAGGCGAGCGTGCGCAGAACCGGGAGGCCGAGGGTATAGACGACCGCGTGTACGAGCCGCGAATAGAAATAAAGCTGGCAGGCAAATGTCGTCGCCGGCGTTGCCAGATTCACGTTGAGGTCTTGGGTCGCCAAAACCAGCGGCGCGAAGATGACGAGATTTTCCACCGCGTTGACATGGGCCGCCATCAGGCGCTGCGCCCAGGGCGATTGCGGCTTGTCGGTCGGGCTCGGATTCGCCAGCGTGCCCATCACCCCGCGCACCATCATGCGGTCGAGAATGTAAGGCACCCACATCAAGCCGGTCATCGCCGTGGTCATGACCAGCCAGAACAGCTCATGGGACATGTCGTCCTCCCCAGCGCGGTTGCGTCCTTGAGCGGAACTTTCGCAGCTAATGGGCGGGTAGGGAAGGAGTGATTTGCTGGCCGGGCCGTGAAGGCTTCAGTCTTCAGTCGTGGACTCGCACATAGCTGCCAGGCGCGTCCTCGATCGCCTTCAACGCGCCCTCGCCAGGGATGCGCGCCGGCACTTCGGTCGGGCCTTGGCGGGTGAGCCAGACCAGCCAGTCAGGCCACCACGAGCCGGGATATTCCTTGGCCTTGGCGAGCCAGCCGTCGAGGTCGGCGTTGCGCGGCCGCTGGCCGGTCCAATATTGGTATTTGTTCTTGGCCGGCGGGTTGACCACGCCGGCGATGTGGCCGGAGCCGGCCATCACGAATCGCACCGGGCCGCCGAAAAATTTGCAGCCGAGCAGCACCGATTTCGCCGGCGCGATATGGTCTTCGCGGGTCGCCAGATTGTAGATCGGCACGGTGACCGACTTCAAATTGATCGGCGCGCCGTCGATCACCATCTGGCCTTTGGCAAGCTTGTTTTCGAGATAGCAGTTGCGCATGTAGAACGAATGATTGGCGGCCGGCATGCGGGTGGCGTCCGAATTCCAGTACAACAGATCGAACGGGAACGGCGCCTTGCCCTTCAGGTAATTGTTGATCACATAGGGCCAGACCAGATCGTTCGAGCGCAGCATGTTGAAGACTGTGGCCATGGTCTTGCCTTCGAGGTAGCCGCGCTCGGCCATTTGGCGCTCGAGCGCCGAAATCTGTTCCTCGTCGACGAAAACCTTCAAGTCCCCGGCATAGGTGAAGTCGACCTGGGAGGCGAACAATGTCGCCGACGCGACCCGCTCGTCGTGCCTGGCCGCCATGACCGCGAGCGTGATCGCGAGCAGCGTGCCGCCGACGCAATAGCCGACCGTGTGGACCTTGTCCTCGCCGATGGCGAGCTTGATCGCATCGAGCGCGGCAAGCGGGCCTTCGTGGACGTAGTCCTCGAAGCTTTTCTTGGCGAGGTGGGCGTCGGGATTGACCCAGGAGATGCAGAACACGGTAATGCCCTGGTCGACGCACCATTTGATGAATGATTTTTCCGGCGTCAGGTCGAGCACGTAGAACTTGTTGATCCAGGGCGGCACGATCAAGAGCGGCCGCTTGAGCACCATCGGCGTCGACGGTGCGTATTGGATGAGCTGCATCAGCTCGTTCTGGAAAATGACCTTGCCGGGCGTGGTGGCGAGATTGCGCCCGACCTCGAACATCGAGGCGTCGGACTGGCGGATTTTTAGATCGCCGCCGCCGGTCGCGATGTCCTCGGCCAGCATGTGCATGCCGCGGACCAGGTTGTCGGCATTGCTCAAGACCGTCTCGCGCAGCAATTCGGGATTGGTGAGCACAAAATTCGACGGCGACATCGCGTTGGTGATCTGCCGGACGTAGAACTCGGCCTTCTGCCTGGTGTGTGGATCGAGATCGGCGGCGTCACTGACCATTTGCTTGGCCCAGCGCGCGCTGAGCAGATAGGCCTGCTTGAGGAAGTCGTAGTACTGGTTCGACGACCATTCCGGATCCGAAAAACGCTTGTCGCCGGCTTCGGGCGTCACGACCGGGGCGATCTCCTCACCGGTCAGGCGTTTTGCCGCCGCCGCCCACAGATCGAGATAGGCCTTGCCCAGGCGATTCTGCGCCTCTAGGGCGCGCTGCGGGTCTTCCAGCCAATACTCCGCGACATGGCCGAGCGTTTTGACGATTTCGCCGACTTCCTCGGCAACCAGGTTGCTCTTACGGCCTTCCTCACGCGGCTTGAGATAGGCCGCCAGCGCGCGCCCGCCTTCCTCGATGAGCCGCGCCAAGTTGCGCGAAAACGCCTCGACGTCGACGCTGCCGATCTTCATCGGTTCCTGGGTTGGAGCCCGCAAAGGACGTTCCTCACTCATGGCGGCACGACTTGCCGCAGGGCCTGCAAACGCGGCCCTTTGCGCAGACATGGCCTGCACCAGTCGGCCACGCAAGGCATCTTAATTGGTAATCCGTGGTGGCCCCTTCGGCGGTTTTAGGACCGGTGGCACGGCACCTGAGGTCCTTGTTTCGACATATTACCACGCTATTCTCAGACCTTGGATGACGTCTCAACCGATCTTCATAACTTATTGAGTTTCTAAGTATTGGTGAGGGACGGAACCGCGCCGGCCGGCTTGGGGGAGTAGGCACGCGCGGGTGGTGGATAGAGCTGGGGGAATAGGCTTGCGCAACCGTCGAACTGTGGCAGCGCGTGTCGTCGCGGGCCTGGCGCTCGGCGCCTCGATCGCCGTTCTGGCGGCCGCCTGCTCGCCGGGCGCCGACTATCCGGCAGTCCTCGATAAGCCTGAGCCGCGCGCCGATCAGCCGATGAACCCGGACCAGGTTAGACAGGCAACCGACGCCCTGATCTCCGACCGCAACCGCTTGAGCTCCGATGCCCAAGCCAGTCAGCAGGCCAACCAGCAAGCCAGTGCGCCGGCCGCTACCGGCAGCACGCCGCCGGCTGGCTCCGCGCCAAAGCCGTGATAAAAGTCTGCTGCTAGGATATTGTCGAGGTTCTGGAAACGCTATCGAGACGGCCGCGCCCCGGGGCACCCATGGAAGAGTTTTATCGCATTCGCCGGTTACCGCCTTACGTGTTCGAAACGGTCAACCGCGCCAAGGCCGTGGCCCGTAACGGCGGCGCCGACATCATCGATCTCGGCATGGGCAATCCCGACTTGCCGACGCCGGCGCACATTGTCGAAAAGCTGAAAGAGACCATCGGCAAGCCGCGCACCGACCGCTATTCGTCGTCCAGGGGCATTCCCGGGTTGCGCCGCGCCCAGGCCGCGTACTACGCGCGCCGCTTCGGCGTGAAGCTCAATCCGGAAACCCAGATCGTCACCACGCTCGGCTCCAAGGAAGGATTTGCCAACGTCGCTCAGGCGATCACGGCGCCGGGCGACGTCATCATCGTGCCGAACCCGACCTATCCGATCCACGTCTTCGGCTTCCTGATGGCGGGCGGCGCCATCCGCTCGGTGCCGGTGGCGACCGACACCAACTTTTTCGGCGCGCTCGAGCGCGCCGTGCTGCATTCCATTCCAAAGCCGATCGCGGTCGTGGTTTGCTATCCGTCGAACCCGACCGCCTGCATCGCCGATCTCGATTTCTATCGCGATCTGGTCGCGTTTGCGAAGAAACACAGTCTCCTGGTGCTGTCCGATCTGGCCTATGCCGAGGTCTATTTCGACAACAATCCGCCGCCGTCGCTGCTGCAGGTGCCGGGCGCGATGGATGTCGCGGTCGAATTCACCTCGATGTCCAAAACCTATTCGATGCCCGGCTGGCGCATCGGCTTTGCGGTCGGCAACGAGCGCCTGATCGCGGCGCTGGCGCGGGTAAAATCCTATCTCGACTACGGCGCGTTCACCCCGATCCAGGTGGCGGCAACGGCGGCACTCAATGGTCCGGACGATTGCATCAACGAGATGCGGGCGATCTACCGGCGGCGGCGCGATGCGCTGGTGGATTCGTTCGGCCGCGCCGGCTGGCCGGTGCCGCCGCCGGCGGCCTCGATGTTCGCCTGGGCGCCGATCCCGGAGGCGTTCCAGCCGCTCGGCAGCGTGGAATTCTCCACGCTGCTGGTCGAAAAGGCCGGCGTTGCGGTGTCGCCGGGCGCGGGTTTTGGCGAATATGGCGAGGGCCATGTGCGCATCGCGCTGGTCGAGAACGAGCAGCGCATCCGGCAGGCGGCGCGCAATATCCGCCGTTTCCTGGAGACCGGGCCCGCGCAGCTGCACAATGTGGTGCCGCTCGCCAAGCGTGGCTGACCGTGTCGCTCTGATCCCGCATCGCCGGACCGTTGGGGGCGAGAAAGCCGTAGCAGCGGTGCGGAAGATCGATTAGAGGACAGCGATCCGCCCCGGAGCCTCCGTCCGGAATTTCCGCCAATCACGCATTTGAAGCAGGACCCCATGACCGCGCCGCTGAAAGTCGGTCTTGCCGGGCTGGGCACCGTCGGCTCGGCTGTGGTCGACCTTTTGCAGCATGGCCGTGACAAGCTCACGGCGCGTTGTGGCCGGCCGATCGAAATCGTCGCGATCAACGCGCGGTCGCGGGCGAAGAAGCGCAATATCGATCTGAAGAAATTCCGCTGGATCGCCGATCCCGTGGCGCTGGCGCAGGATCCGTCGATCGACGTGTTTGTCGAACTGATGGGCGGAGCCGGCGATCCCGCCAAGCGGGCGGTGGAAAGCGCGCTTGCTGCCGGCAAGCCGGTGGTGACCGCCAACAAGGCGCTGTTGGCGCGACACGGCCAAAAGCTCGCGGCGCTCGCGGAGCGGCGTCAGGTCGCGCTCAATTTCGAGGCTTCGGTCTGCGCCGGCATTCCCATCGTCAAGACTCTGCGCGAAGGACTCGGCGGCAATTCCTTCACCCGCATCTACGGCATCCTCAACGGCACCTGTAATTACATTCTCTCGCGCATGGCGCAGGACCGGCTCGCGTTCGACGATTGCCTGCGTGACGCGCAACGGCTCGGCTATGCCGAAGCCGATCCGACCTTCGACGTCGAAGGTCACGACACCGCGCAAAAGCTGTCGATCCTGGCTAGCCTCGCCTTCGGCACCAAACTCGATCCCAAGGCGATCTATGTCGAGGGAATTTCGTCGATTACGCTGGCCGACCTCGATGCGGCCGATCAGTTGGGCTATCGCGTAAAGCTCCTCGGCGTCGCGGTGAAGACCGCGGAGGGCATCGAGCAGCGCGTGCACCCGACCATGGTGCCGAAGGACTCGGCGATCGCGCAGGTCATGGGCGTGACCAACGCGGTGACGGTCGATGCCGAAGGTTTGGCGCCGATCACCCTGGTCGGTCCCGGCGCCGGCGGCATGGCGACGGCTTCCGCCGTGGTGTCCGATCTTGCCGATATTGCCTGCGGGGTGCGCACGCCGCCGTTCGGCCGCCCGGCCGCGCGCATGACTGCGGTGCGCAAGGCGCCGATGCAGCATCACGAAGGCGGCTATTACATCCGGCTTCTGGCGCGCGATCGGCCGGGATCGGCCGCGACCATTGCGCGGCGGCTGGCGCAACAGAACATATCGCTGGAGTCCATCGTGCAGCGTCACGGCACCGGGGCGCGCGACACCGCGCGGCCGGGCCGTTCCGGCGAGCCGGTGCCGGTGATCATGATCACTTATGCGACCAACGAAGATGCGGTACGCAAGGCCCTCGTCGCCGTGCGCCGCGACCGTGTAATCTCGGGCCGGCCGCAAGTGATCCGGATCGAGAAGAACTAGGGGAAACGACGATGGCGACGATGACTGTTCCGGCAAGTCCGGCGCTGGAGCGCGTACTCTCCATCGAGATCGCGCGCGTCACCGAGCGCGCCGCGGTCGCCGCCGCGCACTTGCGCGGGCGTGGCGCGGAAAAGAAATCCGACCAGGCCGCGGTCGACGCCATGCGGCGCGAACTCGGCAAGCTGCCGATCGACGGCACCGTGGTGATCGGCGAGGGCGAGATGGACGAGGCGCCCATGCTGTTCATCGGCGAAAAGGTCGGCACCATGGCCGGGCCCAAGGTCGACATCGCCGTCGATCCGCTCGAAGGCACGACCTTGTGCGCCAAGAATATGCCCGGCGCCATTGCCACGCTGGCCATGGCCGATCACGGCGCCATGCTGCATGCGCCCGACATCTACATGGACAAGATCGCCATCGGTCCCCGCTATCCGAAGAACGTCGTCGATCTCGACGCGCCTGCCGACGAGAACATTTTGGCGCTGGCCAAGGCCAAGGGCGTGAAACCCGATGCCATCACCGCGATGATCCTCGATCGGCCGCGCCACGCCGATATCATCGCCGCGGTGCGCAAGGTCGGCGCGGCGGTGAGCCTGATCACCGACGGCGACGTCGCCGGCGTCATCCATACCGCCGAGCCCGACAAGACCGGCATCGACATTTATCTCGGCATCGGCGGCGCGCCCGAGGGCGTGCTGGCGGCGGCGGCGCTGCGCTGCATCGGCGGCCAGATGCAATGCCGCCTGCTGATCGACACCGACGAGAAGCGCGAGCGCGCCGCCAAGATGGGCATCAAGGACCCGCGCAAGAAATATTTGATCGAGGACATGGTTCGCGGCGATTGCCTGTTCGCGGCGACCGGCGTTACCGACGGCCGCATGCTGCGTGGCGTCAGGTTCGGCCACGGCATCATCGAGACCGAGACCGTGGTGATGCGCTCGGCCAGCGGCACCGTTCGCCGAATCGTGGCTGAGCACAGGAAGCTCGATAAGTTCGAATGAATTGGGCCTGTCATCACCCGCGAATGCGGGTGATCCAGTAATCGCCCGGCTTGTGTTTGATCCACGGCGTTCGCATTTACTGGATGCTCCGCCGGAGCCTGTCATCGGGCCGGCCACTTCGGGCCGGAGCCGGTGGTGGAGCATGACAATGTTACAATTGGCCAATGGCTGAGAATCGCCTCTTCCTCGGCGTCGAGAACTCGGCGACCGGGCGCGCTTGGCGCGACCGGCTCGACGAGCGCGGCGCGGCGCGGGCGCTGGCGATCGCGCAGCGCCATGAGTTGCCCGAATTGCTGGCGCGCATTCTCGCCGGCCGCATTGTCGAGGCCGACGCGGTCGACGCATTTCTCGATCCGACCATCAAGGGCTCGATGCCCGACCCGAATGGGCTTACCGCCATGCCGGAGGCGGCCACGCGGATCGCCGACGCTGCCATGCGCGGCGAGAGCATCGCGATATTCGGCGACTACGATGTGGATGGCGCAACATCCGCCGCCGTGCTGGCGCGTTTCCTGCGTCAGGCCGGCGTCGAGCCGATCATCCACATTCCCGACCGGCTGTTCGAAGGCTACGGCCCGAATGTCGAGGCGGTGCGGGCGCTTGCCGCGCGCGGCGCGACGCTCCTGGTGACCGTCGATTGCGGCACCACCAGCATCGAGCCGCTGGGCGAAGCGAAAGCGCTCGGCATGGATGTCGTCGTCATCGATCATCATCAGGCCGACGAGGCGCTGCCGCCGGCGCTTGCCATCGTCAATCCGAACCGGCGCGACGATCTCTCCGGCCTGGGTTATCTCGCCGCGGTCGGGCTCGTTTTCATGACCGTGGTGGCGGTCAATCGCGAATTGCGCGCCCGTGGTTTTTGGACCGAGGCGAGGCCCGAACCCGATCTGCTGGCGTATCTCGACGACGTCGCGCTCGGCACTGTCGCCGACGTGGTGCCGCTGATCGGGCTCAATCGCGCCTTCGTCGCCAAGGGACTGCTGGCGCTGCGCCGGCGCGAGCAGCCGGGACTTGTCAGTCTCATGGACGTGGCGCGGCTGTCCGGTCCACCGGAAGCCTGGCATCTCGGCTTTTTGCTTGGGCCGCGCATCAATGCCGGCGGCCGCATCGGCCGCGCTGACCTTGGCGTGCGGCTGCTGCTGGAAGCCGATCCGATCGAGGCGGCAAAGATCGCCGCCGAGCTCGACCGGCTCAATCGCGAGCGGCAGGCGATCGAGCAGGAGACCTTGGCGCAGGCCGAAGCCGAGGCCATGGCCGCGCTCGGCATCGAGGAAAAGGGTGCCGTGGTAATCACCGCCGCGGAAGGCTGGCATCCTGGTGTCGTCGGCCTCGTCGCCGCGCGGCTGAAGGAGAAGTTCGGCAGGCCTGCGTTTGCCATTGCGCTCGAGCCTGGCGGCATCGGCACCGGCTCGGGCCGCTCCATCGCCGGCGTCGATATCGGCCGCGCGGTGCGCCGCGCCGTCGCCGAAGGCTTGCTGGTCAAAGGCGGCGGCCACGCCATGGCGGCGGGCGTAACCTTGCGCAAGGGCGCGCTGGCGCAATTGCGCGCGTTCCTTGAATCCGCGCTGAGCGCCGATGTCACGGCCGCGCGCCGCATAAGCGGCCTGATGATCGACGGTGCCGTGAGCGCAGCGGGCGCCAACCTCGATCTCGTCGGCATGATCGAGCGCGCCGGCCCGTTCGGTTCCGGCAATCCCGAGCCGGTGATCGCGCTGCCGGCGCATACGGTGACCTATGCCGAGGAAGTCGGTCAGTCACACATGCGGGTGCGGTTCAAAGCCGCCGACGGCGCCGCCGTCAACGCCATCGCGTTCCGTGCCGCCGGCCAAAAGCTCGGCAGCGCGCTCCTCGACAGCCGCGGCCGGAGCGTCCATGCCGCCGGTTCCTTCGCGATCGACCGCTACCAGGGCGAGGAGCGCGTGCAGTTCCGGCTCACCGATATTGCGCCAGCGGAGCCTTTTGCCGGGCGGTAGGCAGTGTGCTAAGGGCCTGCCGCCAAGGAGTAACCTGCAATGTCCTCACTGACCCGCCGCAGCGCGTTGTTGCTCGGCGCCGGAATGTCGTTCACGCTGGTCGCCGTCGACGACGGCATAGCGACGCCTGCGGAAGCGAATGCCGAGATCGCAAAGTTCACCGGCGGCAAGGCGACCGAAGGCGGCAAGATCGCGATCGATCTTCCCGAGATCGCCGAGAACGGCAATACCGTGCCGCTCGCCATCAAAGTCGACAGCCCGATGACGGCGGACGATTACGTCAGCGAGATCCGCGTCGTCGGCGACGCCAATCCCAATGCCGGCATCGTCAGATTTCATCTGACGCCGATGTCCGGCCGCGCCGAAGCCGCAACCCGCATCCGCCTCGGTGGCACCGGCACCGTCACCGTGCTGGCCAAGACCTCGACCGGCAAGCTTTACGCCGAGCGCAAAGTGGTCAAGGTCACGGTCGGCGGCTGCGGCGGCTGAAACAACAAACAAACCGGGCAAAAAACATCATGGCCGAGAAACCGCGCCTGCGCGTTCCGAGCGAAGCCAAGAAGGGCGATATCATTCAAATCAAGACGCTGATGTCGCATCCGATGGAAACCGGCTACCGCAAGGACGAAACCGGCAAGCCGATCCCGCGCGAGATCATCAATTCGTTCGTCTGCACCTTTAACGGCCACGAAGTGTTCCGGGCTGATCTCGAGCCGGCGATTTCGGCCAATCCGTACTTCGAGTTCACGGTGAAAGTGGAAGACAGCGGCACCTTCGCTTTCGCCTGGGTCGACGACAACGGCACGGTGACCACGGCGGAACAAAGCATCGCCGTTTCGTAAGGGCTCGACATCCCATGGCCAAGCTCAATCTCTCGGTCGCCGTCGGCGATTACGACCGCACCCGCGCGCTCATCGACGGCGCTGTGCAGATCGACGGCGTCGATCCGGTCTATATGCGGCTCGTGCCGGAGGAGATTTTCTTCCGCGCCTTCCGCGCCGCCGAGTTCGACATCTGCGAATTGTCAATGTCGAGCTACACGGTGAAGACGGCGCAGGGCAATTGTCCCTATATCGCGGTGCCGGCCTTCGTGTCGCGCGCCTTCCGCCACACCTCGGTCTATGTCCGCACCGACCGGGTGAAAAAGCCGCAAGACCTCAAGGGCCGCAAAGTCGGCGTGCCGGAATATCAGCTCACCGCCAATGTCTGGGCGCGCGCCTTCCTGGAAGACGATTACGGCGTCAAGCGCTCGGATATTCATTGGATCCGCGGCGGCATCGAGCATGCCGGCCGGCCGGAAAAGATCACAGTGAAGCTGCCGCCCGGCGTGCGGCTCGACAATGCGCCCGAAGGCAAGACCATTTCGGCACTGCTGGAGTCCGGCGACATCGACGGCTTCATCGCGCCGCGGCCGCCGACGCTTGTAGAGAAGGGCCATCCGCATATCGGCTGGCTGTTCCCGGATCCGGTGGCGGTGGCCAAGGACTATTACAAGCGCACCGGCTTTTTTCCGATCATGCACGTGGTAGGTGTGCGCCGCGAATTGGCCGAGCGCCATCCGTGGCTGCCCGGCGCGGTGTTGAAAGCCTTCGAGCAGTCCAAGCAGGCGGGGTTGGCGAAACTCTCCGACACCTCGGCGACCAAGGTGACGCTGCCGTTCGTCGAGGAGCGCCTCGCCGAAGCGCGCGAGCTGATGGGCGACGATTTCTGGTCCTACGGCGTCGAGCCGAACCGCAAAGTGCTGGATTATTTCCTGGCGCAGCACCACGCCGAGGGCTTGTCGGAACGCAGAGTCGCGGTCGACGAGCTGTTTCACCCGGCGACGTATGAGACGTTTAAGCTCTAGATCATCCGCCCCCGCGAAGTGGGGAAGGATGGAGATTCAAATCCGATCCGGGAACTTGACGATGAAGTTGTCGTGGTTCGGCATCTTCACCTTGGGCAAAGTCTGCGCGTTCATCGCCTGGTCTTGCGGGATCAGATTGTTGGCCGCGAGCAGGTAGGCGCAGATCGCGTAGACCTCGTTGTCGGTCAGCGTATGCGGCGTCGGCCATGGCATGGCGCGGCGGATATAGTCGAACAGCGTCGTCGGATAGGCCCAGAAATTGGCGATCGTCTTGTTCGAGGTAATGCCGTCGGCGGTCAGCGACGGATTGC
>JBEKKM010000058.1:0-35227 GCA_050010715.1 Xanthobacteraceae bacterium | reverse complement strand
GTCATCGAGGGCAATCTCGGCCGGGTCCGCGCCGCATCGGAAGATGACGGTGGCCGCCCGGTTGCCGTGCCGGTGATGGGCCGCATCGCCGCCGGCACGCCGATCGAGGCGATCCAGACGCGGAGCCACACCATCAATATGCCGCCCGAGCTGCTCACCAGCGGCGAGCATTTCGCGCTGGAAGTGCGCGGCGATTCGATGATCGAAGCCGGCATTCTCGACGGCGACATCGCGCTGTTGAAGCGCATGGACGCGGCCGATACCGGCGACATCGTCGTCGCACTCATCGACGACGAAGAAGCGACCCTAAAACGCTTCCGCCGCCGCGGCGCGTCGATCGCGCTGGAGCCGGCCAATACCGCCTACGAGGTCCGCATCCTGCCGCCCAATCGCGTGCGCATTCAGGGCAAGTTGGTGGGGTTGTTCCGGCGGTACTAACCGCCGTCATTCCGGGGCCGCGCGCAAGCGCGGAACCCGGAATCCATAATCACGAATCAATCAGAACTGGCGCTGTTCATTGTTCTGTTGGAACAGTGACTATGGATTCCGGGTTCGCCGCGGAGCCTGTCATCGGGCCGGCCACTTCGGGCCGGACCCGTTGGCGGCGCCCCGGAATGACGGCGCCTCACTGATCCGCTTCGATATCGTCCTGGCGCGGCGTCGCGTCGCGCGGCATTGCGCGGGACGTTGCGGGCTGAGCAGAAGTCGCATTGGCCGTATCGGTGGCCCGTACGCGCCGCGGCGCCCACGGCCGATCGAAATTCGGCGGGCGCGCGGAATCGATCGCAAAGCTCGAACCGGTATGGCGTAGCGCCAGCGCTCCGCGCTCGCGCCAAAGCGTTCGTCCGATCACCTGAGCGCGACAATCGGGCGGCGGGTCGCGGGTCGTCATGATGAGAACGGCGCGGCGGCAATCTTCCTCGAAAGCATCGGGCTTGAGGTCGTAGGCGACGAGCGCGCCATCGACGAGCTTGCCGATGCAGCCCGCGGCGTCGCAGGCGATGCCCTGCCCCAGATTGCGATCGTGATAATCGCGCGCGTCGGCGTCGGCCGCGAGCCATTCCTTGATGGCGAACGTATCGCCGCCGGAATGGTGAAACGCGAGCAGGCCATCGGCGCCGCGCACGGCAAATGTCCGGCCATCGGCCGCCAGCAGAACGTCAGGCCGCGGCGCGCTTGCCGCCCATGCGATGCCGAGCGCCGCGATCGCGATGCCACTCCAGCGCAGCGGCGTCTTAAGGAGGCCGATGACGAGCAGGCCCGCGGTTGCCAACAGCAGCGGCCCAGTGCCGAAGGTGGTGACGTGGCCGACGGCGCCGGGCAGGCTCGCCACCCACAGCGCCACCATATCCATCCATTCGATGCCGTACCCCATTTGCCGCCAGAACTCGGCATCGAAGCCGAACGGGATGGCGAGCAGGCCAAGGAGCCCCATCGGCATCACCCAGGCGGAGACCACCGGCATGGCGAGCAGGTTGGCGATGACGCCGTAAGGCGCCATCCGATGAAAGTGGTAGGCCGCGTAAGGCGTCGTGGCGAGCCCCGCGACCAGCGACGCGATGGTCAGGCTCGTGATTTCGTTGACGCCCCACAACGCGGCGCGCGACCCGAGCGAGCTGTCGGTGCCCGGCTTCATTCGCGGCACGCCGCGGTCGTAAGCCGCGACCAGCGCCAGCGTCGCCGCAAACGACATCTGGAAGCTCGGATGCACCACCGATTGCGGCGCCAGCACGAGCACCAGCAGCGCGGCCGCGGTCAGCGTGCGGATGGTCAGCGCCGGCCGGTCGAGCATGACGCCGACCAGCACGATGGCGATCATGAAATAGGAGCGTTGCGTCGCCACTTCCGCGCCAGAGAGCACCAGATAGAACGTCGTTGCGATCAGCGCGCCGAATGCCGCCCATTTTTTTATCGGCCTTCTGTCGGCCAAACCCGGGATCAGCGCCAGCAAAGCGCGGATGATGAAGAACATGACGCCGGCGACGACCGCCATGTGATAGCCGGAGATCGACAGCACGTGGCCGACGCCGGAAATGAACAAGGCGTTGTAGAGATCCTCCGAGATCACGTCGCGCCTGCCGTTGAGCAGCATCGCCGAGATCGCGCCGGTGTCGCCCGGCAGCACGGCGCGGACATGGGCGTCGATGGCGTCGCGCATGCGCTGCACCACGGCGTTGGCCCGAGACGCCAGGCCGGCCGTGGCCGGCGGCGTAATCACATTGAACGCGCCGCGGACAAAGCCGGAGGCGCCGATCTGCTGGAAATAAAGATCGCGGGCGAAATCGTAAGAGCCCGGCGCCAGCGGCTGCAGCGGCGGATCGAGCATCGCTTTGACTTCGACGAAAGAGCCCGCGGGCGGCGCCAGCCCGCGCTTGACCGAGAGCCGGACGCGCTGCGGCTTGTCGTCGATGCGGTTGCCGTCGATGCGGTCGACGCGCAGCACGAAGCGGTCGGTATGCTGGCTCTCTTCGCGCAGTTCGACAAAGCCCGCGATGGTCACGCCCGAGGTCGGATAATGCAGCACCGGGTGCTCGATCATGGCGGTTTTCATCGTCGCGGCGGCGAAGCCGGCGGCGATGGAAAAAAGAAAGAGGCTGACAATCAAGGCGACCAGATTCCGGCGCAACAGCACGGCGCCGGCAGCGCAGGCGGCAGCGAGTGCTGTCGCCGCCCACCACGCCCGCTCGCGCTCCGCGGTGAAATAGATGACGACGCCAAAGCCGTAGGCGACCGCGAGCCATGGCAGCAGGCGATCGGCGGCAATTTCCTGCGCGGCCCATTGCCGTAACTGCGTGGTGAGAGCGAAATTGGGGCGCGGCCGTATGACATGCCACGCCGGGCGAATGCCGACCGGCCAAGGCCAATGACCTGACCATGTGCCAGCCCGCGCCCCTGCGTGCGCCCGGCTCTCTACGCTACTGTCTTGCGCCACTGCGCGCCCCCTGCGCGCTAACTCACCAACAGCCTTATGCTAGCGAGGCGCGCGCCCGGTGGCGAGGGCGTGTGTGCACAACCGTGGCGACCGATTTTTAGCCGCCGCCGGAGACCTTGGCCCAGGTGTCGCGCAAGCCGACGGTGCGGTTGAACACCAGCCGCTCCGGCGTCGAGTCCTTGTCCGGACAGAAATAGCCCAGCCGCTCGAACTGCACCGCGTCATTGGCATTCCGCCCGGCCAGCGCCGGCTCGACGCGGGCATCCGCGATGACTTCCAGAGAATTCGGGTTGATGTCGACGGCGAAGTCTGTCGCGCTCGGGTCGGGCTTTGTGAACAGCGGATTGTACAGGCGCACCTCGGCCGGGATGGAATCCGGCGCCGACACCCAGTGCATCGTCGCCTTCACCTTGCGGCCGTCGGGGGCGTTGCCGCCTTTGGTGGCGGGATCGTAGGTGCATTTCAGCTCGATCACCTCGCCGGCCGCATTCTTCACCACCTCGCGGCAGGTGATGAAATAGGCGTAGCGCAGCCGCACCTCGGTGCCAGGCGACAGCCGAAAAAACTTCTTCGGCGGGTTCTCCATGAAATCGTCGCGCTCGATATAGAGCTCGCGGCAAAAGCGGATGCGGCGGGTGCCGGCGGCGGGGTTTTCGGGATGATTGACCGCCTCGACCTCCTCACCTTGGCCTTCCGGATAGTTCTCGAGCACCACTTTGAGCGGGCGCAGCACCGCCATGCGCCGCTGCGCGGTCTTGTTCAAATGCTCGCGGATGGAGAATTCCAGCATCGCCATGTCGACGACGCTGTTGGCCTTGGCGACGCCGATGCGCTTGACGAAATCGCGGATCGCCTCGGGCGGCACGCCGCGCCGGCGCAAGCCGGCAAGCGTGGGCATGCGCGGATCGTCCCAGCCGTGGACGAAACCGCCGCGCACCAATTCGGTGAGCACGCGCTTCGACAGGATCGTGTAGGTGAGATTGAGGCGGGCGAATTCGTATTGATGCGGCTGCGACGGCACCGGCAGGTTTTGCAAAAACCAGTCGTAGAGCGGCCGGTGATCCTCGAATTCCAGCGTGCACAGCGAGTGGGTGATGCCCTCGATGGCGTCGGACTGGCCGTGGGCGAAATCGTAGCTCGGATAAATGCTCCAGGTTTTGCCGGTGCGCGGGTGCTCGGCGTGCAGGATGCGGTAGAGCACCGGGTCGCGCAGATTGATGTTGCCGGAAGCCATGTCGATCTTGGCGCGCAGGACACGCGCTCCGTTGGGAAATTCGCCGGCGCGCATGCGGCGGAACAGATCGAGGTTTTCCTCCACGCCGCGGTCGCGGAACGGGCTGTTCTTGCCCGGCTCCGTCAAAGTGCCGCGCGCCGCGCGCATCTCGTCCTGGCTTTGATCGTCGACATAGGCCTTGCCGGCGCGGATCAAATCCTCGGCCCAGGCGTAGAGCTGCTCGAAATAATCGGAGGCATGATAGAGATGCGTGCCCCAATCAAAACCGAGCCAGCGCACGTCGCGCTCGATGGCGTCGATATATTCCTGGGATTCCTTGGTCGGATTGGTGTCGTCGTAACGCAGATTGCAGTGACCGCCGAACTCGTCGGCGATGCCGAAATTGAGGCAAATCGACTTAGCGTGGCCGATATGCAGGTAGCCGTTCGGCTCCGGCGGAAAGCGCGTCACCACGGTCTTGTGCCGGCCCGATTCCAGGTCGGCGCGCACGATGTCGCGAATGAAATCCTGGCCCGCTTCGCGGGCGGGCTCCTTTACCGGCGTCTCGACAACCGTCATGGATCAATCCGTTTGGCGCTGCCGAAACAGCCAGGCAACGCGCCGATTCCATAGCCTAAGATGCGATTGCGCCCCGGATTGGACAAGTTGGCAGGCGGGGTCAAGCCCGGCGCCGAAAAAGCTTGCGTCCGCTTACTGTCCTTAAGCGTTAGCCGTGCTAAACGAGCCGGCGCCCGCGGATCAGGATAGCAATGGCCGTCGTCACTCGTTTTGCCCCCTCGCCCACCGGTTTTCTCCATATCGGCGGCGCCCGCACCGCTTTGTTCAATTGGCTCTATGCCCGCGGCCGCGGCGGCAAGATGCTGCTGCGGATCGAGGACACCGACCGCGAGCGCTCGACGCAAGCCGCCATAGACGCCATCCTCGATGGGCTCAACTGGCTCGGCATCGGCTGGGACGGCGAGGTGGTCTATCAGTTCGCACGCGCCGCGCGGCACCGCGAGGTGGTCGAGCAACTCCTGACGACCGGAAACGCCTATCGCTGTTATGCCAGCCCCGAAGAGCTCAAGGACCTGCGCGAGGCGGCGCGCCGCGAAGGCCGTTCAAAATTTTACGACGGCCGCTGGCGCGACCGCGATCCAAGCGATGCCCCGCCGGGCGTAAAACCGGCGATCCGGCTCAAGGCGCCGCTCACCGGCGAAACCGTCATCGACGATCAGGTCCAGGGCCGCGTGGTCTGGCAGAACGAGAACCTCGACGATCTCGTGCTGTTGCGCTCCGACGGCACGCCGACCTACATGCTCGCCGTGGTGGTCGACGATCACGACATGGCCGTCACCCACATCATCCGCGGCGACGATCATTTGACCAACGCCGCGCGGCAGAAACAGATCTACGACGCGCTCGGCTGGCCGGTGCCGGTCATGGCCCATATCCCGCTGATCCACGGCCCCGACGGCTCAAAACTGTCGAAGCGCCACGGCGCGCTCGGCGTGGATGCCTATCGCGCCATGGGCTACCTGCCGGTGGCGCTGCGCAACTATCTGGTGCGGCTCGGCTGGAGCCACGGCGACCAGGAAATCTTCTCCACCGAAGAGATGATCGCGGCATTCGACCTGCCGCAGATCGGCCGCTCCCCGGCGCGCTTCGACTTCGCCAAGCTGGAAAGCCTCAACGGCCACTACATCCGGCAAAGCGCCGACGCCGACCTGTTCGCGGCAATCGATCAGCTCCTGCCCCATATCGCCGGCGGCGCCGAGCTTGCCGCCAGAATGACGCCGCCGTTGCGCCAGCAGTGGCTCGCGGCCATGCCGAGCTTAAAGGAACGCGCCAAGACCCTTCTCGATCTTATTGATGGCGCTATGTTTCTTCTGACAGATCGGCCGCTCCCCTTGGACGATAAAGCGGCCGCCCTGCTGACCCCGGATGCCAAAGCTTTACTGGCCGATATCGGCGCCGAGCTTGCCGCCGTGGAGCCCTGGACGGCAGCGACGACCGAACAAGCAGTCCGCACCTTTGCCGAGCGCAGGAGCGCAAAACTGGGCGCCATCGCCCAGCCGCTGCGAGCAGCGCTGACCGGCCGCACCACCTCGCCCGGAATCTTCGAGGTGCTGGCCGTGCTCGGCAAGACCGAGAGCCTCGCCCGCGTCGCAGATCAGACCGGCGCGCAAAGCGCTTAGATGACGCAAGGTTTACGTCGCGCGCGCACTGTCACATGCCTATTATCTTGCAGTGCACACTTTGCTAAGCTACCTCCTGGCAGGATCGGACGTGCCGCTTCTTTGACCACGGCCCGCGTGCTGCCGTTTCGGTTGCCACTTACTCGAGGATACGAACATGGACGCGAAGACCGGCGCCAACATCAAGACCGGCACGCTGAAACTCGGCGACACGGACCATAAATTCCCGATCTACGAAGGGACCATCGGCCCCGAAGTGGTCGATATTTCGAAGCTCTATGCCGAGGCCGGCATCTTCACCTACGACCCGGGCTTCACCTCGACTGCCTCTTGCGAATCCAAGATCACCTATATCGACGGCGACCTAGGCGTTTTGCTCTATCGCGGCTATCCGATCGACGACCTGGCCGAGCACGGCGATTTCCTCGAGACCTGCTACCTCCTGCTCTACGGCGAACTGCCGACCGCCACCCAGAAAGCCGATTTCGTCGACCGCGTGATCCATCACACGATGGTGCACGAGCAGATGAGCCGCTTCTTCCAGGGTTTTAGGCGCGACGCCCACCCCATGGCCGTCATGGTCGGCTCGGTCGGCGCGCTGTCGGCGTTCTATCACGACTCCACCGACATCACCGACCCGCAACAGCGCATGATCGCCTCGATCCGCATGATCGCGAAAATGCCGACGCTGGCCGCCATGGCGTACAAATATTCCGTCGGCCAGCCGTTCATGTATCCGAACAACAAGCTCGACTACGCCTCGAACTTCTTGCGCATGTGCTTTGCGGTGCCGTGCGAGGAGTACAAGGCCAATCCGGTCATCGCCCGCGCCATGGACCGCATTTTCACGCTGCACGCCGATCACGAGCAGAACGCCTCGACCTCGACCGTGCGACTAGCCGGTTCTACAGGCGCCAATCCGTTCGCCTGCATCGCCGCCGGCATCGCCTGCCTGTGGGGCCCGGCGCACGGCGGCGCCAACGAGGCGGCGCTGAAAATGCTCGGCGAGATCGGTTCCGTCGATCGCATCCCCGAATTCGTCAAGAAGGCGAAGGATCCGAAGGATTCATTCCGCCTGATGGGCTTCGGCCATCGCGTCTACAAGAACTACGACCCGCGCGCCAAGCTGATGCAGAAGACCTGCCACGAGGTGTTGAGCGAGCTCGGCGTCAACGATCCCCTCCTTGACGTTGCCATCGAACTCGAGCGCATCGCGCTGCACGACGAATATTTCATCGAGAAGAAGCTCTATCCGAACGTCGACTTCTATTCCGGCATCACGCTGCGCGCCATGGGCTTCCCGACCACCATGTTCACGGTGCTGTTCGCGCTCGCCCGCACCGTCGGCTGGATCGCGCAGTGGAAGGAAATGATCGAGGATCCGCACCAGAAACTCGGCCGGCCGCGCCAGCTCTATACCGGCTCGCCGAAGCGGGAGTATCAGCCGATCTCGAAGCGGAAGTAGTTCGTAGGTCGGCCGTTGCGAGCACGCTACGGCGTGTCGTAGGCCCAGGTCAGATAGACCCCGCCCCAGGTAAAGCCGCCGCCGAAGGCCGCCAAAATCATGCGGTCGCCGGCCCTGAGCTTGTTCTCGTAATCCCACAGGCACAGCGGTATCGTCGCCGCGGTGGTGTTGCCGTATTTGTGGATGGTGATCATCACCTGTTTCGGGTCGAGCTTCATGCGCTCGGCGGTCGCCTCGATGATGCGCTTGTTGGCCTGGTGCGGCACCAGCCAGTCGATCTGATCGCTGGTCAGGTGATTACGCTGCATCAATTCGGTGGCAACGTCGGCCATGCGGGCGACGGCGAATTTGTAGACCGCGGGGCCTTCCTGATGGACGTAATGCAGCCGCTTGGCCACGGTCTCCGCGGTCGGCGGCATGCGGCTGCCGCCGGCTTTTTGATGCAGATGCGGCATGCCGGCGCCGTCGGAATGAATCACCGTGTCGATGATGCCGTATTTCTTGCTCGGCTCGACCAGGACCGCACCCGCGGCATCGCCGAACAGCACGCAGGTGGCGCGGTCGGTGTAATCGATGATCGCCGACATCTTGTCGGCGCCGACCACGACGATCTTGCGGAATTTGCCGGTCTCGATGAATTGCGCTGCCACCGTGAGCGCATAGACGAAGCCGGAGCATGCCGCCTGGACGTCGAAGCTGCCGATACCGCGGATGCCGACCATGTCGCAGATCAGATTGGCGGTCGAGGGAAAGACGAAATCCGGCGTGGTCGTGGCGCAAATCAAAAGCTCGACGTCGCCGGGCGCGGTCGCGGTCTTGGTCAGGAGGCCGCGCACCGCCTGCGCGCCCATATGCGAGGTGCCGAGCCCCTTGCCCTTGAGGATATGGCGTTCCTTGATGCCGGTGCGCTCGACGATCCACTCGTCGCTGGTATCGACCATCTTCGCCAGTTCGGCATTGCTGAGAATGTCGGGCGGCAGATAGCCGAACACGCCAGTGATCGCGGCGCGGATCGCCGATTTCCGGACGATTTTCTTAAGCTTGCTCACGCGGGTTCTTCGCAGTTGCGCCTGAAAGTGGCCGACTAGAAGCGGCCTTAGCAGGATGCCCGCCGCAATGGTAGAGCGGCGTCGGAGCGGCGGTTAACACGGCTGTGACGGAGCGCTAAGCGCCGCCGGATCGCGCTCGGCATGGCGTTGCGCCACGTCGAGGACGATCGCCGCAGCCTTTGCGCTCGGCGCCTCGCCGCCGATGGCCATGATGGCATCGAGCCGGCCGAAGGCCTCGATCTGGCGCTGCCGCTGCGGGGTATCGGAGAGGAGTGGCAACAGTGCCTCGGCGAGGCGTTGCGGCGTGGCAGCGGACTGCAGGAGTTCCGGAATGACGTTCTCGCCAAGCACCAGATTGGCGAGGATGACGCTCGGCAGCCTGACCAGGAGCCGCAACAGCCAGACCACGATAAATGCCTCGATCGGCGACATCCGATAAGCCGCGACAGTCGGTATGCCGGCGAGCGCGAGCTCGAGCGTGACCGTGCCGGATGCGGCAAGCGCTGCGCGGGCGCGGCGAAAGGCTAACCATTTCTCCGCCGGATCGACCACGACCCGCGGCGCGACTTTCCAGCCGGCGACCGCCGCGCGCACTTGCGCCGCGAGATGGGGTACGGTCGGCAGCACAAGATCCATCGGGCCAGAGCGCGCGGCAACTTGTTCGATCGCGGCGCCAAAAGCGCCGAGCAGATGCCGGATTTCGCTCGATCGGCTGCCCGGCAGGACCAGCACGACGGGAGGATCCGCGCCGCGGCGCTGCGCCTCCTCGGCATTGGGCCGCAATTCGGCGATGCGCTCAATCAAGGGATGGCCGACATAGCGACACGGTGGACCGCCGAGCTTGACGTACATCGCCGGCTCGAACGGCAGGATGGCCAGCACCTGATCCACATAAGCGCGCATGGCACGGGCACGGCCGGGCCGCCACGCCCAGATCGAGGGCGAGACGTAATCAAGGATCGGGATTTTGGGCGCCAGCCGGCGCACGCGGCGGGCGACGCGGTGGGTGAAATCGGGACTGTCGATGATCACCAGCGCGTCGGGGCGCGCGGCGACCACGGCGGCGGCGGTCTCGCGGATCCGGCGGAAAATCATCGGCAGCCGGCGCGGGATCGCCGCAATACCCATGATCGAAAGCTCGTCGATGGCGAATGGACTGTTGACGCCGGCAGCGGCCATGGCGCGGCCACCGACGCCGTTGAGCGTCAACGCGCCGCCGTGGCGCGCTTTGAGCGCGCGAACCAACGCGGCGCCGAGCGCGTCGCCGGATTCTTCCGCGGCGACGATATAAAGCGAAAGCGCGCGCGACTGCGGTTGCGGCTTCATCGCGCCGTGTCCTCGCCCACGCCGGCGACGAAAATCTTCTCCCGTTCGGCAATCGCGATGACCTCGGCGGCCTCGGCGATGATGGTACTGCCGGCAGCGACGGCGCCAGCATATTGTCGGTGCCTTCGGCGGCCTCGACCGCGAGCACGTGGTTGTTGGCGACGATCGCGGCCTGGCCGACGTCGAATGGCCCCAGCGCTGCGATAAGTTGCATCGCCCGCGCGATGTCGCTGCGATCGCGCTCGGCGGGCTGACAGCGGCCGAGCACGCCTGCGGGGACAAAGATTTCCGGCGCCACGTCGCGCAGGCCGATCACCCGCAAGCCGCCGCTCTCGGCGATGCTCGCGGCGCCGGACAACAGCCGGTTATCGCCGCCGCGAAAGTAGCCGATGATGCGCGGCATCAATCGGATGGTCTGCCAATCGAGCCGCACTTGCTTCAGCGGCGGCCGCAGCAGCGTGCCGATGAACAGCACCTCCTTGCAGCGCTCCGACCGCGCCAGGCGAAAAAACCGCCCGAGCTGTCCGAGGGCAACCCAATGGTGGGGATAGCGCTCGATGACGCTCGCGTCGGCCCATCCCTTGATACCGAACATCACCGGTTGGCGGCCGCGGCGCGCGATGGCCTCGGCGACCGCGCCGGGAAAGCTGCCGCCGCCGCAGATGATGGCGATGGGACCACGCTCGGCATCAGCCATGGAAGCCCTCATCAGGCGGCGTCATTCGTCCGGGCCGTCGTTCCAGCGCCGCGTGCGCGGCCGCATCAGCGGCCGTTTGCCGCCGGCGCGGATGAAGGCGATGATCTTGCCGACCAGCGGGTCGCCGGCGAATTCGCGCTCGACCGCGTCGATGCGGTCGGCAATGCGGCCTTCGACAAAGAACAGCGAGCGATAGGCGGCGCGCACCCGGTGCATCTCGGCGCGCGTGGCGCCGCGCCGGCGCAGGCCGACCATGTTCAATCCGACCAGCGCGCCGGTCTGGCCGAGCGCGAAGCCGAACGGGATGATGTCGTCGCGCGCCGCCGACATGCCGGCCATCATCACGCCTTCGCCGATCCGCACATATTGATGGATCGCGACGTGGCCGCCGAGAAAAGTGTGGTCGCCCACTGAAACATGACCGCCCAGCACCACGTTGTTGGCAAGGTTCACGTCATTGCCGACCTGGCAGTCGTGGCCGACATGAGCGCCGACCATGATGAAGCAGCGGTCGCCGACCCTGGTCACGCCGCCGCCGTCTTCGGTGCCGATGTTCATGGTGACGCTCTCGCGCAGCTCGCAGCGCGTGCCGACGATCAGCTTGGTCGGGCCGCCGCGATAATGCACCGATTGCGGCGGCGTGCCGAGCGACGAGAACGGATAGACCACGGTGCCCTCGCCGATCTTCGTTGCACCGGTGACGTTGACATGGGCGATCAGGCGCACGCCGCTTAAAAGCTCGACCTGCGGCCCGACCAGGCAAAACGGCCCGATCTCCACGCCTTCGGCAATGCGCGCACCACTGGCGACGCGCGCGGTCGGATCGATCGCCATCTAGTCCTCGGCAATCATGGCGCCGACCTCGGCCTCGGCGATCAGCACGCCGTTCACCAAAGCCTTGGCGCGATACCACCACATGTTGCGGCGGTGCCCGATCTTGTCGACGTGGTATTCGATAGTGTCGCCTGGGATCGCGGGCTTGCGGAATTTCGCCTTGTCGATGGTGAGGAAATATACCTTTCGTCCGTGCGCCTCGGTGCCGAGGTGCCAGAGCACGAGTGTGCCCGCGGTCTGCGCCATGCCCTCGATCACCAGCACGCCGGGCATCACCGGATTGTCCGGAAAGTGGCCCATGAACTGCGGCTCGTTGATGGTGACGTTTTTGATGCCGATGGCGTGCTCGTCGGCACGCATGTCGATCAGCCGATCGACCAGGATAAACGGATAGCGATGCGGCAACAGCCGCAAGATTTCACGAATGTCGACGGCGCCAAGCGTGTCGCTCATTCGTCGCCGCCTTCGGACTTGCCGGCGTTGCGTGCCATGCGGCGCACCCAGCTGACGCCACGCAGCCACTCGCGCGACGGCTGAGCCGGCCAGCCGTTATAGCGTGCGCCGGCGGGAACGTCGGTAACGACTCCGGCGCGCGCGCCGAGCATCGCCCCATCGCCGATGGTCAAATGGTCGGCGAGGCCGACCTGCCCGCCCATCATGACGTAATCCCCCACATTGCAGCTGCCGGATATGCCGGTTTGCGAGACGAGCACGCAGTGCCGTCCGATGGAGGTGTTGTGTCCGATTTGCACCAGATTGTCGATCTTGGTGCCTTCGCCGATGACGGTGTCCCTGGTCGCGCCGCGGTCGATGGTCGAATTGGCGCCGATCTCCACGTCATCCTGGATGATGACGCGGCGGGTCTGCGGAATCTTCTGATGTCCCTTCGGTCCCGGCAGATAGCCGAAGCCGTCCTGGCCGATCCGGACACCCGGATGGATGATCACGCGATCGCCGATCAGCGCATGCTGAATGGTCGCGCCGGCGCCGATCGCGCAGTCGCGGCCGATGCAGACGCCCGGCCCAATGATCGCACCGACGGCGATCACCGTGCCGGCGCCGATCTCGGAATCGACGCCGATTACGGCGAGCGGATCGACCGTCACATTCGCCTCAAGGCGTGCCGAGGGATGAACGTGCGCGTCCCTGCTGCGTCCTTTCACGCCGAACAACGACGATGGGCGTAACGCATCGGGAAACAGTGCGCGCGTGACCGCGACGAAGGCGCGATACGGCTCGGGCGTCACCAGGATTGTCGGTCCCTGCGGCGCCTGCGCTTCGAAGCGTGGGCTGATGAAGCAGGCGCCCGCGCGCGTGATCGCCAATGCTTCGAGAAATCGCGGCTTGTCGAGAAAGCTGATATCGGTGGCGACCGCGGTATCGAGGGGCGCGATGTTGCTGATGCGCCGGTCGACAGGATCGCCCGCGCGCGGCTTAGCGCGCGTGAGCTCAGCGATCTCGTCGATCGTCAGCGCCCGCTGGGCTCGTGCAGTGTCCGGCATGCGCCCGTCCATGACGAGAGCTTAGGCCACGCTTAGAAGTGCGTCCCGCCGCCGAAGGCGAAGAATTGGGTCCTGTCGTATCCCGTCTTCGTAATCGGATAGGCAAAATCGAACCGCAACGGGCCGAACGGGGAATCCCAGATGATGCTGGCGCCGGCCGAACTGCGTACGAAGGATGAGTCGGCAAATTGCATGCCGCACTGGCAAACGAAGGAGCCGGCCGTGGAGTTGATAACGCCGTTGATTTCCCCGGTCGCCGCATAGGTTGTCTCGCCCTTGTAGCCCCACACCGAGCCGGCATCGACGAACACGGCGCCACGGAAGCCGGTGTCCTTGGGCAGGAAGTAGAACGGATATTGGAACTCGAGACTCGCGCCCCAGTAGTTAGTGCCGCCGATGGCATCGTTCGACGTTCCCTGCGTGATGTCGCGCGGGCCGAGGCCAGCCGGCGCAAAGCCACGCACCAGGTTCGGGCCCATCTTGAAGTCGTCGAGCAGGCGGATTTCCTGGCCGCCGAGCCCGATCATGTTGCCGCCCTGCAGATGCAGGATGCCGATAAGGTCGGGAATGACTTCGTAGTAGGTGTGGAAGTCCAGCGCCGAGCGCATATAGGCGACGTCGCCGCCGATCCCGGCAAAATCCTGGCCGAACGTGGCCAACAAGCCGTTGGTGGGGCTCTTGTTGTTGTCGAGCGTGTTGTAGGTCAGGCCGTATCCCGCAAGCGACGTCAGCGTGGTGCCGGCGGCAAGCTCGGCGCGCACCGGCAGCGAGGCCTGGCCGTAGGTGTAGCAGGTGGTCCCGGTCGGATCGTTGTAGAAGACGCCGGCGGCCCCCGCAGCGATGATCGCCTGCGGCGACGCGAACGTGTTGACGAAATCCGGATTGAGGTTATTGCAGTCATCGAGGTAGTTCGGCAGCGTAATCCGCTGCGTATAAATCGAGTAGCGCAGCTGCAACGCCAGGTCTTCGCGCAGCGCAATGCCGAGCTTGAAACTGCCGCCATAGGATTCCGTGCCGTAGGACAGGTAGCTGTTGGACAGCGTCTCCTTGGCGAATAGATCGATGCCCGCCGCCAGCCGCTGATCGAGGAAATAGGGCTCGATGAAATTGAATTCCGCGCCGCGAACGTATTCGCCATAGGTCAAGGCGACCTTGGCGTAGCGGCCGGTACCGAGCAGGTTGCGCTCGGAGACCGACATCTGCGCGAGCCAGCCTTCCGCCGTCGAATAGCCGCCCATGATCGAGAAATCGCCGGTCGATTGCTCCTCGAGCTCGACATTGATCACCACCCGGTCGGGCGCCGATCCGGGCTCGTTGGTGATTTTCACCGACTTGAAGAAGTTCAGATTCTTGAGCCGCCGCTCGGCCCGGTCGATCAGCGCGCGGTTGTACGGATCGCCTTCGGCGATGTCGAACTCGCGCCGGATCACGTAATCGCGGGTGCGGATATTGCCGTGGATATTGATGCGCTCGATATAGGCGCGGGTGCCCTCGTCGACGACGAAAGAAACGTTGATGGTGCGGGTCTGCGGATTGCGGTCGCCGCGCGGGCGGACGGTGGCGAACGGATAGCCGCGCCGCGCCACCTCGACGGTGAGGTCCTCGACCGTCTTTTCGATCGCCTCGCCGTTATAGATATCGCCCTGGCGCATGCGCATGACCGGCCGCAGCGACTGCGAGTCGATGGCACGGACGTTGGACTGAATGTCGGCGGCGCCGAAGTGGTACAGCGGCCCTTCTTCGATCGTAAACGTGACGAGGAAGCCCTTCTTGGCGGGATCGTATTCGGCAACCGCCGAGACGACCTGCACGTCGGCAAAGCCGTGCTTGAGGTAGAAGCGGCGGATCAGATCGCGGTCGGCTTCCATGCGGTCGGGGTCGTAGACGTCGGTGGTCTGCAGGAAGCTCAAGAAGTTGGATTCGGAGGTCTTGATCACCTCTTTCAGGCGCCACGAGGAATAGGATTTGTTGCCGACGAAGTTGATCGACTTCACGCCGGTCTTCTCGCCCTCGTTGACCACGAAAATCAGATCGACGCGGTTGTTCGGCCGCTCGATGATCTGGGGCACCACGGTGACGTCGAAACGGCCGTTGCGGTGATAAACGTCGATGATGCGCTGGGTGTCGGCCTGCACCCTGGGGCGCGATAGCGAGTCGCGCGCCTTGGACTGGATTTCCTCCTGGAGCTGCTCGTCCTTCATCCGGTGGTTGCCTTCGAAGGCAAGCCGGTTGATCACCGGCGATTCCACCACCGTGACGATGATGTGGCCGCCCGATTGGGTGATGTGGACGTCGTCAAAAAGGCCGGAGGCATAGAGCGCTTTCAGCCCGGCGTCGATCTTGGCGGCGTCGAGGTGTTCGCCGGGGCCGACCTTGAAATAGCTGCGCACCGTATCCGCTTCGACGCGGCGGTTGCCCTGGACCACGATGCTGTTGACGGACGCGCCAGCCTCAGCCGGCGGCGCGGCATATGCTGCGCCGGCCGGCAGGCCAACAAAACCCACTCCGAGGAGCAAGCCGGCCAGAACGAGCCCCCGTCTCACCCGCACACCCATGTTCATGCGCAACGCGCCTTTTACCCCTAGTGGCCGCCCCCAGTGGCGGGTTACTTGCCTCGATCTCCCTCAGTTCTTGCCGCTTAAGATGTTAATTCCACGCGTATTTTTGCCACGTCCCCACCCTTTGCACAACAGTCCCCACGATCGATCTCGCCCCCGCGAGTGCGTCCCACTTTGGCCACCTCAAGAGGTCGCCAAGTGAACTATGTCGTTGAAAGTTGCAAATATCATCAACATCAAGACGATTGCGAGGCCGATACGAAACCCGACCTCCTGGGCGCGTTCCGACAGCGGCCGGCCGCGCAGCGCCTCGATTGAATAGAACAAAAGGTGACCGCCATCGAGCAGCGGGATCGGGAACAGGTTCAAAAGCCCGATCGACACCGACAGCACGGCCGCAAGATGAATGAGGGCGACGAATCCCGCAGTCGCCACTTGGCCCGACATCTGGGCAATGCGGATCGGGCCGCCGAGCTGGTCGGCCGCCTCGCGGCCGACCACCACGCCGCCGATATAGCTCAGCGTGCGGTCGATGACGAACCAGGTCTCTTGCACGCCCATCCACAGCGCCTGCGGCGGCGGCACCGGCTGGAATTTCAAATCCTCAGGCGCTGTCGACCGCGTAATGCCCAAAATGCCGATGCGATGCACGTTGCCGAAATTGTCCTTGATCTCCCTGAGCGCCGGCGTCGCCTTCAGCACGACCTGGGCACCTTTGCGGTCGACGCTGATGGTGAGCGGCTCGCCGGCGCTTTCGCTGACGATGCGCTGCATGTCGGCGAAGTCGCCGATGGCGCTGCCGTTGATCGCCACCACCAGGTCGCCGGGTTGAAAACCGGCTGCGGCAGCCGCGCTATCCGCCTGCACCGTGTCCACGCGGGCGGTCATGGACTGCTTGCCGTAAAGCATGAAGATGCCGGCGAAAATGACTATGGCCAAAACGAAATTAGCCATCGGGCCGGCCACGACGATCGCCGCGCGCTTGGCCACGGGCTGAAACACACAGCTTTGCGATTTCTCGCCTTCATCCATGCTGGCGAGGCGCTCGGTGTCCGGCACGCTCGCGGCATTTTCGTCGCCGAAGAATTTTACATAGCCGCCGAGCGGGATGGCGGCGATTTTCCAGCGCGTACCGTAGCGGTCATTAAAACCGACGATCTCAGGCCCAAAGCCGATGGAAAACACCAGGATCCGCACGCCGCACCAGCGCGCAACCAAGAAATGCCCCAATTCGTGAAAGAACACGACCAGGCTGAGGACAAACAGAAAGGGGACGAGGTAACCGACCACGCCGCCCCCAAGCGCATGTAAATGCGACAAAAAATACGACCCCATGACGCTGTCCTGCCGCCCCCGCCTGTCCCGCGATCCCGCCCGATTCCGAACCTAGGATGCCATTGCGGCAATTTCGGGCAAGAGGTCGGCGGCTAACCTTCTCGCATTATGGTCAATTTCCAAGGCTTGTTCGACCGATTGCGGCTCGGCCAGCTCGCCGCGCCGTTCCGCCGCATCCAGCGTTGCCTCGACAAGGGCGGGAATGCCGGAGAATCCGAGCCGCCGACCGACGAATTCACGCACCGCGATCTCATTTGCCGCATTGAGGATGGTGGGCGCCGCCCCACCCGCGGCCAGCGCCTTGCGCGCGATTGCCAGCGCCGGGAAGCGTACCGGGTCGGGCGCCTCGAAGGTCAGAGTCGAGATTTTGGCGAGATCGAGCCGCGGCGCCGGCGTCGACATGCGGGTCGGCCAGCCTAGGCAGTGGGAGATCGGAATGCGCATGTCGGGCGAACCGAGCTGCGCGATCACCGAGCCGTCGCGGAATTCCACCATGCCGTGGATCACCGATTGCGGATGGACGACGACGTCGAGTTCGTCGGGCGACAGCGCGAACAAGTGATGCGCCTCGATCAGTTCGAGGCCTTTGTTCATCAGGGTTGCGGAATCGATGGTGATCTTCGGCCCCATGATCCAGGTCGGATGCTTGAGCGCCTGCTCCACCGTCACCGTGCCGATGGCTTCGAGCG
This sequence comes from Xanthobacteraceae bacterium, assembly GCA_050010715.1. Lineage (GTDB taxonomy): Bacteria > Pseudomonadota > Alphaproteobacteria > Rhizobiales > Xanthobacteraceae > BOG-931. Next base: position 17,429 of record JBEKKM010000058.1, on the reverse strand, counting down.
ACCAGGTGCGAAACGGCCCGCCGGAGGCGGTCAGGATGACGCGGCGCACTTCGTCGCGCCGGCCCGACATCAGCGCCTGGAACACCGCGTTGTGCTCGGAATCGACCGGCAGGATCGTCGCCGCCGCGGCGGCCGCGCGGCGCATGAACAAGGCGCCGGCACACACCAAACATTCCTTATTGGCAAGCGCGACCGTTGCGCCGCGTTCGGCAGCCGCCAGCGTCGGCTTCAAGCTCGCCGCACCGGTGATCGCCGCCATCACCCACTCGGCGGGCCGCTGTGCCGCCTCGACCAAAGCATCCGCGCCGGCGGCAGCTTCGATGCCTGAGCCGGACAGTTCGGATTTCAATTCCTTGTAAGCCGAAGGCTCACCGACCGCGGCAAAGCGCGCGCCAAGCTCGCGCGCGATATTTGCAAGCGCCCCGGCATTGCGGTTTGCGGTCACCGCCTCGACGCGATAGCGCCCGGGTTCGCGTTGCAACAGATCGATGGTGCTCGAACCGATCGAGCCGGTGGCGCCGAGCAGCGTGACCGATTTTGGCACGCGCGCCAGATCCGGTCTCGCCGGTTTCTGCTGCGTCTTCTTCACTTGGCCTACCATAATAGGCCTACCATACCAGCAAGCCGTGGGCCGGAGCATCGGGCCCTTGTCGAAGAAGGCCGATCAGGAGCGCAACCAGCGCTGCGACCAGAAAGCCGTCGAGACGGTCCATCAGTCCTCCGTGACCGGGGATCAGGCTGCCCGCATCCTTGGCGCCAAAGCGCCGCTTGACCGCGGATTCGAACAGGTCGCCAGCCTGGGTAAGGACTGTAAGCAATAAAGCTACGACCCCTACGGCACCAAGCTTATCGACCCCGCTCGCATAGGCGACCGAGGTGCCGGCGGCAACCCCCCCTACGACACCACCGACGGCGCCCGCCCAGGTCTTGTTCGGGCTTACGCGCGGCCACAGCAGTGGACCGCCGACGATGCGGCCCACCGCATAGGCGAAAATGTCGGTTGCCCAGACCGTAAGCGCCACAAACAGTACTGCGACAAAGCCCCATGCGGCGTCGCGACGAATGAGCGCTGGCCCGAGATAGGCGATGCCGGCATAGACGATGCCGCACGGCCCCCAAACCAGCGGATTGCGCGCGGGAAAGCGACTGGGCCACGCGGCCATGACGCCTGCGGCAAGGGCGGCGCCGATGAAGATCATGCCCGCTGCGGCACCGGGTTCGCCGACGCCGGTCAACGCAAGCGCAAACAAGAGGGCGACAAATCCGGGGATCAGGATCCTGGGGTCGGCGCTGTCGGCGACCAGCTTGGTCCACTCCAAAAGGATGCCGGCGGCAGCGGCGGCGCAGAACGTGAAAAACAGCCAACCGCCGAGATAGGCCAAGACCAGCACCAACGGTCCGAGCACGGCGGCAGAGGCGACGCGAAGCACAAGGTTGTTCGCGCTGCCGAGTTTTGAGGCGAATGTTCTGAATATGCCGCTGTCGCGATGATTGCTCACGATCCGGTCTGGGCGATCAATCCGCCGAAGCGCCGTTCGCGCCGGCGGTACTCGGCAATGGCGCCTTCGAGCGCCGCGCGGTCGAAATCCGGCCAATTGATCGGAACGAACACCAATTCGCTATAGGCAGATTGCCATAACAGGAAATTGGACAGCCGCTGCTCGCCGCTGGTGCGGATGATGACGTCGGGATCGGGGATGTCCGGCGCGTCGAGATGGCGCGATAACAGCTCCGGCGTGATGTCGCTCGCCTTGAGCCGTCCCTCGGCCACTTCGGTCGCGAGCCGACGCGCCGCGCGCGCGATCTCCTGCCGCGCTCCGTAATTGAAGGCGACGACGAGCGTGCAGCCGTCATTGCCGCGGGTCAAATCTTCCGCTTCCTGCAAGAGACGGCGGATATCGGGATCGAGATCGTCGCGTTCGCCGATGACGCGCACGCGGATATTGTTCTTGTGCAGATCGACCAGATCGTTGCGGATGAAGCGGCGCAATAGCCCGAGCAGATCGCGAATTTCAGACGGCGGACGCGACCAGTTCTCCGAACTGAAGGAGAAAATCGTCAGGAAGGAAATGCCGAGCTCGTTCGCCGCGCGCACCGTCTTGCGCAAAGCCTCGACGCCGCGGCGATGGCCTTCGACGCGCGGCAGGCCGCGGGCCGCGGCCCAGCGTCCATTGCCATCCATGATGATGGCGACATGGCGGGGACTCTCGAAGCCGTCGCCGCTCCCCACCTTGGTCTGAACTTCGCCTGTCGCGCTCAAACCGTCATGATCTCCTTTTCCTTGCCGGCCAATAGCTTCTCGACTTCGGCGATGGTCGCGTCGGTGGCTTTTTGCACCTCGCCGGCCTGCCGTTTTTCGTCGTCTTCGCTGATCTGGTGTTCCTTCTCGAGTTTTTTCAGAAGATCGAGGCCGTCGCGGCGGACATGGCGCACGGCGACGCGCGCCGCTTCGGCATATTTATGCGCGACCTTGGCGATTTCCTTGCGCCGTTCCTCATTGAGCTCTGGGATGCGCAGCTTGAGCACCTGGCCTTCGGTCGAGGGCGTCAAGCCGAGATTGGCCGCGGAGATTGCCTTCTCGACCGCATGCACCATCGAGCGGTCCCAGACCTGGACACTGAGCAGGCGCGGCTCCGGCACGCTGATGGAGGCGAGCTGATTGAGCGGCATGTAGTTGCCGTAAGCCTCGACCTGGACGTGTTCGAGCAGCGCGGTGGAGGCGCGTCCGGTGCGCAAGCCGGAAAGTTCCTGTTTCAACGACGCGATCGCGCCCTGCATGCGGCGCTTGAGGTCGTTCATGTCGAATGCCGTTGCTGCCATGGCAGCCTCCTTGGTGCCTCCCGCGGTCCGGTCTTTCAGGTCAGCGTGCGATTGCTATCCGACGATGGTAAAGCGCCCTTTTCCACGCAACACCGTCTCGATCGCGCCCTGCTCCCGGATCGAGAACACGATGATAGGCATATGGTTTTCCTGGGCAAGCGCGAAGGCCGTGGCGTCCATGATCTTCAAGCGCTTATCCAGGGCCTCTTGATGGCTCAGGCGATCATAGCGCTTGGCCTTCGGGTCCTTCTTGGGATCGGCGGTATAGACGCCGTCGACGTCGGTGGCCTTCAGCACGGCGCCACAGCCCATCTCGGCGGCGCGCAGGATGGCCGTGGTATCGGTGGTGAAATAGGGATTTCCGGTGCCGCCGGCGAACACGATGATGCGCTCGTCGTCGAGATGGCGTAGCGCACGCTGGCGCTCATAGGTCTCGCAGACCTGCGGCATGGCCAGCGCCGACATGGTGCGGGCGCTGACGCCGGCCCGCTCGATGGCCGCTTCCAGGACGAGCGCGTTCATCACGGTCGCCAGCATGCCCATGGAGTCGGCGGTCGGCCGCGACAGGCCGTTCTCGGAGATCTGGGCGCCGCGCAAGACGTTGCCGCCGCCGACCACGACCCCGAGCGCGATGCCGAGCTTGTGGGCGGCGATCAGATCGGCGGCAAAGCGATCGATGGTCGGCTGATGGATGCCAAACCTTTCCGGGCCGCTCAAAGCTTCGCCGGAGAGCTTTACGATCACCCGTCGGTAGTTCGGCTCAGCCATCGAGGGGTCCGCTTGCGATTTTTGTCACTCGCCGCCGATTCCCGCGCAAACGCAACAGAATTAGCGCGTTTCCACGCGAAACCCACAGACAACGCCCGCCGACTTAATGGGTGCCGGCCAACGCCGCGACTTCACCGCCGAAATCGCCAGAGGGGCGGTCGATGCCTTCGCCGAGCGCAAAGCGGACAAAGCCCGTGACTTTAATCGGCGCGCCGACCTTTGCTTCCGCGTCTTTGAGAGCCTGCGTCACGCTGGCCTTGTTCTTCTCGTCGAATATGAAGGGTTGGTCGAGCAGGCAGACCTCCTTGTAGTAGGACTTGAGGCCGGACTCGACGATCTTCTCAATGACGTTTGCGGGTTTGCCCTCGGCTTTGGCCGCCAGCACGTTTTTCTCGCGCTCGACCGTTGCTGGATCGAGGCCAGACGGATCGATGGCCTGGGGGTTTGCGAAGGAAATATGCATCGCCAGCATGCGGCCGAACGCCTTGAGCTCCTCGGCATTGCCAGCCGATTCGAGCGCGACGATCACGCCGATGCGGCCGAGCCCGTCCACCACCGAACTGTGCGCATAGCTCGCGACGACGCCCTTGCCGACCGCAAGCTCGGCGGCGCGGCGCAGCGTCATGTTCTCGCCGACCTTGGCGATGGTGTCTGCGATGGCGTCGGCAACGGTGATGCTGCCGGCTTTTGCGGCGAGGATTTTTTCCACATTCGGGCCAGTATCGAGCGAGGCACTGGCGATCATCTTCACCAGACCTTGGAACAAATCGTTGCGCGCCACAAAGTCGGTTTCGGAATTCACCTCGACCATGAGACCCTTGGTGGCCGTAGTGGTAATGCCGATGAGGCCCTCGGCGGCGACGCGCCCGGCCTTCTTGGCCGCCTTGGACAGCCCCTTCTTGCGCAGCCAATCGACCGCGGCCTCGAGATTGCCGTCGCTCTCGCTGAGCGCTGCCTTGCAGTCCATCATGCCGGCTCCGGTCTGATCGCGGAGCTCTTTCACCATGCCTGCGCTGATGTTCGCCATCGGTGTTGATCCTTGTCTCAACGTCATTCCGGGCCGAGCGGAGCGAGAAGCCCGGAATCTATAATCGCTGATCTCGAATATCGCTACGAACCTGGAAACCAAAAGGCCGTGATTATGGATTCCGGGCCCGCGGACTTTGCCCGCGTCCCGGAATGACACTTACTCGGCTTCCGCCGTCAGCTGCTTCGCCTTGGCGATCCAGCCTTCGACGCGGCCGGGAAGGCCGACCTCCTCGCCGACATTGTGGGCTGCGGTCGGCGACAGTTCGGCGATCTGCGTGTAGTGGAAGATGCCGAGGTCGTTGAGCTGCTTCTCGATCGCCGGCGACACGCCTGTGAGCTTATTCAGATCGTCGGCGACGCCGCGCGGGCCCGACAGCGCCTCGAAGCCGAGCTTGTTGGTTTCGGGCGGTAACTCTTCGACGACGACGGGCTCGGCCTGCGCGCCGACATCCGCGCCGTGGGCGCCTTGCGCCCGCGAAATGCCGTCGATTGCGGCCTTGGCGACCAGGTCGCAATAGAGCGTGATGGCGCGGCTGGCATCGTCATTGCCGGGGATCACATAGGTGATGCCGTCGGGATCGCAATTGGTGTCGACCACCGCGGCGACCGGCACGCCGAGCCGGCGCGCTTCCTTGATCGCGATGTCTTCCTTGTTGGTGTCGATGACAAACAGAAGGTCGGGCAACCCGCCCATGTCCTTGATGCCGCCGAGCGCGCGGTTGAGCTTGTCGCGCTCGCGCTGCAAGGTCAGGCGCTCTTTCTTGGTGTAACCCTGCGCCTCGTTGGACGAGAGCATTTCGTCGAGCTTGCGCAACCGCTTGATCGAATTGGACACCGTCTTCCAATTGGTCATCGTGCCGCCAAGCCAGCGCGAATTGACGTAATACTGCGCCGATTTCTTCGCCGCCTCGGCGATGGCGTCCTGCGCCTGCCGCTTGGTGCCGACGAACAGGATGCGTCCGCCTTGAGCAACAGTATCGCTCACGGCTTGCAGTGCACGGTGCATCATCGGCACCGATTGGGTGAGATCGACGATGTGAATGTTGTTGCGAGTGCCGAAGATGTATTCTTGCATCTTCGGATTCCAACGATGGGCCTGATGGCCGAAATGCACGCCGGCTTCCAAAAGCTGGCGCATGCTGAAGTCTGGCAGCGACATATCAGTTCTCCGGTTAATCCGCCGCGGACCGAGAGCCCGACCCTTATGGCCGGACACCGGACGGCTGTTTAGGCCAAGGTCCGCGTGTGAGATTGCGCGCCTTATATAGGCATGTGCCGGGTCGAGGCAACCTTTACCTCGCTGATGACATATCGCCGCTGCCCCTTCCTATCGGCGACCCTTGGTATAGCTTGGCCGCGACAAGAAACGGCCATTCGGGAGGGGTCCAAGATGAAGGTCCATCGGCGGAAATTCCTGCATATCGCCGCCGCCACGGCCGCTCTGCCCCGGATCGCGAGCGCCGAGGGCTATCCGTCGCGGCCGGTGCGCATTGTCGTCGGATTCCCGCCCGGCGCCGCGACCGACATCATCGCGCGGCTGGTCGCCGAAGCGCTGTCGCAGCGGCTCGGCCAGCAATTCATCGTCGACAACCGGCCGGGCGCGGGCAGCAATATCGGGGCCGAGACCGCCATCAAGGCGCCGGCCGACGGCTATACGCTGTTGGCGATGACGGTGACCAACGCGGTCAACGCCACGCTCTACGACAATCTCAACTTCGATTTTCTCCGCGACATCGCGCCGGTCGCCGGGACGATTCGCTCGGCGAGCGTGCTGGAGGTCAATCCAGGCGTCCCCGTCAAAACCGTTCCCGAGTTCATCGCCTACGCCAAGGCCAATCCCGGCAAGCTCAATTATGCGTCGTTCGGCAACGGCACCGCGCCCAACATGGCCGCCGAGCTGTTCAAGATGATGACTGGCGTCAACCTGGTTCACGTGCCGTACAAGTCGAGCTACATGCCCGATCTGTTGAGCGGCCAGGTGCAGCTCACCTTCACGCCGATCCCGCTGACGATCTCGTATATCCGCTCGGGCCAGATGCGGGCGCTGGCGGTCACCAGCGCGACGCCGTCCGATGCGCTGCCGGGCATTCCGCCCATCGCCCAATTCGTGCCGGGCTACGAGGCCAATATCTGGCACGGCATTGCCGCGCCCAAGAATACGCCGCCGGACATCGTCGCCACGCTCAACAAAGAGATCAACGCCGCCATCACCGATCCCGCCATGAAGGCAAAATTCGCCAATCTCGGCGCCGAGCCGATGCCGATGACGCCTGTGCAATGTGAGAAATTCATCGCCGAGCAGATCGACAAGTGGGGCAAGGTGGTGAAATTCGCCGCCATGAAACCGGAATAGAAACGCGTCAGGCCGATTGCAGCGCCGTCTCCTCGCGCACGACATCGTTGACGAACAGCCAGCTGCGGTCGACGAACGGCGGCGGCGACGCTTTGGTGTTATTGGCAAACTGCTCGCGCGATTTCAGCGTGACCCAGTCGGTGCGGGGTTTGCGTGCGGCGGGATAGGCTTGCAGCACCGTCTCGATGTCCCCGCCGTGGCGGGACAACAGCCGCGCCAGCACAAAACCGTCCTCGATCGCCATGTTGGCGCCCTGCGCCAAGGTCGGCATGGTCGGATGGGCGGCATCGCCAAGCAGCGTGATCCTGCCGCGGCTCCATTGCGGCAGCGGATCGCGATCGTAGATGCCCCATTTGTAGACGTGCTCGACGTGGCGGAACATTTTTAGCAGCGCCTCGTTCCAGCCCGCCTTTGCGGCAATCAACTCCTCGCGGCTCGACGGCACCGACCAGGATTCCTCGACCCATTGTTCGGTGACGTGACCGCAGAACATGTTGAGCTTGTCGCCGTTGACGCCGATCGGATAGCAAATGACGTGGCCGTCACGCCCGATCCAGCCAAAATATTCGCCGTGGTCGACCGCTACACTGCCGCCAGGCCCGACACGGGTGGGCACGCAATCCATCGGCACGATGCAACGCCAGGCCATCATTCCGGTGAAGCGCGGCGCGCCTGCGCCGAAATGCTGCGCGCGGATCGCCGAGCGAATGCCGTCGGCGGCGATGACGATATCGGCTTCGGCTGTCGTGCCGTCGGCAAAACGCGCCACCGCGCCGCCGTTCACCGTATCGGCGCCGACGCAGGTGGCACCAAGGGTAAGCGGCGTATCGCCGATCGCGCGGTGCAGCAGGTTATGCAGATCGGCGCGGTGCGCGGTCATGTAAGGCGCGCCGTATTTTTCGCGCGCGATCGCCTTCAACGGCTGGCGGAAACGCAGCCGCCCTTCGTCCCAGGTGATCGACATGATGCTCAACGGCTCGAATGCGTTGCGCGTGAGCTCATCCTCGAGCCCGAGCGCGCGCAACACCTTGACGCCGTTCGGGCCGATCTGCAGCCCGGCGCCGACCTCTTCGAGCTTTTGCGAGCGCTCATAAAGCACAACCTCGATGCCGCGCTGGCGCAGCGCGCAGGCCGCGGCCAGGCCGCCGATGCCGGCGCCGATGATGATAACGCGGAGCGGTCGCTTTGCGGGATGTTGAGTCACGCCGCGATTTTGGACTAAAGCGCCTCGACCGTCACTACGCCCGCCACCGCCTTGATGGCGCCGGCGATTTGCGGCGAGACTTTGAAGCGGCCGGGGAGTTTGACTTCGACCTCGCTGCCGTTTTGCAGCATCAGCACCATGCTGACTTCGCCGTCGCTCTGATCGGCGCCGTTGCGGCCGGCGCCGGTCGGCTCCAGGCGGCGCACCAGGCCGTCGATCGGCGCCGGATCTCGCAAAAATACGCGTAACCCTTTTTGCATTTTCGCCGCCGCCTCATCGAGCGGCTCGACCGATTGGATGCGGGCGCGCACCTCTTCCGCCTGCACCTCGGCGGTGAGGAAGAGCAGCACCGCGGTGCCCGGCTCCAACAGGTCGCGATATTGCGCCAAGCCTTCGGCGAACAGCACCGCCTCGTAATGGCCGCTCGGATCCGACAGCCCGATGATGCCCATCTTGGTGCCGTTGCGCGTGCGGCGCTCGGTGCGCGCAATCACCGTGCCGGCAACGCGGCCGCCGCCGGCGCCGGCTTTCACTGCGCGGGCGAATTCCGCCCAGGACTGCACGCGAAGCCGCTTGAGCGCCGCGGCATAATCGTCGAGCGGATGGCCGGTGAGGAAAAAGCCGATGGCGTCGTATTCCTTCTGCAGCCGCTCCGCCGGCAGCCACGGCTCGAGCACCGGCAGCGCCAGCGGCTCCTTGGTCGTCGAGCCGCCGAACAGTTCGTCCTGGCCCAGCGCCGCGTTGTCATGGGCGCGCTGCGCCGCCGCCAGCACGATATCGACCGCGGCAAAACTGCGGGCGCGGTTCGGCTCCAGCACGTCGAACGCGCCCGAGGCGGCAAGGCTTTCCAGCACGCGCTTGTTGATCGCGCGCGGATTGATGCGGCGGGTGAAATCGGCCATGTCGGCGAACGGCTTGTCGCCGCGCGCATCCAAAACGCTTTGCACGGCCTGGCGGCCGACGCCGCGCAATGCCGCGAGCGCGTAATAGATCGTATTGCCCTCGACATCGAACTCGACGCCGGAGCGATTGATCGACGGCGGCTCGACCTTGATGCCGAGCCGCTGCGCCTCGGCGCGGAACTCGGCGAGCTTGTCGGTATTGCCCATGTCGAGCGTCATGGAGGCCGCCAAAAACTCGACCGGATAATTCGCCTTCATATAGGCGGTCTGGTAGGTGAGCAGCGCGTAGGGCGCCGAGTGCGATTTGTTGAAGCCGTACTCGGCGAACTTCGCGCAGGTATCGAAAATCGCTTCGGCGTCGCCGCGGCCGATGCCGCGCTCGACCGCGCCGGAGATGAAACTGTCGCGTTGCGACGCCATCTCTTTGCGGTCTTTCTTGCCCATCGCACGGCGCAAAATATCGGCCTTGCCGAGGCTGTAGCCGGCAAGGTCGCGCGCGATCTGCTGGACCTGCTCCTGATAGGTGATGATGCCGTAAGTCGCCTGCAGGATCGGCTCGAGTTTTGGATGCAGGTAATCGGTGCGCTCGTGGCCGAGTTTTCGCGCGCAGTAAGTTGGAATGTTCGCCATCGGCCCGGGACGATAAAGCGCGACCAGCACGATCAGGTCTTCAAACCGGTCGGGACGCATGTCGACGAGCGCCCGGCGCATGCCCTGACTTTCCACCTGGAACACGCCGACGGTCTCGCCGCGCGCCAGCATCTCGTAAGTCTTGGCGTCGTCGAGCGGCAGGCTCGAAAGATCAAGATCGATGTCGCGCCGCCGCACCAGTTTGACGGCAAGGTCGAGCACCGTGAGCGTCTTCAAGCCCAGAAAATCGAACTTCACCAGGCCCGCCGGCTCGACCCATTTCATGTTGAACTGCGTCACCGGCATCAGCGATTTCGGATCGCGGTAGAGCGGCACCAGCTCGGTCAATGACCGCTCGCCGATGACGATGCCGGCGGCGTGCGTCGAGGCATGGCGGTGCAGGCCTTCGAGCCGTTGCGCGATGTCGAAGGCGCGCCGGGTGACGGGATCGCGGTCGCGCTCGGCCTGCAAGCGCGGTTCGTCCTCGATCGCGCGCTTGAGCGTGACCGGATTGGCCGGGTTTTGCGGCACGAGCTTGCACAGCTTGTCGACCTGGCCATAGGGCATCTGCAACACGCGGCCGACGTCGCGCAGCACGCCGCGCGCCTGCAAAGTGCCGAAAGTGATGATTTGCGCGACCCTGTCGCGGCCATAGCGCTCCTGCACGTAGTGGATGACTTCGTCGCGCCGGTCCTGGCAGAAATCGACGTCGAAGTCGGGCATCGAGACGCGCTCGGGATTGAGAAAGCGCTCGAACAGAAGCCCGAAGCGGAGCGGGTCGAGATCGGTGATGGTGAGCGCATAGGCCACCAGCGACCCGGCGCCGGAGCCGCGACCCGGCCCGACCGGAATGCCCTGCCCTTTCGCCCATTGGATGAAGTCGGCAACGATTAGAAAGTAGCCGGAATACTTCATGCGCTCGATCACGCCGAGCTCGAAGGCGAGCCGCTCGCGATAATCTTCGGTGGTCAGCCCGTGGGCGAGGCCGTGCCGCTTCAAGCGCTGTTCGAGGCCAGCTTCGGCGGCTTGGCGCAGCGTTTGCGCCTCATCCATTTCACCTTCGCCGCGTTCGGCGGAGAACCGCGGCAGGATCGGCGCCAGCGTGACCGGGCGGAAGGCGCAGCGCTCGGCGATCTCCACGGTGGCGGCGAGCGCCTCCGGCAGATCGGCGAATAATTGCGCCATCTCGGCGCGGCTCTTGAAGCGATGTTCCGCCGTGAGCTGGCGGCGCTCGGCGTCGGCGATCAGCTTGCCTTCGGCGATGCAAAGCAGCGCGTCGTGGGCTTCATAATCCTCCCGCGTGGCGAAGAACGGCTCGTTGGTGGCGACGAGCGCAATGCCGCGGTTATAGCCGAGCTCGATCAAAACCGGCTCGACCGTGCGCTCGCTCGCCATGCCGTGGCGCTGCAATTCGATGTAAAGCCGGTCGCCGAACCGGCGCTGCAATTCCTCGCAGCGCGCCAGCGCCAGCGCGTTCTGACCGGCGGCAATGGCGACGTCGAGCGGCCCGCTCGGACCGCCGGTGAGCGCGATCAATCCGTCGGTTTCGCCGTCGAGCCAGGCAAGTTTTATGTGCGGGCGCTCGTGCGGCGCGGTTTCGAGGTAAGCGCGCGACGACAGCCGCATCAGGCTGCGATAGCCGTTTTCGCGCGCGGCGAGCAGCACGATGCGCGGCCAGAGATCGCCCGCGGCCGGGCCGCGGTTTTCCTGGTCGCCGAAATCGACGCCGAGCGCGCAGCCGACGATCGGCTGGATGCCGGCGCTCGCCATCTTCTCGGAGAATTCCAGCGCGCCGAACATGTTGTCGGTGTCGGTCAGCGCCAGCGCCGGCTGGCGGTCCTTTTTCGCAAGTTCCGCCAGGCGCGCGATGGTCAGCGCGCCCTCGAGCAGCGAATAGGACGAATGGACGTGCAGATGCACGAAGCAAGGATTCTTGCCACCAGAATTTTCGCCGCCAACATTCTTCGCAGCCATCGGAATGGCGACCTCATCGCTTCGTACGTGACGATGGCCGAATTGATAGACGATTCCTCAGGCGGCGAAGACGAACAATCGCGCTCCATCGTCCGGCGCTGTGAATAGCGGTGGCAGCCGCCTCACAGAACGCCCAGCACCTGGGCCCAAACGGCGACCATGGCCAGGAACAGGGTGAGCGACGCTAATGCGAGAGCCTCTTCGGCGACGTTGCGGACCATGACCATGCCCCTCTGTTTGAACGAACAGGGAACATAGTTCTCTTTTTGTTCTTTTGTCAAGGGGCGGTAGTGGGTCAGTTTCAATTGTGGCGGCCAGAGTTAACGCCGCTATGATTGAGGGATGTCCGTCAGAGAGAAGATTACCGGCGCCATCCCGTGGATCGAGCCAATCCTCGATTACTTTGATTGGCGCAAGCAAGTTGTCACGTTCGTCGCCGCTGCCTTCGTGGCGGGATGGTCTTTCGTGAAGGACCTCCCGTGGCCCGTCATTGTAGTCTTGGCTGGGGTGACGGTCGTCCATGTTGCCTATGCCTTGGCGTTTCCCGCTTTCCTTCGCCTAGTGAATATTGGCATTAAGCCACGTCCAAATTATTCGATTTGGAAACACAAAAAGGGATTTACGGTTTTGCAAGCGGCTTATTTGCTTGCGGATCGCGAGCCTGCGGGCACCACTAATATAAACGGAGACGCGGCAGCTTGGTATGAGGGATTGGTTGAGGCGGTCCGTAAGGAAGAGATTCGGCACGTATCCAGCGCTTTTGATAAGCAACATACGAATGCCGACGGTTTTACTCCGCAATCTTGGAATCAAATTTCGGCAGCGGAGTTGAAGAAATTTTGTGATGCTCGGGGCCGTCATCCAGAATTTTTAACATGATTGGCCTGCCGAGAATGTAGCCATACGGAGGATTCGTTTTTAATCCAGCGGGCCGCCTCGCCTTCCGTGGCAAAGCCTTCGATACGGTCAACGGTGCCATCCGTGAGCGTAGCGCGCACATAATAGCCGCCGCCGATCTTCCATTGCTCGACCTCGAATACGGGCTTCGCCGCGCGCTTGCGCTTCGCCTCGAAAGCGTCAAGCACGTCGATAACATCGACCATTTCCCAAAGCCGATCCGTCACGCCAGCGGCCATTGCCGGGCCGACTTTCAGCGTTTGGTGAAGCCGGACGAAATTGTAGTACATCGAGTGCAGCGCGACCGCGCACGCAATGGGTTAGTCAGCCCCTTTCAGTTGTGGCGGCCACGTTGATCAATTTTGAACAGACCCGTCACAGCAATTCACCCCAAATTCGCGGCTTGCTGATTCGCCTGGGGGGACAATGGCAAATTCGAAGAATGAAAAGCGCAAACAATACGCGCATTACGCCGCGCATTGTATGTACCTAGTGACTGCGGCAATTGATCCGGATGCTCGTGCTATTCAACGAGAGATGGCGGCCGAATGGCTGAAGCTCGCGGACGCTATTTTGCATCCGATGGTCCCGGCGGAATGACTCAGGGTAGTGAGGGCCGCCTCGGTTGGCGGTCTTAAGTCACTTCGCGTAACCCTGCGATCGCAGCCAGTCGATGCGGCGGGTTCCCTGCAGCCATTCGTCGACTTCGGCTTTGCTTTTGAGACCCTTGATATATCGCGGATCGGCTCCCGGATATTCGGCGAGGATTTGCCAATCGTCCTCGGTTATCCGCTGCATTTTGAAGGTGACTCGGGGTTTGCCCATACCATCGCATATGCGTTTTCCGCCCCAGGCCGCAAGCCCTAATCGGGTCTGCTCTATTCAAACTGACCCACTATCGGGCCGTAAGGCTACTTATCGACCTCCCCGGAGTTGGCCATGATCCAATCCACGGCCTCTTGCTCGGTGGCAAAACCGTCGATGCGGCGCTCGTGGCCTTCGTGATAGCGGACGATGACGTGCCAGCCGGTGCCGGCTTGGTCGGCAAAGGGCAGTATCACGGGCTGTTCTTTTTCGGCGTTCGCCATGGGACCGACTATGCCCCGTTCGGCAAAGGCCGCAAGTGCAAATCCGGCCTGCCTTATCCGCACGGATCCGCTGCCCGAAGCGGGCGAAAATTTGCCGTTTCCCCAAGGCGCGCCTGGAACAAACACGCCTTTGCCGCATTACGAATATGTCAAAGTACACGTGGGGACATGGGGAATGTCGCCTGGGGAATTGGCTGCGAGCTACCGGCTCTACGCGGCCTATTGCGCCGAGATCGCGCAGACGGTCACGGATTCGGCCCGAAAAGTCGCCCTCCTCGACATGGCGCAAGCCTGGGCCAGGCTCGCCGAGCTCGCCGACAAGAACCCTCCACCAGAGGAAGCATCGGCCGCAGCCCCGTGAAGGTTTTGCAAAGTCGCATGGCTTGCGATCCCTGCCGGCAAATCTGAACCGACCGGCCGCCTGGAACGTATTAAGCTAGCGATGGGGCGAATCGGTCCCCCGAACGCCGGGACGGCACGTATCGCGACGCGTTATCGCCGCGTCGTTATCGTCTGCTCTGATCGGCTTTCGGCAAACAGGAGGAGGGTTTATGCAAAAACTCGCTTTGACTTTGGCAGCGGCGGCGCTCGTGCTCGGCTCGATGGCGTTGTCGGTAAACGCCCAGCAGCTCGGCGCTGGCGCTCACGCGCAGCTGCAGAACGCCACGCCGATCGTGAAGCAGGTGGCGTGCCGCGGCTACGGCGCGCGTTGCGGGCCGGGATTCGTCTGGGCTTGCGGTCCGTACGGCCGCTGCTTCTGCCGCCCCTGCTAGATCGAAATCGCTTCAGATTGAAGCGATTTCGATCTAGCTTTTTGATTGAGCATGATCTTTTCGGAAAACCGGTTTCCACTTTTCCGGATCATGCTCTGGGCGGGCAAACGATAACAGCAGCAATCGGATGCGAGGCCGCCCTCGGGGCGGCCTCGTTGTTTTGGGCCGACCGCTCAATTATCCGGCCGGCCGGTGAATAACGGGGCGCTTGCGGCGTTAGTAGCTCTAGAGCCAATGCAGACCCGGGAGGCCGGCCATGAGGTATCTGCTCGCTATTCTAGGAATTCTCGTCGCGGCGGCGTGCATGGATACGCCCGCCAAGGCGCAAAACTATCCGTGGTGCGAGTATTTGGGCGGCGGCATGGGTGGCGGCGGCGGCCGCAATTGCGGCTTCATCAGTTTCGAACAGTGCATGGAGAGCGCGCGCGGCGCCGGCAGCGATTGCCGGCAGAACACGCAGTACGAGCCGCCGCCAGGGCCGCACGACCATGGCGGATACGCCCATCCCTATCAGGCGCGGCCGCGCCACAAGGCGCACAAGAATTCCTGATCGTTTACGGGGGGCTCTCGGAACAACCCAGGAGACCACAATGAAAATCGCAATCTTCGCGCTCGGAATTGTCTCTGCCGTCGCCGCGTTCGGCACCCGCGCCGAGGCGCAGAACTATCCGTGGTGCGTCTATTGGAACGGCACTGGCGGTGCCCGGAATTGCGGCTTCGTCAGCTACCAACAGTGCATGCAAACCGCCATGGGCGCAGGCGCGGATTGCCGGGCGAACACCCAGTACAATCCGCGCGAAGGCTTGCATTAACCCCGGATTATTCGAGCTCGACGACCAATCCGTCGCGGATGGTGACGCGGCGATCCATCTGCGCGGCGAGGTCGAGGTTGTGGGTGGCGATGACGGCGGCAAGCCCGGTCGCGCGCACCAATTGCCGCAGCGCGCCGAACACGTGATCGGCGGTGTGGACGTCGAGATTGCCGGTCGGCTCGTCGGCGAGCAGGATGCGCGGCGCATTGGCGACCGCGCGCGCTATTGCCACGCGCTGCTGCTCGCCGCCCGACAGTTCCGCCGGCCGATGGTTCAGGCGGTCCTTCAGGCCGAGATAGCTCAACAGCTCGACGGCGCGCTCGCTTGCGGCCTTGCGGGTGAGCCCGCGCACCATCTGCGGCAGCATGACGTTCTCGAGCGCGGAGAATTCCGGCAACAGGTGATGGAACTGATAGACGAAGCCGATGTCGTTGCGGCGGATGCGGGTGCGCTGGATGTCGCTCAAATTCGTGGTCGCTGAGCCGTCGACATAGACTTCGCCCGAGTCCGGATGCTCGAGGAGCCCGGCGATGTGTAACAGCGTCGATTTGCCGGCGCCGGACGGCGCCACCAGCGCCACCGACTGCCCGGCCCACACCGCAAGCTCGGCGCTCTTGAGAATATCGAGCGTCGCGTCTCCCTGATGAAATTGCCGGCAGATGCCGTGCAGGAAGACGAGCGGATAATCCTCTTTGCCGGCGGTGGACGTTGCAGCCTCGCTTATCGTGGTGGTGTCGTCCATCGCGGCCTGATCAATCACTCGTAGCGCAGCGCTTCGACCGGATCGAGCCGCGCCGCCCGCCACGACGGATAAAGCGTCGCCAACAGCGACAGCCCGAGCGCCATCACGACGACGGCGGTGGTTTCCTTGACGTTCATGTCGGCGGGCAGCTTGGAGAGAAAGTAGAGCTCCGGCGAGAACAGCTCGGTATTGGTCAGCCACGACAGGAAACGCCGGATCGACTCGATGTTCAGGCAGATCAAGGTGCCGAGCAGGAAGCCGACCACGGTGCCGACGACGCCGATCGAGGCGCCGGTGATGAGGAAGATCCGCATGATCGCGCCCTGGGTCGCGCCCATGGTGCGCAGGATGGCGATGTCGCTGCCCTTGTCCTTCACCAGCATGATCAGGCCGGAGACGATGTTGAGCGACGCCACCAAGACGATCAGGGTCAGAATCAAAAACATCACGTTGCGCTCGACTTGGAGCGCGTTGAAGAAGGTGGCGTTACGCTGCCGCCAGTCGATCATGTAGATCGGCCGCGCCGCGGCCTCGGTGACGGCCTTGCGGAAGCTGTCGATATGATCGGGGTCGTCGGTGTAGACCTCGATGGCGGTGACGTCGCCGGTGCGGTTGAAATAGGCCTGCGCCTCGGGCAGCGGCATGAAGACGAAAGCGGCGTCGTATTCCGACATGCCGATCTCGAATACGGCGGCGATCTTGTAGGCTTTGATGCGCGGCGTGGTGCCCATCGGCGTCACCGCGCCGCGCGGCGCCACCAGGGTGAGATTGTCCCCTGCCCGCACCGAAAGCTGCTCGGCGAGCCGCGAGCCGATGGCAAGCCCTTGGCCCTGGTCGAAACCGTCAAGCGTGCCCTGCTTGATGTTCTTGGCGATCGAGGCGAGCTTGGTCAGGTCGGCGGCTCGGATGCCGCGCACCAGCACGCCCGAGGCATTGAACGGCGACGACGCCAGCGCCTGGCCCTCGACGATCGGCGCGGCGAGTTTTATGCCGGGGATTTTCGAGACGCGGTCGGCGACCGCCTCCCAGTCGGTGAGCGGCGATTCCAGCGGCTGAATCAACAGATGCCCGTTCAGCCCGAGGATCTTGGTCAACAGCTCCTGGCGAAAGCCGTTCATCACCGCCATGACGATGATCAGCGTGGCGACGCCCAGCATGATGCCGAGGAACGAGAACCCGGCGATCACCGAGATGAATCCCTCTTTGCGCCGCGCCCTTAAATAGCGCAGCGACAACATCCACTCGAACGGAGCGAAAGGGTGCGTGCCGGTCGGCTCGGCCATTCAGGTCTGGTCCCCGCGAATACTCGGAGTTTCACACGATTCTGGCGGTTTCAAGCCTGGTAACGTCGCAGCCGAGGGCAACCGCGCACAGGTTCATGAACCGAGCCGCACCACCGCGTCGGCCGGGGTCATGAGCTCCCGCGTGCCGTCGGCG
>JBEKKM010000057.1:0-26043 GCA_050010715.1 Xanthobacteraceae bacterium | reverse complement strand
AGCCCACAGACGCTGGCGCTGCCGGCCTCGGCGGAGGCGCTGCTGATGGTGATATCGGGCGGGGCGGGGACGCTGCTCGGGCCGATCGTCGGCGCAGCCCTCGTCGTCATCATCAAGAACGTGGTCAGCGCCTATGTGGTGCGCTGGAATTTCATGCTCGGCGCCATCTTCGTCGCCATCGTCGTGTTCATGCCGGAAGGTATTGTGCCGGGCGTGGCACGATTGTCGCGTTCGGCGTGGCGGGCGATGAGCGGCGCGAAAAAAATAGTGCAGGTCGTGGAGCCGAAGCCATGACCGCGCTTGCCGTCCAGGGCCTGACAAAATCGTTCGGCGGCTTGCGTGTCACCGCCAACGTCAATCTGAAAGTCGAACCGGGCGAGCGCCGGCTGATCATCGGCCCGAACGGCGCCGGCAAGACCACGCTGTTCAATCTGATCACCGGCGAGCTGCCTCTCGATAGTGGCTCGATCCAACTGTTTGACCGCGACATCACCAGGGTGGCGAGCCGCAAGCGCGCCCATCTCGGCATGGCGCGCACCTATCAGATCATCACGCTGTTCACCCGCGACACGATCTTGCGCAACGTGACCTTGGCGCTGCTCGGGCTGTCGCCGCTGCGCTGGAATCCCTGGACGGCGCTGCATCGCCAGCGGCATCTGGTGGACCAGGCCCATGCCGCGCTCAAGCGCGTCGGTCTCGATCACATCGCCGACCGGCCGCTGGCCGAAACCTCCTACGGCGAAAAGCGCCGCGTCGAGATCGCCATGGCGCTGGCGCAGAATCCAAAGGTGCTGCTGCTCGACGAGCCGTTTGCAGGTCTTTCGATCGACGAGCGCCGCGATGTGCGGCAACTGCTGACCTCGATCCCGCGCGACGTCACCATCGTCATGATCGAGCACGACATGGACACCGCGCTCGAGCTTGCCGACCGCATCACGCTGTTGCATTTCGGCGAGGTGATCGTCGAAGGCACCCGCGCCGAAGTGGTGGCCGACCCGCGCACCCGGGAGGTCTATCTTGGCGAATAGCGCGCTCAGGCTGCATGACATCGACGCCTATTACGGCGACAGCCATGTGCTGCAGCGGGTGTCGTTCGAATTGGGCGAGGGCCGCCTGCTCGGGCTGCTCGGCCGCAACGGCGCCGGCAAATCGACCTGCATGAATGTCAGCGTCGGGCTGTTGCCGCCGCGCGGCGGCGCCGTCGAAGTGTTCGGCGCGGCGGTGACGCGGCTGCCGCCGGAACTGATCGCGGCGCGCGGCGTGGCGCTGGTGCCGCAGGGCCGCCGCGTGTTCAAGAGCCTCACCGTGCGCGAGAACCTGATGGTCGCCGCGCGCACCGAGCATGCCGGCCGCCGCCACGCGCCGTGGACCGAGCAGACGGTTTTCGCCATGTTTCCGCGCCTCGCCGAGCGCCGCACCCAGCTCGCGGGCTTCCTGTCGGGCGGCGAGCAGCAAATGCTCGCCATCGGCCGCGCGCTGATGGGTAATCCACGCGTGCTGCTGATGGACGAGCCGTCGGAAGGCCTGGCGCCGCAAATCGTCGCCGAAGTGATGTCGACTATCCGCAAGCTGAAAGAGAGCGGCCTCTCCATCGTGCTGGTGGAGCAGAGCCCGAAATTGGCGTTCGACATCGCCGACGATATCGTCATTCTCAATAGTGGCCGGGTCGCCGTGGTCTCGACCGCGGCCGCGCTGAAGAACGACGGCGTCGATCTGCGCCAGCATTTGGGCGTGTTTTGAACAGAAGGTGAGTGTGATGGCCAAGGACAACATCATCGTCGGTTTCGTCGGGCTCGGCACCATGGGCGGCCGGATGGCGACGAATTTGCAGAAGGCGGGCTTCAAGCTCGTGGTTCACGATCTGCATCGCCAAGCCGCGAGCCATCATCTCAATGCCGGCGCGACCTGGGCCGATACGCCACGTGCATTGGCGAGCCAGGCCGACGTGATTTTCTCGTCGCTGCCGGAGCCGTCCGATGTCGAGGCTGTGGCGCTCGGGCCGGACGGGCTCCTCGCCGGCATCAAACCCGGCGCCGCCTATTTCGATCTGTCGACCAATGCGCCAAGCGTGGTGAAGAAGCTCCATGCCGCCTTCGCCGAAAAAGGCGCGCATATGCTGGACGCGCCGGTGAGTGGCGGTCCAACCGGCGCCGCTTCGCGAAAACTCGCGATCTGGGTCGGCGGCGATGAAGGCGCGTTCAAGGCGCACAAAGCCGTGCTCGACGCCATGGGCGACAAGGCCGCCTATATCGGGGCGATCGGTAGCGCCACGGTGGCAAAACTCGTGCACAACATGTCAGGCTATGCGGTGGTCTGCGCGCTGGCCGAGACTTTTGCCATGGGCGTGAAAGCGGGCGTCGAGCCGCTGGCGCTATGGCAGGCGGTGCGCCAGGGCGCGGCCGGGCGGCGCTTCACCTTCGACGCCCTGATCGATCAGTTCCTGCCCGGCACTTACGATCCGCCGGCGTTCTCGCTCAAGCTCGCGCACAAGGACGTCTCGCTCGCCAACGCGCTCGGCCGCGAGCTCGGCGTGCCGATGCGGCTGTGCAATCTCACGCTCGCCGAGATGACCGAAGCCATGGGGCGCGGCTGGGGCGGCCGCGATTCCCGCGTGGTGATGAAGCTTTCCCAGGAACGCGCCGGCGTCGACATCGCCGTCGATGCGGAGCGGATGCGCGAGGCGCTCGCCGCTAAAGACAAGTAAAGTGACCGATGGCGGATAATCCGGCGCCGATCACGCGACGCGACTTTCTCAATGGCGTCCCAATTGCCGTGGGCGGCGCCGTCGCTGCCGGGTTGTCGCCGGAATGCATCGCGGCGGCCTTTGGCGCCGAGCCGGCGCCGCAGGATGCGCCCGGCTATTATCCGCCGGCGCTGACCGGGCTGCGCGGCAGTCACCCGGGCGCCTACGAAGCCGCGCACCGCCTGCGCGACGGCGATTTCTGGTCGCAGGCGGGCAATCTCAAGTCAACGGATGAAACCTACGATCTGGTCGTCGTGGGCGGCGGCATCAGCGGGCTGGCGGCGGCGCATTTCTATCGGGCCCAGCACCAGGACGCCCGCATCCTCATCCTCGACAACCACGACGATTTCGGCGGCCACGCCAAGCGCAACGAGTTTTCGCTCAATGGGCGGGTGGAGCTGATCAACGGCGGCACGTTGCTGATCGACAGCCCGCGGCCATATAGCGCTGTGGCCGACGGCTTGTTGAAAAGGCTGGGCATCGATCCTGTCGCGCTCACAGCCAAATGCTCGCACTCCGATTTCTATCCCTCGCTCGGGCTCCGCCGCAGCATCTTTCTCGACCGGGAAACTTTTGGCGCCGACAAGCTGATCGCCGTGCCGCAAGGCGCGTCCTGGGCGCAACTGCTCGCCGACGCGCCGCTGTCGCCAGAGGTACGAAGCGACATCGTGCGCATCCAGGAGGCGGCGATCGACTATATGCCCGGCCTCACGTCTGCGGAGAAGAAGACGGGCCTCGCCGCCATGAGCTACCGCGACTACCTCTTGAACGTGGTCAAGGCGGATCCCGGCGTCATCCCGTTCTACCAGGCGCGAACCCACGGCGAATGGGGCGTCGGCATCGATGCCGTCTCCGCGCTGGATGTATGGGCGTTCAAATTTCCCGGCTTCGACGGCCTTAAGCTCGAGCCCGGCTCGGCGCCGCACACCGGCTACACCGCCAACGGCTATGCCGATAACGGCGGCTCCTACACGTTTCATTTTCCCGACGGCAACGCCTCGATCGCGCGGCTTCTGGTGCGCGATCTGATCCCCGACAGCGTGCCGGGCAACAGCGCCGAGGATGTCGTCACGGCGCGGATCGATTACGTGCGGCTCGACCGGGCCAAGTCGCCGGTGCGCATCCGGCTCGGCAGCACGGTGGTGCGCGCGCGCAATATCGGCGATCCGGCGTCGTCGAGCGGCGTCGAGATCGCCTATTTTCGCGACGGCGACGTGCAAACGGTGAGCGCGCGGGCCTGTGTACTCGCCTGCTGGAACATGATGATCCCGTATCTCTGCCCGGAATTGCCGGCGAAGCAAAAAGAAGCGCTGCGTTACCTGGTCAAGACGCCGCTGATCTATGCCAATGTGGCGTTGCGCAACTGGACGGCGTTCAAGGCGCTGGGCATCGCCTCGGTCTACGCGCCGGGCTGCTACTTTTCATCGCTCTCGCTCAATGCGGTCGTCGATATCGGCGACTACAAAAGCCCGCGCTCGCCCGACGAGCCGATGCTGCTCCGCATGGTGCGCACGCCGTGCCAGCCCGGGCTGCCGGAGCGCGACCAGAACCGGGCCGGGCAGCACGATATCCTCAACACCACGTTCGAGGTCTTCGAGCGCAACATCCGCGACCAGCTGGCGCGCATCCTGGGACCGGGCGGGTTCGATGCGGCGAGCGGTGTGACGGGCATCACCGTCAATCGCTGGCCCCACGGTTATGCTTATGAATATAATCAGCTGTTCGATCCGGAATGGCCGGAAGCGGAACAGCCGCATGTGATTGGGCGGGCGCGGTTCGGGCGCATCGTCATCGCCAACTCCGATTCCGGTGCCGCCGCCTATACCGACTCGGCGATCGATCAAGCCTACCGCGCCGTGCAGGAGCTATCGCAGGTCTGACATCATGCCCGCAACATGACGGCAACGCCGGGTCCGTTGTTCGCGCTCGCACTGGCCTCGATCTCGCTGATCGGGCCGCTGGCGGTGCACCTGTTCCTGCCGGTGATCCCGGCGGTGAAGGCCGCGCTCGGGCTCTCCGAAGCAACGGCGCAACTGACGTTCAGCATCGCGCTGTTCGGCATGGCCTTTGCCACGCTGTTCTACGGCTCGCTGTCGGATCGTTACGGCCGGCGGCCGGTGCTGCTCTCCGGGCTGGCTTTGTTTCTGATCGGCAGCGCGGTCTCGGCGGCGGCCGGCTCGATCGTGCCGCTGGTGCTCGGCCGGTTCTTGCAGGCCATCGGCGCCGGCTGCGGCATCACGCTCGGCCGCGCCATCGCCCAGGACGTTTACGGCCGCGACCGGCTGGTCAAGGCGCTGGCGTATCTGACGATGTTCTACACCATCGGCCCAATGATCTCGCCGATCGTCGGCGGTATTTTGATCGACGCCTTCGGCTGGCGCAGCGTATTCGGCTTCGCGCTCGTGCTAGGCGCCATCATCGCGCTCGGCGCCTATGTCGCGGTGTTCGAAACCCGGCCGCCGTCGCCGGACAACAGGATCCGCGGCAATGTGCTGCGCAATTATGCCGAGCTGTTTCGGCACCTGCGTTTTACCGCCTTCGTGCTGCAGTCGGGCTTCTCGACGGCGACCTTCCTGACCACCGCCACGGCGGCATCGAGCCTGTTGAAAGACATGCTGCACCGGCCCTCGACCGAGTTCGGCATTTATTTCCTGTTGTTTCCGTTTGGCTTCCTCGCCGGCAATTTCATAACCAGCCGCATCGGCACTCGCGTCGCCAACGAGACCATGGTGCTTGCCGGCTCGCTCTTGTCGCTCGCCGCGGTGACGACGCAATCGAGTCTCTTGCTCGGAGGCTTAGTGACGCCGCTGACGCTGTTCGCGCCGGGCTTCTTCATCACCATGGCGCAGGGCCTGTCGCTGTCCTATGCCCAGGCCGGGGCGATGGCGACTAACACGAAACTCGCCGGCACCGCGGCCGGCGTCGGCGTCTTCGTGCAGAATTTCTGCGGCGCCGCCTTCGCGCAGCTCTACGGCTTCATCGCCGACGGCACCGTGGTGCCGCTGACCGAAACCACCACAATCACCGTGCTGTGCGGGCTATTCGCTGGCGTGCTGCCATTCGTGATGGCGCGCCGGGCGCGGCCGGCTTAGCATGGCACTTGACGGCATCTTTGTAACGTCATATTTGTAACTACATACTGAGGGCGCGATTTTGCGCTGGACCTGGGATAGCAGGAAGTCGGCCGCGAACCGTGCCAAGCATGGGGTGTCGTTCGAAACGGCCGTTCGCGTGTTTGATGACCTGCTCCACGCATCGAAGCCCGACGTGTATCCAGACGGCGAGCGTTGGCACACGCTCGGGCTTGTCGGCGGAGTGTTGCTTTTGGTGGTTCATACGTGGCCCGAGGCGGTGTCCGCAGGTGGCGAACCGGTCGGCCGGATCATCAGCGCTAGAAAGGCTACAGCGCGCGAAAGGAAAGCATATGAGGAAGGCGACTTCTAAGTCGTTGACGCGGGCGCAGCTTAGCGAGCTAAGGTCGCTCGCCGTCCGTCCGGACAATGCGATCGATACGTCAGACGCGCCGGAAATTCTCGACTGGTCTAGAGCGAAGCGCGGGTTGTTCTATCGCCCGGTAAAGCAACAGCTGACACTTCGATTGGATGCCGATGTCATCGCCTGGTTCAAGCATCACGGCGCGCGTGGGAAGGGCTATCAAACACGTATCAATCGCGCGCTACGCGAATACGTCAGTGAGCGAGCGAAGAAAACTCGACGGGCAAAGCGGGCCTGATTCGAGCGATCCAATGTTGCCTTGGCAGGCGAAAGCATACGGCATCAGAAAACGATTCAAGGAAGCCCAATGACCGAGCAGTGGAACAAGTACGACAAGACCGCCGCGCGCCGCCATGGCAAGCCGGGGCGCGAGGTGCGGCCGCGGAGCGTGACCGTCGATGTTCACGCCCATGTCGGCGTGCCGGAAGCGGCGAAATTCGTCGAGCCGCATCTCGATTGGGCGACCATTCCGCTGGCGCATTTCGCCAATGCCGAGACCAAGGCGCTGAACCAGAAGCAGGAGGCCGACATCCGGGCGACGGCGGGTGCCGATCGACGGCTCGCCGATCTCGACGCCATGGGCGTCGACGTGCAGATGATCGCGCCGCCGCCGCCGCAATGTTACTACACGGTGCCGCTCGATATCGCGGTCAAGGCGGCGCATATAGTCAACGACGGCATCGCCGCGTTCTGTGCCAAGAGAGCCGATCGCTTCAAGGGATTTGGCACGGTGCCGATGCCGGACGGCCATGAGGCGGCGAAGGAGCTGGAGCGCTGCGTCAAAGAGCTCGGCTTCAAGGGCGTGCAGGTCATCACCAATGTCGCCGGCAAGGAACTGTCCGATCCGGCCTTCGCGCCGTTCTGGAAAAAAGCCGAAGAGCTCGGCGCTCTGGTGATGATCCATCCCAACGGTTTCACCGACGCCGCGCGATTGACGCGGTTTTACTTCAATAACGTCATCGGCAATCCGCTGGAGACCACGATCGCGCTGCATTACCTGATCTTCGACGGCGTGCTGGAGCGGCATCCAAAATTGAAAATCCTCGCCGTGCACGGCGGCGGCTATCTCGGCGGCTATTCCGGCCGCATCGACCACGCCTGGGGCGCGCGCTCGGACGCTCACGGCACGCTGCCCAATCCGCCGACCAGCTACCTCAAGCTCGTCTATGTCGACACGGTCGTGTTCACGCCGCATCAGCTCGCCGAGCTGGTGCGCGTGTTCGGCGCCGACCACGTCGTCATGGGAACCGATTATCCCTACGACATGGCCGACTTCGATCCGGTCGGCCTTATCGCGTCGGTACCCGGCTTCGACGCCGCGACCGTAGCCGCGCTCGCCGGCGGCAATGCCAAGAAGCTGCTGGGATTTTAACGGTCGCCTACGTCTGTCCGGCCGCCTCGAGGATCAGGTTCGCGATCACGTCGGGCTGCGAGATCAGGGAAACATGGCTCGCCTTCACCTCGATCGTCTTCGCGCCCATGCGCTTGGCCATGAAGCGTTCGAGATCCGGGTTGATGGTGCGGTCTTCGGTGGACACCGCATAAAAGCTCGGCTTCGACCGCCATGCGGCATGGGTCGTCTTGCCGGCCAGCAATGCCCGATTGAATGGCGCCTGAACGGCGTAGAGGACGCGCGCCTTGTCGGCGGGAACGTCGCCGGCGAAGTCGCGCAGGAAGGCTTCCTCGCTCAGCTGTCCCCAATCGTCGGACCAGACAATGCCGGCGGAGGCCGGCGGCGCCGGGAATCCCTTGGCCAGCGCCGTGTAATCCTCGCCCGCATCGGGCGCTCGCGCGGCAACGTAGACAACGGCCGAGACCTTGGGATCGACGCCGGCCTCGGTGACGATCATGCCGGAGAAGGAGTGACCGACCAGGACGGTCGGACCCTGCTGCATAGCGAGCGCGCGCTGTGCGGCCGCAACGGCTTCCGGCAGCGTCGTCAGCGGGTTCTGCACCGAAGTGACGTTTAGACCCTTCGGCTGCAGCCGGGCGATGACTTCGGACCAGCACGACCCGTCGGCAAACAGGCCATGCACGAGAACGATGTTGCGCGCCTTGGGTATCGGTTGCGCATGGGCGCGGCGATGCAAAAGGGGACTGGCCACGCCGGCAATCGTCATGCTTACGAAGGAACGCCGATCCATCGGATTTCTCCTGCCGCATCCCTTGTCATAATCGGAACGTGGCGGCGGCTCTTGCGCTGTGCGGCTTGCAAACGCTGGCCAACACACTCAATCCGAGCGAAATTTTTCCAATTCGGCGGTGTCGGAGTCAAGGCCGCTTCGGCGCGAGAGCATCGGCCAGGCCGACAATGAGGTCTTCGATATCCTGCAACCCGTTGAACCGTGGCGAGCCCGCCATGTGAGGCGTCAGGACGACGTTGTCGAACGACAGCAGCTCGTCGTCAGGACGACCCGGCTCCTCATAGAGCGGATCGAGCGCGAAGCCGCCGAGACGGCCGGATCGCAGTGCGTCCAGCAGCGCGGCGCGATCGATGAGCTCGGCGCGCGACACATTCACGATGCAAGCGCCGGGTTTCACCAAATTCAACCGCTCACGATTGATGATGCCCGACGTTGACACATCGAGCGGAAGCTGCGGGATGATCCAATCGCTCTCGGCGAGCAGCCGGTCCAGCGGGGAATAGCGAACGTTCAAGGCGCGCTCTTCGTCTTGAGGCAGCTTCGTCCGTTGAAAATAATGAGTTGTCATTCCGAACGCCACGGCGCGCATGGCTATTTCACGGCCGATCTCACCCAGTCCAATGATGCCGAGCGTGCTGCCGTTGAGAGTCCGCATCCCCGAAAACCGCCCCCAATTGGCTCCGGGGGTGTGGCGCGTGTCGAAGGGCCTGTAGGGACGTCCGCCCGCGGTCAATTGCTCGATGCTGATCAAGCCGTTCAGATCGGCCATCCGCCTGGCAAGCATCAGCATCAAGGCAAAGGCGTGCTCGGCGCACGAGATGTTGGCGCGACGGCGCACGGCCAGAACTCTGACCCCGCGCGCCGCGCAGGCGGCGACGTCGATGTTGCGGAGAATGGCGCCATATTTGTGCACGACTTTCAAGCGCGGCGCCAATGCGAGCTCTTGCGCGCCTATCTTCAAGGATTCGGTGACGATCGCATCTGCCGCTTCGAGATTGCTTCGCAGCTCGTCCTGGGACTTCACCAGCCGGACCTCGCCGGGGTACAGCGACCCTGCGGCCGTTTTGACCCTGTCGCACCAGCTACGGAAGTCCGGCAAATCGGGCGACATGAAATCGGCGAATGCGGTCCAGCGTTCGCGGCTGGTCGTTGGATCAAGGATGACGCCGATCAGGCGCGTCCAAACGTCGTCTTCCACAATCAACACGGGCTTCTTGCATCCCATTGATCGACGCTCAATCTTCAAGACAGCAGCGATTTATTGGCTTATGGCATGCGGGACGCGGCATTTCTAACACAGGACCGACGAGAGGCTGCAATGGCCCATGTTGGTCCATACCAAGGCTATGCCGCATAGGGAGAGCGCATGAAGTCTCAGCCAATCGTTCCCCCGCGCGCCTGCCCAGTCTTGCGCCGCTGCTTGGCTGCGGCGATGGCGGCCGCGTTCGCGATCATGGCGGGAGGAGCGCTGGCGGCAGCCGACTACCCGACCAAACCGGTGCGCGTATTTGTGCCTTATGGGCCGGGCGGGGTCGGCGACCTGACGATGCGATTGCTGGCCGACAAGCTCGGCGATCAGTTGAAGCAGCAGTTCGTGATCGAAAACCGCCCGGGAGCGGGCGGCATCGTGTCGGCGACGCAGGTGCTGCGCGCTGCCGCCGATGGCTATACGCTTGGCGAGATCGGCAATGGCCAAGCGATCAGCGCTTCGCTCTTCAACAAGCTGCCGTTCGACGTGCTGAAGGATTTCACGCCCATTTCGGTGGCGGCGAGTTTCGAGATGCTGCTCGCCGTACCGGGCAATTCGCCCTACAAGTCGCTGCAAGATATCGTCGACGCCGCAAAGAAGAGTCCCGGCAAGCTCAATCTCGGCGCCATCAATCCCGGCAGCACGCAAAATCTTTCGGCGCACCTGTTCTGGCAGGTAACGGGAGCCGAATTCGCCATCGTCACCTATCGCACGACACCCGAGCTGGTGACGGCGCTGCTGCGCGGCGACGTCGACCTCGGCTTCGATTATTACGCCGGCTTTGTCGGCGAGATCGGCGACGGAAAACTGCGGATCGTCGCGACCTCGGGCGAGGAACGCGACCCCTTGCTGAAAGACATCCCGACCGCGAAGGAAGGCGGCTTCCCGCAATATGTCGTGACTAGCTGGAACGGGCTCGCGGGGCCCGCGGGCCTGCCCGATGAGGTCGTGCAAATCCTCAACCGTGAGATAAACCGGGCCCTTGCCGCGCCGGACCTTCAGGACAAGGCACGCGGGCTCGGCATTGAGGCGCGCGCAAGTACGCCGCAGCAGATGCACGACCGCATGGCGGCGGATGTCGCCAAATGGCGGGACGTTATCGACAAAGCCGGAATTCCGAAACAATAACGCGCATTACGGGTTTCGGTTTGGTTCGCGAGCAAACAGGCGCGGATCACGGCAGAACGGCACTGGGGGAATGGAATGGCGGACCAGCCGAACTTGAAGATCGCGATCGGAACTTACGGCCACACCCGCGCCTTGAAATCGGGCGACGTCAAGATAGCGGGCGTCGATCCCGCATTCGTCGAGGTGGTGCCGATCATCGGCGCCTTTCGCCGCATGGTGCGCGACGTTGAATTTGACATCTGCGAAATGGCGCCGACGACCTACATGATCGCGCGAGCGCTCGGCGCCCCGTACATCGCCTTGCCGGTTTTCCTGATGCGCCGCTTTCATCACGGCGGCTTCGTGGTCCGCCCCGATGCGGGCATCAAGGTGCCCAAGGACCTGGAAGGAAAAAAGGTCGGCGTCCGCGCTTATTCGGTCACCACCGGCGTCTGGACGCGCGGCATTTTCGTCAACGAATACGGGCTTGATTCCTCAAAAGTCACGTGGGTGGTCGATGACGAGGAGCATGTCACGACGCTCAAGCTGCCGCCGAATGTGGTGCACGCACCGCAGGGCAAATCGCTGCAGAGCATGATGAAGGCCGGCGAAATTCAAGCCGGATTTACCGGGCCGGCCGGTGTCGGCCGCGCCGGTCCGCCGATCAGCGGCTGGGATAAGGCCGGCGCGGCCGCCGCCGCGGCGGATACCTATCCGGAATTGATCGCCAATGTCGAAAAGGTCGAGACCGATTGGTTTCGCCGCAGCGGCATCTACCCGATCCACGGTCTCATCGTGGTGAAGGACGAGCACATCAAGCGCTATCCATGGCTGGCGCGTTCGCTGATGAACGCCTTCGTCGAGGCGAAAAAGCCTTATCTCGAGGAGCTCAAGCGCGGCCAGGGCGATAGCCCGGAGGACAAGCGCTATCGCAATTTCCTGTCGCTGATGAGCGATCCGCTGCCCTATGGCATCGCGGCGAACCGTGCCAGCATCGAGGCGCTGGTCACCTATAGCCTGCAGCAGGAGTTGATACCGTCACGGCCGCAACTCAATCAGGTATTTGTCGAAATCGATCCGTGAAAATCTCCGTAACCGAGTGAACGCACATGCCCGTCATCGATATTCATCCGCACATCGTCTCGCCCGATACCAAACGTTACCCGTTGGCCCCGCTCGGCGGTACGCAATCCACCTGGTCGAGCGAGCGGCCGACAACCTATCAGACGCTGCTCAAGGCCATGGACGACGCCGGCGTCGACAAGGCGGCGATCGTGCATTCCTCCACGGCTTACGGCTACGACAACAGTTATGTCGCGGATGCGGTCGCCGCCGTTCCGTCCCGCTTCACCGGCGTCTATTCCATCGACGTCATGGCGCCCGACGCGGTGAAGACATTCGATGCCTGGCTCGCCCGCGGTTGCACCGGCATGCGCCTGTTCACCACCGGCTCGACGCTGCCGGATCAGGCCACCTGGTTCGTCGATCCAAAAACCTATCCGTTCTGGGAGCATGCGTCGGCCAAGAACATTCCGGTCTGCATGCAGATGAAGCAGGAAGGCTTGCCGCTGTTGCGTCAGATCATGGATCGGTTTCCGAAGGTGACGATGATACTCGACCACTTGGCGCGCGCGCCGTTCGCGGACGGGCCGCCCTACGCGGGCGCCGCTGCATTGCTCGAACTCGCCAAATACAAGCAGGTCTATCTGAAGATCACGCCGGTCAATGTGACGCCCAAGAGTTGGGGCAAAGGCACGCCGGAAACGTTTTTCGGCCGTATCGTCGATACGTTCGGCGCCTCGCGGATCGCCTGGGGCTCGAACTTTCCGAACTCGGTCGGCACGCTGGCGGAAATCCTCGGCGCCGCGCGCAAGGCATTTGCCTTCGCCAAGCCGTCGGATCAGGATTGGATCTTCGGCAAGACCGCGCTCACGCTCTATCCCGCTCTGGCCAAGTGACCAAGTGACCAAGTGAAAAAGCGACAAAGGAATCCAGCTCATGGCGACTGCGACAAAGCTCAAGCTGCACACGATGTTGGGCAACTACGCGAACACCAAGGCGCTCAAGAGCGGCGCGATCCGCTCCGACCTGGTCGATTTCGATTTTGCCGAGGTGAAGGTCGCCAACAACCTGTTCAAGCAGGTCGTGCGCGAGGCCAAATACGATGTCGCCGAGTTGGCAATCGTGACCTATCTGCAGGCCAAGGCCTACGGCAAGCCCTATGTGCTGGTGCCCGCCGTGGTGGTGAGCCGTGGACAGCATCACACCATCGCCTACAACCCCGAACGCGGCGCGCTCAAGCCGTCCGAGCTCAACGGCAAGCGGGTCGGCGTGCGCGCCTACACGGTGACGACAGGAACGTGGGTGCGCGGAATCCTGGCCAGCGATTACGGCGTCGACATCGACAAGGTCGAGTGGATCACCTTCGAGGATCCGCATGTCGCCGAATATCACGATCCGGCCATTGTCAAGCGCGCGCCGGCAGGCAAGGATTTGACGCAGATGCTGCTCGATGGCGACGTCGCCGCCGGTATCGTCGGCGACAAGCTGCCCGATCCGACGCTCAAGCATCTTATTCCCGACGCCGACGCGGTTGCGCAGAAATGGGCCGAGCGCCACCACGGCGTTCCGATCAATCACATGGTGGTGGTCAGGCAGGAGCTGTCGCGCTCGCGGCCCGACGTCGTCAAAGACATTTTCCGCCAGCTGCACGACAGCAAGATTGCCGCCGGATTGCCCGACAGCGGCGAGCTCGATCCCTACCGCTTCGGCGTCGAGGCCTGCCGGCCGATATTGGAAATCATCATCGACTTCTGCCACCAGCAAAAGCTTATCCCGCGCCGCATGTCGGTCGACGAACTGTTCGACGATACGACACGCGCGCTGAGAATTGCCTAAAATTTCCGACGGAGAGCGAGTCACCATGAATGGCGGCGGGTCTGGCGGCCCGAAGCGCCGGACTGGACCGATACATTCGACGCACGTTTGGCGATTTGCTATGAGCGGCTCAGCTTCGCGGTTTGGCGCGTGAGATTTGTCCGGCGGGTCTTTGTCCAACAGGTCTTTGCGCACCGCTTTGTGGAAAGATGCAGACGATGGCAGGCATGGTAATTGTCGGCGGCGGGCTCGCGGGATTGGCCGCGGCGCAGGCGCTGTCCCAGTTTGGAATCGAGGCGGAAGTCTTTGAGGCGGCGCCCGCCCTGGGCGAAATCGGCGCCGCCGTCAATGTTGCCCCGAACGCAACACAGGCGCTTATTGCCATAGGCTTGGGCGAAAAGATCGCCGCCGTGGGCACGCGCTCCCCGGGCATCTACACGCGGAACATGCAAACCGGCGAGTTTCTCGAATTCAACGACCGGCTGAAAGCCGCGCAGCGTTATGGCGCGCCGTATTACACGTTTCACCGCGCCGACTTGCTGGACGTTTTGGCGAGCGGACTGGATCGCCGCCTGATCCATCTCGACCATCGCCTCGTCGGCGTGGAGGAGAACAGCGAAAGCGTCGTGCTTGCCTTCGCCAACGGCGTCAAGGTCGAAGCCGATTTCGTGATCGGCGCCGATGGCGTGCGCTCGGTCATCCGCCAGGCGCTCTACGGGCAGGATAATCCGACCTATACCGGGCAGATGGTGTGGCGCGCGCTGCTGAACGGCGCCGATGTGCCGCGCGACGTGCTCGAGCCGACCGGACATATCCAATGGGTCGGACCAGGCTGTCATCTCTTGGCTTATTACATCCGTGGCGACAAGCAGCTGAACATCGTCACTCAGGAAGACACTGACAAATGGGTCGAGGAGGGCTGGTCGACCCGCGGCGATCCCGACGAGATGCGCTTGAGCTTTCCGAACCCGGAGCCGCGGCTCGAAAAACTTTTGAGCATCGTCACCGAATGCTCGAAATGGGGTCTGTTCACGCGGCCGCTGACCGAGAACTGGGGCCGCAACCGAATCCAGCTCATCGGCGATGCGGCGCACGCCATGCTGCCGAACGCCGGGCAGGGCGCCTGCCAGGCCTTCGAGGACGCCTATATCCTGGCGCGCTGGCTCGATGCCTGCCGCGATCCGGTCGAGGCGTTCGCGAATTTCCGCCGCATCCGCATTCCGCGGGTCCACGGCGTGCAGCGGCTGTCGCTCGCCAATGCCCGCTTCAAGCACCTGCGCAATGCCGCCGAGCAAAAGGATTTGATCGCTTCCGGCAAAGGCAGCGTCCACGGCACCGCCGAATGGGTCTGGTCCGGCGATCCGGTCAGTGGCTGGGACAAAACGCCGGTCGTTCCGGAAATCTACGCCGACACCGTCCGGATTACTCAGCCTTGAGTCCCAGCGTCTTTATCAATTGGCCCCACTTCGCATAGTCCACTTCGATAATTTGGCGCATCTCGCTCGGGCTGTTGACGGCTGGCTCGAGCCCCGCGGCGAGCAAAACCTTTTGCGCGTCTGGCAGCGCCATGATTTTTGCGATCTCCGCGTTGAGCCTTGAAATCCTGTCGTCCGGCGTGCCGCGCGGCGCGAACATCGCAAGCCACGACATGGCGCTGAAATTGGCAACGCCGGCCTCGCGCAGCGTCGGAATATTCGGCATCGCCCGCGAGCGCACCGGCTCGGCCACGCCCAGGGCGACAACCTGGCCGCCGCCGATCATCGGCAGGATCGCCGCGGTGTCCGTGAAAGCCAAGGGGACCTCGCCGGACGCGACCGCCGCCGCCGCCGGTGCGCCGCCACGATAGGTCACAGGCTGCATCGTCAGGCCAAGCTCGCGCTTGAGCAACTCGCCGGCGAGGTAGGACGACGAGCCGAGACCGGCAACACCGTAGCTCAGCGGCCTGGCTTTCGCCGCCGCGACGAGATCGGCGATCGATGCGATCCCCACCTTGGCATTGGCGGTCAAGATCAGCGGGCTGCTCACCACCTTGCCGATCGGCACCAGATCGGTGAGCGGATCGTAATTGACCCGCGAGAGGTGGACGTTGATGGTGACCGGGCTATCCGAGAGGATAATGAGGGTGTGGCCGTCCGGCTCGCTGCGCATCAGGTCTTCGATGCCGATCGCGGCATTGGCGCCCGGCTTGTTTTCGACGATGACGCTCTGTCCGACGCGCTCCTGCAGGTTTTTTGCGATGACGCGCGCGGTCAGATCGATGCTGCCGCCGGGCGCATAGGGCACGATGATTCGCATCGTCCGGTTCGGGAATGTTTCGGCGCGCGCGGGCGCAGCGATACCGACGACCATGAGCAAAGCGACCAGCCACCGCGCTACGGTTTTGATTGTGCGCTTGCAGAGGCTCATCGCCAATCAATGCGCCTCCTCGACTTTGACATCGGCGTCCTTCACGATCTCTTTCCAGCGCGGAATTTCCTTGCGCAGAAAAACCGCGAACTCGTCCGGCGTGCTGCCGAGCGGATCGATGCCGATCGTCGAGATTTGGCGGGCGAACTCCGGGTCTTTCAAGGCGCGGCCGATTTCGAGATTGAGCTTCTGCACGATGTCGCCGGGCGTGCCTTTGGGGGCGACGACGCCGATCCATGCGGTGATGCTAAATCCCGGCAATCCCGATTCGTCCAATGTCGGGATGTCGGGTGCGATTTGCGCCCGGCGCAGGCCGGTCTGGCCTAGCGCCGTCAAGCGGTTGTCGCGGATCTGCGGCATGGCCGGCACGATATCGCTGAACACGAGCTGCACCTCGCCGGCGATCGCCGCCGTGAGACTCGGCAGGCCGCCGCGGTACGGCACGTGGGTGATCGAAACGCCGGCCTGTTTGTTGAAGGTCGCGAGTGACAGATGCGCCGTCGAGCCGTTGCCCGATGTGGCGGCATTGAGCTCGCCGGGCTCCTTCTTGGCGAGCGCGATCAAATCCTTGACCGACTTCACGGGAAGTTTCGGGTTGGCCGCCAGCACCAGCGAGTTCTCGCCGGCCAGGATCACCGGCTCGAAGTCGCGCAGCGGCTCATAGCCGAGCGACGGGTACAGCGCGAGATTGGTCGTCAGCGGTGAATTGGTGGATATCAAGAGCGTGTAGCCGTCAGGCGCGGACTTGGCCACGGATTCGGCGCCGACACTGCCGCCGGCACCGGGCCGGTTGATGATGACGACCGGCTGGCCCCAAGCGGCGGTCAGCCTGGCGCCGAGCGCGCGGGCCAGAAGATCGACGGTTCCGGCGGGCGTATAGGGGACAACGATCTGGATCGTGCGATCGGGATATTCGGCGCGCGCCGGCGCCGAGCCGGCGGCGAGCAAAGCGGCTGGAAGAGCGGCAAGTGCGATACTGAAAAAGCGCATTATCCTCTGTCCTGCTTGGCGGCGCGGCTTAGCCCCCGCTTAGGCTTTTCCGGCTTGAAGTCTTTCGACCATGCGCGAGTGTCCCGAGCAAGTAGGGTGGCAAAGCGACGCGTGCCCACGCGGTCGTGCGGCGCGGGCTTCGCGGAGCCTGTCATCGGGCCGGCCACTTCGGGCCGGACCCGTTCGCTCGGCCCACCCAACGTTTGCTAATTAGAACGCTGCCGACTATCGCGGTGGCGGATGCAGAAACTGCGCCGTCACTTCAATTGATCGGCGACCTTGTTGATCCCCGCTTGCGAGCACTCGTCGTCCTTGCCGGGTGTGCCGGAGACGCCGACCGCGCCGACGATTTCGTTGCCGACTTTGATCGGCAGCCCGCCGGCGAGCGCCAGGATGTGGCTATAGTGCCGCGAACCCACCGTGTCCGGCCGGTCCTGCAGGCGCTTGACGAAATCCGCCGAAGGTTGGCTGAACGCGCGCGCCGTATAGGCCTTGCGGTCGCTGCCCTCGGGCGTGGTCAAGCCGGCGCCGTCGTCGCGCAGCATGACGAGCGGCAAGCCCTCGCGATCGACGACGGTGACCGAGATTTTGTAGCCCATGGTGCGGCATTGGGCGATCGCCGCGTTGGCGATGGTCTGTGCCAGCTCAAGCGTTATGTTCTTCTGTGTGACGATGCCTTGTGCGCCGGCCGCCGACGACAGGACGGCGATGACGGCCACACTCGCAAGACCCTTCGAGATCGGCGACATGAGGTAACCTCCCTGATAATTTCGTGGTTAGGGTAGCCACGATACCCTGGCTTGCGGCCCGCTGTCTGCGGCGGCGCCCATTGCCTGTCCCGGCCCAAGCCATTAAAGGGGTCCGATCCGTCGCAAAAAGGTCACGGCGCCATGCAACGGATTTAAGCGCGATATGCGAGGGTTTTGAGGATATTTGCCGGGGCGTCATGGCGACCGCCGCAGTTTTTCCAAGTCCGATTGCCGCTGCGGGAACGGTGCGCTTCCTCGGCGACGAGGCCGCTTATTGGCGGCTGCGCATCAAGGGCGCCGCGCTGGTGGTGGTGACGCTCGGCATCTATCGCTTCTGGCTGGCGACCGATGTGCGCCGCTTCTTGTGGTCGAACACCGAGATCTCGGGCGACACGCTGGAATATAACGGGCTCGCCACCGAGCTTCTGGTCGGCTTTCTGTTCGCCATCGCCATCCTGGTCCCGCTCTATATGGCGCTCGCCCTTGTGGCGCTGGAACTCGACATGGTGGCGCTAAAGCCGGTGCTGACCGGCTTTGCGCTCGTGGCGCTGCTCGGCGAATATGCGCTCTACCGGGCGCGGCGTTATCGGCTGACGCGCACGGTGTTCCGCGGCCTGCGCTTCGACCAGCACGGCTCGCCGTGGCGCTACGCCATCTATGCGATCGTTTGCTGGGCCATCGTCATCGTCACGCTCGGGCTCGCTTATCCGTGGACGCAGGCGTTTCTCGAGCGTTTCAAGATGCGCAATACCAGCTATGGCGACCTGCAGGGCCGGTTCGAGGGTTCGGGGCTGTCGTTGTTTCTGCGCGGCCTGCCGTTGTGGCTTCTCATCGTCGGGCCGATTGTGGTCGCGCTCGGCGTGCTCAGCGCGAAAATCGATTGGGATACGCTCAGCCGCCTGATCGACAAAGGCGACGATGCCGAGACCGGCAGGATGATCGGCCAAATGCTGGCGCCCGGCATCGGCGTCTCGGTTGCCGCGCTCGCTGCCAGCTTCTTCGCGCTGCTGCTGCTCTATCCGCTGTTCCAGGCGGTAAAACTGCGCTGGTGGATTTCCGGGCTGCGCTTCGGCGATATCGCCGTCACGTCGCGGTTGCGCGTCGGCCAAGTGTACCGGGTCTATTTGCGTCTCATTCTTTATCTCTTTCTGCTTGGCTTGCTGGCGGGGATGATGGGCGGGATGACCGTTTTCGCCGTCGTCGGCATCGTCCGCCTGGCCCACAACGCCACCCTGACCCAGGTGGCTGCCGGCGTGATCTCGGTCCTGCTTTACGTCGTCATGATGCTCGGCTCCTCGACCATCTATCAGGTGATCGTGGCGGCGGGGTTGTGGCGGCTCGGCGCGGAAACCGCCGCGCTGAGCGGCGAAGCGGCGCTCGACGGCGTGCGCGCCACCGGCTCGGCCAGCTCGGCGCTCGGCGAAGGCCTGGTCGATGCGCTCGGCGTCGGCGGCATCTAGCGATGACGCTCGCCACGGACAGTTCCGCAGCCGAGATCGCGCCGCCGCGCGGCGCCGCAATCTATTTCGACGGCACCTGCAGCGCGCGCAACGACGTCGAGGTCGAAGCCGGCACGGCGGGCTTGCATATCTTCGGCGCCGACCGGCGCCTGCTCGACGAATGGCTTTATGCCGAGCTGCGCCGGCAGGCGTCGCCCGACGGTGTGTTGCGGCTCGGCCGCAGCGGCGAGACCTTGCTGGCGCGCCTCGAAGTCCGCGATCCCGCGTTCGCCGCAGCGATCGAGGACCGTGCCGTCACGCTCGACCGCGGCGGCGCCGCCGAGCGCAGGCTGCGCCGCAAGGTCGTTATCTTGAGCCTCGCCGCCGTGGTGTCGCTGATGGTCACCGCAATCATCGGCGTGCCGGTGATCGCCACCCGACTGACGCCGCTGGTCCCGATCTCGGTCGAACAAAAACTCGGCAGCGCAGTCGAAAAGCAGATCCGCTCTACCCTCGACAGCAAAAATCTCGGCGCTGCCTTCAGCTGCGGCAGCGGCGCCAGCGGCGCGGCGGGACAGGCCGCGCTCGACAAACTGGTCGGCAAGCTCAAGGCGGCCGCAGCGTTGCCTTACCCGTTGCGGGTGGAGGTGGTGCGGCGGACGGAATTCAACGCCTTTGCGCTGCCCGGCGGCCACATCGACGCGTTCCAAGGGCTGATCGACCGCGCCGAGTCGCCGGACGAGGTTGCCGGCGTGCTGGCCCACGAGATGGGTCATGTCGCGCACCGCGACGGCACGCGCACTGTGTTGCAGGCCGCCGGGCTGTCGTTCCTGTTCGGCATGATGCTCGGCGATTTCGTCGGCGGCGGCGCGGTGGTGATCGCCGCCAAGACCGTGCTGCGCTCGTCCTATTCGCGCCGGGTCGAGGCGGCGGCGGACGCCTACAGCGTCGCCGTGATGCGCCGGGCTGGCGGCGATCCGCGCGCGCTCGCCACCATCCTGGCCCGCGTCACGGCCAACAAGGACGAAGGCATCAAAATCTTCGAAGACCATCCGGACACCAAGGATCGCGTCGCCGCGATCAACGCCATGGCGCCGGCCGGCGCCACAGTGCCGCTGCTCGGCGCCGCGGATTGGGCGGCGCTCAAGCAGATTTGCGCGCCGTCGCCGACAGCCGCGACGGCTCCGCCGGGGACGGCTACAACCGCGGTCAGCGGAACGACAAGCGGCAAAGCTTCGGCGAGCGAGCCAGAGCCGGCCGGCGGGACGAATGCGGGCGGCGGCCAAAAATGAAAGCAAAGCGTGATGGTGCGACGCCGAACCATTGAAGAGCCGCCGTCACGGCTCGCCGTCTGGGCGCGCCGCGTGGCGCTGTTCTCGCTGGCGGCGACCCTGATCGCCGTCATCATCGTGCGTTCCGGCGCGCTCGAAATCGTGCCGGCTTTATCGACGCTTGCCGGTGCGCTGCTGCTCGCGGTGGTCGCGATCCTGCTCGCCATCGGCGCCGCGATCGTCATCTGGTTCGAAGGCGTCGGCGGCGCCAAGGAAGCGGCCACCGCCTTTCTCATCGGCCTGGCGCTGATCGCCTATCCGCTTTACCTCGGCGTCAAAGGCTATCGGCTGCCGGCGATCTACGACATCACCACCGACCCGATCGATCCGCCGCGGTTCGACGCTATCGCCCGGTTGCGGCCGCGCGACGCCAATCCGATCACCTATGAAGGTCTCTATGCCGCCGAGCTGCAGCACGCCGCCTATTCCGACATCGAGCCCGACCTCACCGACTCGACGCCGCAGGAAGCCTACGACGCGGCGATGAAGGTGATCATCAAGCGCAAATGGCGCATCGTCGACGCGCGGCCGCCGCAAGGCAGCGCGGTGCGTCCGGTCGATACGCGCGCGCCGCCGGGTCCGGCGCCGCGCGACGGTTTCATCGAGGCGATCGCGCGCACGCCGATCCTCGGCTTCCGCGACGACGTCGTGGTGCGGGTGCGGCCGACCAGCGACGGCACGCGCATCGACGTGCGCTCGGCGTCGCGCTACGGCCGCCACGATCTCGGCACCAACGCGACGCGGGTGCGCAACCTGATCAATGACATCGACGACGTACTGGCGTTGCCGCAGAAGCCTGCGCCGGCGCCGGTGCCGGCAAAACCTCAAGCACCGGCCAAGCCGTCGGCCAGGCGATAGATGCCGCTGATCGAGGCCGACCCGTCGGTCAAGACGGCGCCGCGCGCGACCAATTCCTCCATATGCGCCAGCACGGAGAGCCCGGCGGCGCCGGTCAGGCGCGGATCGAGGCCGATATAAACCGCCTTCACAATCGTCGGAATGTCGGCTGCGCCCTTGCCGAGCCGGTGCAGGATCGAGGCTTCGCGGCCGTGCCGGTGCGCGATCAAGTGCTGGACGTAACGGGGCGCATTGCGGATCGGGTTGCCGTGGCCGGGCAGATACACGGGCTCGCTGCGTTTTGCGAGCTTGTGCAGCGAGGCCATGTAATCGCTCATGGCGCCGTCGGGCGGCGCCACGATGGTGGTCGACCAGCCCATGACGTGATCGCCGGAGAAAATCAGATCGGATTCTTTGAACGCGAACGCCATGTGGTTGGCGGTGTGTCCCGGCGTGGTCAGCGCTTGCAGCGTCCAGCCGTCGCCGCTCACCACTTCACCATCTGGCAGCGTAACGTCGGGGCGAAAATCCATGTCGGCGGAGGCATCGAGGCGGCGCGTCTCGCCGATATGCAGGGGGCGAGCGAGTCGGTGCGGACCTTCGGCGAAAACTTTGGCGCCGGTCGCGGCCTTGACCTTGGGCACTGCTGGTGAGTGATCGCGATGGGTGTGGGTGACAAAGATGTGCGTCACCGTCTCGCCACGCACCGCGTTGAGCAGCGCCGCGACATGGGTGTCGTCGTCCGGGCCGGGATCGAGGATCGCCACCTTGCCGCGGCCGATGACGTAGCTGACCGTGCCCTTGAACGTGAACGGACTGGGATTGTTGGCCGCCACCGCACGCACCAGCGGCGCGACCTCTTTCACGGTGTCGGGTTCGAGATCGAAAGACTTGTCGAACGGGACGTCGTCGGCCATGCGCGCACCTTGCTCAAACGGGCGGCAATGATGTGCACCGCGCGGGCGAGGCGCGCAAGCAAGGGTATGACGGACTGGGCGGGCTAGGGGGTCCAAAAAATAATGGAGCCCCCGGTGCCGGGATCTCCGGGGGCTCCTGCAACCTCATTCAACACGACGAGTGAGACCGAGATCGCAGCCTATCGTTATGCAAACCGCGGGCCAAGTTCCGGACGCGGCGGAATCGCACGGATTTGGTTTCGGTTTACCGTTCCAGGGCTTGGCGTGGTCGCACCGCGGGCGGCGGCTGATTATTTTGCAGGCAGTCACCGTCAAAACGGCGTCCGGCTGCGCATCGCCGCGGCCAAGGTGCCCTCGTCGAGATAGTCGAGCTCGCCGCCGACCGGCACGCCGTGGGCGAGCCGCGTCACCTTCACCTCGGCATCGTGCAGCAGGTCGGTGATGTAATGGGCGGTGCTCTGGCCGTCCACGGTGGCGTTGAGCGCCAGGATGATCTCCTTGACGGCCGGGTCGTGCGCCCGCTTGATCAGCG
Source organism: Xanthobacteraceae bacterium (assembly GCA_050010715.1). Taxonomy (GTDB): domain Bacteria; phylum Pseudomonadota; class Alphaproteobacteria; order Rhizobiales; family Xanthobacteraceae; genus BOG-931. The sequence continues at coordinate 3,227 of JBEKKM010000057.1, read as the reverse complement.
CGTCGATGGTCAGATCGTCCGGCCCGACGCCGTCGAGCGGCGACAGCGTGCCGCCGAGCACGTGGTAGCGCGCATTGATGGCGCGGGCGCGTTCCAGCGCCCACAGATCGGCGACGTCGGCCACCACGACGATCATGGACGGCTCGCGCCGCGCATCGGTGCACACCGCGCACGGATTTTGCGTATCGATATTGCCGCACACCCGGCAGATCTCGATCTTCTCCATCGCCGCCTGCAAGGCCACGGCAAGCGGCGCCATAAGCAACTCGCGCTTCTTGATCAAGAACAAAGCCGCGCGCCGCGCCGAGCGCGGCCCAAGCCCCGGCAGCCGCGCCAACAGCTGGATCAGTCGTTCGATCTCGGGACCGGCGGCGATGCTCGGCATCGCCAGATTCCTATTCTTCTCCCTCTCCCCAGAGGGGAGAGGGAGGGGTGAGGGGGTACGGCCTCTCGGTCAGAGCCCCCGCACCCCAACCCGCTCCCCGCGGGGGAGAGGGAGCGCGCATGAGCGATCCGGTCATTATCAAAACAGTTTCAATCCCGGCGGCAGCGGCAGGCCGCCGGTCATTGCCTGCATCTTGTCCTGCAGCAGAATTTCGAGCTTGCGGCGGGCGTCGGCGTGCGCCGCCACCATCAAGTCTTCGACGATTTCCTTCTGGTCCGGCTTGAGCAGCGACTCGTCGACGTGGACGCCGCGCAGGTCGCCTTTGCCGGAAATTTTCACGGTCAGCATGCCGCCGCCGGCCGTGCCCTCGACCTCCATGCGGTCGAGCTCGGCCTGCATGGTTTCCATTTTCGATTTCAGTTCGGCGGCCTGTTTCATCAGGCCGAGAAAATCAGGCATCAAGGTCGCTCTCGTTATCTGGCGCGTCAGGAATGTCATCGGCCGCGGGCGCGCCGGCCGGCGGGCGCACCTCGACGATTTCGGCGCCGGGGAAGCGCGTCAGCACCGCCTGCACCAGCGGATCGCTGCGCGCGTCGCTCTTGAGTTGCGTCTTGCGCTCCTCGGCCTGACTGCGCAACGACGGCGCGCCCGGCTCGGCGGAGACTACGACCATCCAGCGCCGGCCGGTCCAATCATGGAGCTTCTTCGACAGGTTGCCGACCAGCATCTTCGCCGCGCTTGGTTCGAGGGCGATCTCGAGCTGGCCGTCCTCGAAACGCACCAGCCGCACGTCCCGTTCCAGCGCGCTCTTCAATGAGACGTCGCGTTTCTCGGCGGCTAGCGCGATCAAATCCTCGAAGCGGTTGAGCGCACGCGCCGGCGCATTCTCCTCGGCGCCGCGGGCGACCGGTTCCTGCAACGGCGCCGTCGATGCCAATGGGCCACGCGTGCCGCCGCCGCGCGGCATTTCCGAACGCGCCGGCATGTCCGCGCGCGACGCTGGCGCGGACGGTGTGGCGCCAGAACCGTTGCCGCGCGCGCCGTCGCCGAGCGAGCGGATGACTTCGTCGGGCGTCGGCAGGTCGGCGGCGTAGGCGATACGGACCAAAACCATCTCGGCGGCGGCGATCGGCCGGCCGGCGGCCTCGACCTCGGCGATGCCCTTGAGCAGCATCTGCCAGGTGCGTGCCAGAACGCGCATGGACAATTTCGCCGCAAAGGCGCGGCCGCGCGTGCGCTCGGCTTCGGTGAGCGACACGTCGTCGGCCACCGCCGGCACGACTTTCACCCGGGTGACGAAATGCGTGAACTCGGCAAGATCGCCGAGCACCATGGCGGGATCGGCGCCGGTATCGTACTGGTCGCGCAATTCCTGCAAGGCGCGGGAAATATCGGCGCGCATCAGCGCCTCGAACAGGTCGATGACTCTGGTGCGATCGGCAAGCCCGAGCATCTGCCGCACGTCCTCGGCGCGCACCGGGCCGGCGGCATGTGCAATCGCCTGATCGAACAGGGAGAGCGAGTCGCGCACGGAACCTTCCGCGGCGCGTGCGATCAGCGCCAGCGCCTCGGGCTCGGCGGTGATGGTCTCCTTGGCTGCGATGCCCTGCAGATGCTGTACCAACAGCGCCGCGTCGACCCGGCGCAGGTCAAAACGCTGGCAGCGCGACAGCACCGTGATCGGCACTTTCCGGATTTCGGTGGTGGCGAAGATGAACTTGGCGTGGGCCGGCGGCTCTTCCAGCGTCTTGAGCAGCGCGTTGAAGGCGGCGCCCGACAGCATGTGCACTTCGTCGAGGATATAGACCTTGTAGCGCGCCGAGACCGGCGCGTAGCGCACCGCGTCGTTGATCGCGCGCACGTCGTCGACGCCGTTATGGGAGGCGGCGTCCATCTCGATGACGTCGAGATGGCGCGAGTCCATGATCGCCTGACAGTGCACGCCGAGCACCGGCATCTTGATGGTCGGGCCGGTGATGGAGCCGTCGGGCAGCTCGTAATTGAGCGCGCGCGCCAAAATGCGCGCCGTCGTGGTCTTGCCGACGCCGCGCACGCCGGTGAGGATCCAGGCCTGCGGGATGCGGCCAGCCTCGAACGCGTTCGACACAGTGCGCACCATGGCGTCCTGGCCGATCAGGTCGTCAAAAGTCGAGGGCCGGTATTTGCGCGCCAGCACGCGGTAGGAACCAGGCTTTTCGTTTGCGGCGTCGCTCATCGTTCTTCAAAACTCCGCCGCCCGCGTGCGGGATAGCGAATGGTGCCGGTTCAAGATTCGCGCGATGCGAAAATAAGGGGTGGGAGGCTGACGAGCGACCCGAACCGCGCTCGTTAGGGCTGCTTCCTTCCGGACCTGACCCGGTTGGCGAGTGGCTCGTCCACCGCCAACCTCCCGGGGACTATATTGGCCGGGGAGGGGGAGAAAGCAAGTCAAAGCGGCCGCCGTCATGTTAGCCGTGACGGGCTCGATTGGAGAGGTGGAAATGTCCGAAACCGGCTGGTCGCTGCACCCGCAACTTGCCGCCGACACGGTGCCGGTCTGCGACCTTGCTTTGTCGCGGCTCCTGGCGATGAACGACGCCAATTTCCCGTGGCTCATCCTGGTGCCGCGGCGCGCAGGCGTCAGCGAGATCATCGATCTCGGCGCCGAGCAAGCGACGTTGATGGATGAGCTGGCGCTGGTGTCGCGGGCGCTCAAGGACGAGACACGCTGCGACAAGCTCAACGTGGCCGCGATCGGCAACGTGGTGCCGCAGCTGCATGTCCACGTCGTGGCGCGGCGCAAGGAAGACGCGGCATGGCCGAAGCCGGTCTGGGGTGCGGTGCCGCGGCGCGATTACGAGGC
>JBEKKM010000056.1:0-26222 GCA_050010715.1 Xanthobacteraceae bacterium | reverse complement strand
TGGTGCCGACATGGGCGCCTGCAACATGCTGCCGCGAATTGTGGGTGCCGGCCGCGCCGCCGAGTTGCTCTATACCGGACGGTCGATGGACGGAGCGGAGGCCGAGCGGTGGGGTTTTTACAACAAGCTATGCGAGCCCGGGGCCGCGCTCGGTGATGCACAGGCGGTGGCGAAGTCGCTCGCCGACGGGCCGACATTCGCCCATGCCATGACCAAGAAATGCCTGCACCAGGAATGGAACATGGGCATCGATGAAGCCATCGAGGCCGAGGCGCAAGCGCAAGCCATCTGCATGCAGACCAAGGATTACGAGCGCGCCTATCTGGCCTTCGTCAACAAACAGCGGCCGATATTCGCAGGAAACTAATTCGCAGGAAACTGAGTTTTCGCCATCGGCCCGCGGCCGACGACGTCAAGGAGCACTCCATGTCGATGCGCGTTTTGCTTCCCACCGGGTGGGCGCCGCCGATCGGATATGCCAACGGGATCGAGGCGCCGGCAGGGCGCATGGTGTTCGTCGCAGGCCAAGTGGGATGGGATGCCGCGCAACGGTTTCAGAGCGACAAACTTGTCCCCCAGTTCGAGCAGGCGCTCAAAAACGTCCTTGCCGTGCTCGCTGAGGCCGGCGCCGCGCCCGAGCATATCTGCCGCATGACCGCCTATTGCGCTGACAAGCCTGCCTATTTGGCCGACCGGCGCGAGCTGGGTCGCATCTGGCGCCGCCTCATGGGCACTCACTATCCGGCCATGAGCATGATTTTTGTCGCCGACCTGCTCGACACTCCGGGTAAGATCGAGTTGGAAGCGACCGCGGTCGTGCCGGCAAGTCGTGTTACCTGAGCAATTGAGGTTGGACCAACAGCCGACGCCCAGCCGCTGACAACGCCTTTCATGGCAACCCGCCATGCGCGCCTAGCACTCCAGCGCCAATTGCGAGCGCAGAGACGGTCAGCACTATCGCGTGAAGCCGCGTCGCAAGAGCGAAGGCATGGTCTTTATTGCGAAGTGCATATTCGTGGAAGAGCCGATGTATGGCGAGCGGTTCCAGAACGTAAATCATGAGGGCAAACAAAAACCACACGGCGACCATCAGGTGCAGCCACCAGAACGAGGCGTGCGCGAACCGATTCCAGGCATCGAGCTTCATCAGCATGTAGACGCCCGACAAACCGGCGAGCAGAATCGACACGCGAGCCTGACGCGCAAAGCGCGATTCGAAGCTTTCGAAAGCCGCGACGGCGCGCGCGGCGTCGGGCAATCTGCGCGCATTCGGCAAAACTATCGTCGTCACGACGCACACTCCGCCGATCCAATGAACCAGCGACAAAACATGAATTGCACGCGCCAGGGACAGGTCATCGATCAACATCGATCGCAACCGATCAAGTCGGAAAGAATCTGTCAAGCGACTCCGTGCATGGGGTACCCCCGAATGGGTGAGGTGAGGCCAGATCCGGTGTGGCGTTGGTGCAGGACGGGTGCACGGTGACGTTCATCGATCGATCAGGATCCCGGGATTTAAGACGTGATGGGGATCCAGACACTGTTTAACCGCCTTAAGCGCATCGGCAAATAGCTGCGGCCGCTCGCGGTCGTACCACGTCCGGTGATCGCGGCCGAGCGCATGATGGTGCGTAATCGTACCGCCCGCCTCGACCATTGCCTCGGATGCCGCCGCTTTGATGGCCCAGAACTGCTCGACCAATTTGGCTTTGTCGCCGAGCGCATGCCAGGTGAAATACGGCGCGGGGCCGTCCGGGTACAAATGAGTGAAGCGCACGGTGCAAGTGCCCGCGCGGCCGGTGACCTCGCGAATTGCACGCAAGGTGGCGTCCTTCACCCGCGCCTGGAAATCCAAATAGCGTTCCCAAGTGATGCAGCTTTCCGTCGTGTCGCGCATCACGCCGCGCGCAATGGCGTGTTCCCGCAAATACGGCCCGCGCAGGAATTTGTCGCGCCAATTTCCCGCGGCCCCTCGGCGCTGGGAATGTTCCGCCGCCAGCGCATCGCGATCCCATTCGCCGCCATAGTCGCCGCAGATTTCCAGCGCCCTGTTCATCCACGGATCGAGATCATGGTCCGCCGACTCGAAAGTCAGCACCAATATGTCATGCCTGCCGTCTCCGGCTTCGGTGAACTTGGCCTCGTCGCGCTCGATTAGTCTGGCGTTCGCAGGATAGAGACCGGCCTGACTGATTGTGCGCACGGCGACCACCGCCTTTTCGTAGTTGCCGAAGCGCACGGTCGTCGCTGATCGAAAGGTCGGTCGGCGGTGCAGTCGTACCCAAGCTTCGGTGATGATTCCCAGGGCGCCCTCGGAGCCGAGAAAGAGCCGGTCGGGATTTGGCCCCGCGCCTGACGTGGGCAGCCGTCGCGTCGCCACTTCGCCGGCCGGCGTGACAACGCGAAGGCTTTCAATATGGTCGTCGATCTGCGTGTAGACGGTTGCGTAGTGGCCGGCGGCTCGTGTCGCAATCCATCCCCCTAGTGACGAGAACTCCCATGCCTGGAGAAAAAACCGCATGGTCAGGCCAGTCGGCTTGAGCTGGCGCTCGAGGTCGGGGCCCAGTGTGCCGGCTTGGATTCGCGCCGCCTGAGACGTGGTATCGACCTCAAGCACGCGATTGAGCCGTTTCAGGTCGATGGTCAACGTGCCGCGATAGCGCTCGTCGCAGGGAGGGTTCACGCCGCCGACCACGCTGGAGCCACCACCGAACGGGATCGCCGCGACATCGTTTGCGCCGCACCAGTCCAGCACCGCGCGGATGTCCGCTTCGTCACGCGGGTAAGCGACGACATCGGGCGGGTTTGCGAAATCGCGCCGGTGAATCATCCGCGCGAGATCGTGAACCGAGCGGCCGTAACAATGAAACAGCCGGTCGTATTTATCTTCGGTACAGAAAGCCTTCAAACTGGCAGGCACCGACAGCCGGGGCTTGCGCAAGGTGATCTCGGACACGCGCGGCAAGGGGGCTGGATCGAAGCGGTCGACATGAAAGAGCTGCGACCAGGCGCGCTCGAACCAGCCGATCTCGTCGGCCGAAACCACGTCGTCCTCGTATCCCCAGCCGAAGAAGCTGCGCCTTCGTTCGCTCACGAGCATTTCTCCTCACAGCCGATATCGCTTTGCGGCAGAATGTGTCTTACTTCACCAGCCCAATGCCCGGCAAACGTCGCGTGAGGCCGTCTTGAGTGCATCGAGGCCGACCGTCGCCGTCTTGGCGACGATGAATACCAAGGGCAGAGAAGCGCAGTTCGTCGCAGACGTACTTGCGCGCGCAGGCGTGATCCCGTGGATCGTCGATTTATCCCTGAAATCGCACGACGCTGACGATGCCGATATGGCAGGCGCGAAGGTCGCGGCAGCAGCCGGGGCATCTTGGCAAACACTGAACGAGCGCACGCGCCAGGACGCTGCCGCGGTGATGATCGAAGGCGGCACCAAGATGCTGCTGGAGAAATTCGTCAAAGGTGAGGTTTCAGGCGCCATCGGGCTCGGCGGGGCGAACGGGACCAACCTCGTCTGTTCGATCCTTCGAGCGTTGCCTTACCTCGTGCCGAAGGTGGTGATCAGCACGGTCGCCGGCACGGCGGCGGTGCAGTGGTATGTCGCCGAGAGTGATATCGCGATGTACCCCTCGATCGGCGACGTTTCGCTCAATCGCATCACCAAATCGGTCATGGAGGACGCCGCATTGGCGGTGGCTGCGGCGGTCAAGAACCGGGCGGCGAAACAGGCATCCGGGATAAGAGAACCGCCGTTGGTCGCAGTCTCGTCGTTTGGCGGCACTGCCGCTTGCGTCGAGCGGGTGACCGAACGCCTGGAATCCCTCGGCTACGAGGTCATCCTGTTCCACGCCTCAGGGGTCGGCGGCAAATCGCTCGAACGCCTGGCGGCGTCCGGCGAACTCATGGGCGTCATCGACGTCACAACGCATGAGCTCGCCGACCTGATCGTCGACGGCGTATATTCCGCCGGCGACAGGCGGCTCACCGGCGCCGGCGCGGCCGGTCTGCCGCAAGTGATCGTGCCGGGAGCGATAGATCACGCCAACTTTTGGGTGGGCCAGGTGCCGGAGCGCTACCAGGCGCGCGAATTTTTCCGTTACAACGCGCAGAACCTGCTGATGCGGACCAACGCCGAGGAGTTCGAGAAATTGGGCTGCGAAATTGGCAAACGGCTCAATGCGGCTAAAGGGCCGGTTCGCGTCCTTGTGCCGCTCGAAGGTTTCAGCGAACACACCAAACGTCGCGCGACCGATCTTGCCGGCAACGACAAGGGCCCATGGAAGCGTCCTGAGGAATATCAACTTTTCATGGACTCCCTGAAAACGCATTTGAAGGTCGCGCCGATCGAGGAACATGCGCTGCACGTCAACGACCCCGTCTTTGCCGATGCCTGCGTGGACGCCTTCGTTGCAATCGCTAAGACCTGAGCAAGGCCTGACCCATGCCCCTTCGCCTTGATATTCCCGTCAAGCGCCACCAAACCGACGTGTTGATCGTCGGCGGCGGCGCCGCCGGCACCATGGCCGCGTTTGAATGCGCTGACGCCGGTGTCGCCGTCATCCAGGTGACCAAGGGCCGCGCCACCAGCGGCACGACAACGGTGGCGCGAGGCGGCTTCGCGGCGGCCATGGGCGATGACGACAGTCCGGAGCTTCATCTTCAGGACATCCTCAAACACGGCGGCGAACTGATCGATCCCGAGCTCGCGCGCGTGTGGGTATATGACATTGTCGACGTCGTGCACGATCTGGAATCGTGGGGAGCGGAATTCGTGCGGGGCGCTGACGGCCGGCTCGATCTCAAGGCGTTTCCCAGCCACTCCAGAAACCGGGCCTGCCATCACTACGACACCACCGGCAATATGATCACCAAGGTGCTGTCGAAAAAGCTGCGCGCCGATGCGCGTATCGCAAAACATTCGATCACGGCCGTCGTCGATCTCATCAAACGCGATGGCCGCGTGGTCGGCGCCTGGGGTGTCGATTATCAGAACGGCGCGCTCGTCATCTACAGTGCGCAGCAGGTCATCCTGTGCACCGGCGGCGGCAGCGGATTGTTCTACGTCAATGACAACCCGCCGCAGGTGACGGGCGACGGCTATGTGCTCGGCTTTCGCGCCGGTGCGCCGCTCGTTGGCATCGAGATGATCGATTTTCAGGCGATGTGCTGTTCACCCAAGGAGTTGTTTGGCTTTGCGCCACATCCGACAGGATTCATTAATGCCGGCGCGGTGTTCAGAAATCGCGACGGCGAGGAATTTCTCAAGCGTTACTTTCCGGATACGGCGGAACAATCGACGCGTTCCGAAGTCATCCTCGCCATGGCCAAGGAAATTCACGCCGGCCGTGCAAGTTCCACCGGTGGCATCTTCATGGATGCGACCAAGGTTCCCATGGACGTCATCCAGAAACAAATTCCGCACGTGTACAAGACTTGCCTGCATCGGCACATCGACATCAGCAAGACGCCTTTGGAGGTGGCGCCGGGAAGCCACACCTGGCTCGGCGGCCTCAAGATCGACGTTGACGGTATGACTCCGGTCGATGGCCTGTTTGCCGCCGGCGAAACCGCCGGCGGCATCCACGGCGGCAACCGCATCGGCGGTTCGGCGTTGTCGGCCTCGCTGGTCTATGGCCGGCGCGCCGGTAAAAGGGCGGCGGCGCTGGCCAATGCAGCACGGATAGATATACCCGCGCCGGAAGATCACGCCATTCCTCAATCCGATCTCACCTGGCTTGCCGGCCTGATGAGCCACGAGCGCGGTCCGCTGCAATCGGACCTGCGCATAAAGTGCCAGCAACTGGCGCACAATAAGCTCGGTCCCATCCGCGAAGACCGAACGCTTCGCGAGGCGCTCGACGAGTATGAGCGCATCGAGCGCGAAGTCGTTCCCGCAATGCGACTCGACAGCAAGGCGGGCAGCTCGGCCAAGGTGCGTGGCGAGGAGTTGGAGAGCGCGCTGTCGGTGCGCAATCTTGCGCTACTGGGACGTATCCTCACCATTGCCTGTCTCAAGCGCACCGAAAGCCGGGGCGCGCACTTTCGGCTCGATTATCCGACGACCGACGATGGCCGCTGGCGGGTGGTCACACGCTTGCAACGAGGCGAGAACGATGAGATTGAATTTCACATCGATCCGGTAATGTCACCGGTTGCGTCGAGCGCCCGCAGCGAGAAGGTGGCCGCGAAATAGCGCCAGGTCTGAGAGCGCCAGGTCGGAGAGTTTGCCTGCTTCTGGGGATAAGCGGACATAACGACCATTGATCCATGTCAATGCATCTTGATCTAAGGCGCTTAGACTTTTAATGTTAAGTGCGCTCTACGGGGGCACCATAGAGCGAAGCGGCTGCGGACCGAACCCTAACAAGGGCTCCGGTCCGTGGCCGTTCTTTTGGGGTCAATGCCTGCGGCGGATTTCTGCATTGCCAAGATGCAGAGGGCATTTTGATTTATATCAAATGAGCAAAGCCGTTTGGTCTGTAGCGTGGCACCTGTAGGCGTAGGAGAGTCATAACAGATCAGGCACGCGACCATGCGCATTTACGAAATGATGACGCGTCTTGGGATTAAACCCAGCGCAGGGGATTCACCGCGATTGAGTTTGCAGTATGCAACAGCGCTCCGGCGATGTGAGGCTTGTCGATCCAAGAAAGCCTGCCAGGACTGGCTCGATTACGCGCCGGCGATGGTAAATTTTGCGCCCGGCTTTTGTGTGAATGCCGAAATCTTATTCGAGTTGCAGTGCGATCAACCCGGGCCCCGCCGGTCAATTGCACACTGAGGCGGTGATCGAAAAGCCGAGCGATGCGGTTTTAAATAACTACGTATCCGATTGTCAGCCGGGACAGGAGGAAAAATCGATTCATCCACACCACGCCCCCGCATACATTCGGAGAAATTCAAAATGAAGGTCATTACGCGCCTGCTGTTCTGTCTATTGGGTTTTTCATCGGTCCTCACCCAGTCCACCTGGGCGCAAAACTGGCCGACTCGACCGATCCGTTTCATTGTCTCGCAGGCAGCGGGGGGAACTCCTGACCTACTTTGTCGGCTCATTACGGAAAGGTTAGGACGAGCTCTCGGTCAGCAGATTTTCGTGGAGAACCGAATTGGCGGCGGAAATGTAATAGGAGCGGAAGTGGCGGCGCGTGCCGCGCCGGATGGTTACACGTTCTTCTGGGCGACGGCCGCCGCGCTGGTGACGAATCCGTACACGTTCAAGTCGCTGCCATACGACGCCATCAAAGATTTCGTGCCGGTTGGAAAAGTCGCCGATGGACCATTCTTGCTGCTGGCAAATCCGGACGTGGCAGCAAAGACGTTGCCGGAGCTGATCGTCCTTGCCAAGTCGGATCCGGGCAAGCTGACGTTCGCCACCGACGGTCCGAGGAATTTCTCCGGCATGATTGCCGCGTGGATCAACAGGCTCGCGGGAACCGAGATCGAGCAGGTTCCTTATGCGAGAATGCCACAAGGCATACAGGATACCATCGCCGGACGGGTGCAGCTTACGATTCTTGCCATTCCTTCCGCAGCGCCATTCATTCAGAGCGGTTCATTGCGGCCGCTCGCGATCAGCATGAAGCAGCGTGCGCCGGGATACGAGAATATTCCGCCCATCGCCGACACATTTCCCGGATTCGATTTTAGCGGGTGGATGGCGGTCGTAGCGCCGAGCGGGACGCCGGCCGATATCTTGCAGCGGATGAATCGCGAAATGGACCTGGTCCTCAAGCAGCCGGAAATCGTGCAGCGCCTGCGCGAAATCGGCTTCTATACTACCGGTGCCGGCACACCTGACGAAACGGGCGACTTTATTCGCGCGCAATTCGATGCCTGGGGTCACGTTGTGAAGGAGATCGGTATCCAGCCGGAATAAGGCAGCCACGGGTTGGTGACTTTCCGCCTTGCCGCCCAAGACTAAGCAATAAAGGTCGGACTGGAATGATGCCTGTATGGTGCAGCGCACGAGTCCGGAATGGACAACCATAGTCCATGGGCGTGAAGGAGTAGTAAGCTTTCGCTACGAATGGTCATGACCCAGCACCCCATCCCCGCCACCGCGACTTTCCTCGGTGCTGCCGGCAACAGACTTGTCGCCGACGTGTTCGGCGACGGAGGCCCCTCCGTTCTGTTGCTGCACGGCGGCGGTCAGACCCGCCACGCCTGGCATAAAACAGCGCAAGCGATCGCGCGCAAAGGACATATGGCTTATGCGCCTGATCAACGGGGTCATGGCGACTCGGACTGGGTTGCGAGCGGCGCCTACGCGTTCTCGGATTTTGCGGCGGACGTGAAACTCGTTGCCGCCGAACTTGCCCGCCGCTCGGGGGCAAAGCCGATAGCAATTGGCGCATCGCTCGGCGGCATTGCCGCGCTTCTCGCTGAAGGCGAGTCCGAACGCGGTAAGGCCGCTAACGTCTTCTCCGCGTTGGTACTTGTCGACATTACCCCGCGCGTCGACCAGACTGGCGTGGCAAAGGTTCTCGGCTTCATGCGCGCACATGCCTCTGACGGGTTTTCGTCGATCGCCGAGGCTGCGCAGGCAGTCGCCGATTATTTACCGCAGCGCCCTCGGCCGAAGAGCAATGAGGGACTGAAGAAGAATCTTCGCCTATCGCCCGATGGCCGCTGGCGTTGGCATTGGGACCCCCGATTCCTCGATGGTCCGCGCGCAGCCGGAGCGGACCGCCAGAGGCTCGAAGCGTCGTTAATCGAAGCTGCACGCAGGATCGAGATCCCCGCTCTGCTTGTGCGCGGTGGCTCCTCGGAGCTGGTGAAAGAGGCGCACGCCAAAGAATTTCTCGAGCTTGTCCCGCACGCCAATTACGTCGATGTCAGCGGCGCGCGGCATATGGTGGCGGGCGACCGTAACGATCACTTCTGCGCGGCCGTTCTTTCCTTCATCGAACGGCTGTCCACGGCGGAGTGATTCCCAAGCTTCGAGCGGCCGGCGAAAAGCTTACTCGACTACCTCGTCGGAGGCTGGGCCAACATGTCTGCCACGGGCATCCGAGTGATACGACTTGGCCGCCGTGCCACTCAGTGCGACATCAGCGCTGGCGCTGTCATAGAATGCAGTACCGTGCGCGTTACGCCGCCAAGCACGAACTCACGCAGGCGGGAATGGCCGTAACCACCCATGACGATGAAATTTGCGTCGGAGTCGGCGGAATGCGACAATAGTACGTTGGCGACATCGAGGTTATCGCGCGTAATGCGGTTGACTTCCAGCTTTAGTCCATGCCGGGCGAGGTGTTGTCCAATGTCTGCAGCTTCGATTTCGTCTTGCTTGCCGCGTTCCTTGGTGATTATGACCACCTCGATGTTTCCCGCTCGCTCAAGGAGCGGCATGGCGTCGGCGATGGCACGCGCAGCCGGTCGGCTTCCATCCCAGCAAACCATGACGCGGTCAAGCTTGAATGGCGCTTTTTGAATGTAGGGCACCACGATCATGGGCCGTCCTGATTCGAACAGAGTGCTTTCAGAAATTATTGCTTGGATAGCGCTCCTGTCGGGTTCAGTCTGGCCGACAATTGCAAGATCGAAGCGCCGCGCGATGCGGCTGAACTGGGACCCAGCGTTATCAGAACTCGCGCTGAGCATCCGCGGCTCAGCCGAGACACCGGCGCGCGTGGCCGCCGCGGCAAACCGGTCGAGCGCTGCTTTTGCCGCGGCTTCGTAGTCGCGCCGCAGCGCATCAGTTACGTCCGTTGCTCCTCTGGGACTGTAGCCCAACTCCGACATCGGAGTGTTTGGTTCGTAGACGAACGCGATTCCTGCGATGTGTGCGTCGAGTGCGCTGGCCACGGAGATTGCGTAGTCTCCGGTGGCTTTTCCGCCTTCGCTGACGCTGAGATTGACGACAATATCTTTAATCATAACGGCTCCTCCTTGTGTCGGCGCATTAGAATGTCATGGACAACACCCGTAATTCTTGAGGCAAATCAAGCAACCAGCAGCGAGCGCAATGGCTGCAGTTAGCCCCTCGTGTCATTTGCCGTAATGCAGCAATTCCGTCACTACAAGGGTGCAGGCGGACATAGCTCGGACACTGTAAAGCGGTTGCTCGTGAAATGTCCTGGCTTCCAGCCCTTTGTCATAATTTGAATTTTTGAGTGTCCTAATTTCAAATTGATCTTGATCAATAGATCTGGCTGTAACCCTGCTATTGGCTTGCTTGGCTTTGCCAACACGGGGGTGTTGGAGCTAGGGCGATCTTGATCGAGTCGGTCTTCTCCGGCCTCGATTTTAGCCGCCTTTCTGTGGGGGCAGGGTGGCTCGGGCATTCATTTTCCGCTGTCCAAATACGGGCTTCAACGTGCAAGGCTGGGTCGCCGACGATCCGGCTGAAGGCAAAGCTGAGGTCTATGAATCCGTCGCCTGCACGATTTGCAGACAGGTGCACTTGGTCAGCCCCAGAACTGGCAAGGTACTTGGGACTAACGATGATTAATCCTGACTGAAAAGGTGGCTTGAGTAGCGAACCCGTCTGGCTAATATCGTACAATCGGGGTGCTGAACGAATATCCGCTTTCGGGTAAGACGTGGCCACCGGCCAAGGAGAGAAGTGACATGTTGAAAAGGTTGGCCGTCGCTATCGCAATGATCGCGGCATCGACGGCGGTAGGTGTGGCGCAAGATGCCGAAAAGGGCAAAACCATGTTCAACCAATGCATGATCTGCCACTCGATCGGCCCCGGCGCGCAGAATAAGATCGGCCCCGAGCTCAACGGGATCGACGGCCGCAAAGCCGGTACGGTTGCGAATTTCAGCTATTCCGATGCAAACAAAAACTCCGGAATCGTTTGGAACGAAGCGAGTTTCAAGGACTATATAAAAGATCCCAGGACCAAAGTCCCTGGCACCAAAATGGTATTTGCCGGCGTGAAGAATGAGCAGCAGGTCAATGACCTCTGGGCCTATATCAGCCAGTTCGATGCTGACGGCAACGTCAAAAAGTAGCCCGCATGGCTCCACGGGTGGCATCATCTGCCCGGGACATCTGACGTACTGGCCCCTCGTCGATATCGGTTCCTGGCCCTGCGCGTCTGTTAGTGGGCCGCTGTTGTTTGGTGGCTGCTGTGAGAGAAGCGGGCAATGCGCGGCCATTACAAATCGGTCGCGCGTGACCCAAACGAGAAGTCGTGCAGCGGCTGTGCCATTTGAGATAGATCAATGCGACGATGTTTAATTTCAAAAAACTCGTAAATAATTGTTCGGCGTAAGCGGGCTTGCTCCTAGCAATCCTGGAGACTAGGCACCATGCATGAACCGTTGCTCAAAGTCATTTCGTTGAGCAAGTGCTTCGCCGGTGTCGTGGCTTCCGACCAGCTTTCGTTAGAGGTCGGCGCGGGCGAACTGCACGCCGTAATTGGACCCAACGGCGCGGGCAAGACCACGCTGCTCAATCAGCTCGCTGGGGAGACGCGTCCTGACTCCGGCTCGATATGGTTTGCAGGACGCGACATCACGTTGATGCCGACGCATCGTCGCACCATGCTCGGTCTGACGCGGTCTTTTCAGATCACAACGCTTTTTATGGACTTCAGCACGATCGATAACGTGGCACTCGCGGTTCAAGCGCGCGCAGGCCATTCGTTTCGCTTCTGGCGCAACGCGCGGCTTGAGCCGGAGTTACGCAAGCCGGCGCTTGGCGCATTGGCGCGTGTCGGGCTCGTGGATCGCGCGAATACACCAGCCTCACACCTTAGTCATGGCGAGCATCGCCTACTCGAGATGGCAATGGCGCTCGCCGGCCGACCGCGTATGCTGCTCCTCGACGAGCCGATGGCGGGACTTGGCCAGGAAGAATCGAACCGCATGGTGGCCTTGCTTCGCGAACTCAAGCGAGAGTTCACAATCCTGCTAATAGAGCACGACATGGATGCCGTGTTCTCGCTCGCCGACCGCATTACGGTCTTAGTCTCTGGCCACGTGCTGGCAAGCGATGTACCGACGAGTATTAGAGCGAATACCGAAGTGCAGCAGGCTTATCTTGGAACTTAGCCAGTACCAGAAACCGACGACGCGAAATAAATCGGTAATCCCTGTATCATTGTTACTCCGATCGTCTTCTTGGACGTTACCGAGCGCACGAGCTCTGCCTCGGCGCGCTCCTCGCACTTAATGCGTATCTCGTCGATTTGCTCGTCGGTCAGACGCTCAACGCCGACGAAGAAGTTATGGGCTTTGCTGACTCGAATGAGCTCATTTAGTTTGATTTGGATCAACGTTACAAATACCGGGCGTTTTGCAAGTCGCCGCTCAGCGGCCCCCGGACTGGATTCACGAGATAAAGCACGACGGCTTTCAGACCTGCCAAGCTTTATGCCCAAAATAAACGAATAATTCAGCACGATGTTTAGCGGAGCGGCAACCTATTGGGTCGATGGTTTCAAGTGTAACTAAATGATCGCAGAGCTTCGGACACTCACGCCAAGTTGATGAAAGTCGTTGGTTTGCGATGGCTCGCATTAGCATCGATATTCAACACCGCTCTTCGCCTACCGAACGCTTCAAAGCGTTGGAGCACACCAAGGTCTACGATCTGCTCGCCGCGCTGCCCTTGGTCGTCTGGTACGGGCTCGGTGCGTCAGCACGCTTGTCGGGTCTGGTGAATGAGATATCGGTTACGAACTATGGCGTCATCGATCTACGCGCGATTGTTGGTGTCATCTCCAACCTTACAACATTGGTTTTCTTCGGCACACTGATCGCCCTATTGATTTTCCGCAATAAGCCTCAGGCTAAATCCGAGGGCCTATTTCCACGTGCTGCCGCAATAGCGGGAACGTATCTAGGCGTGGCAATCGTCCAAATGCCGCCAGCCGAGCTTTCAAATCAGCTTTACTATATGTCTACGCTGCTGGCTGTCGTCGGCACCGTCTTCGCCCTCTATAGCGCGCTTAACCTTGGCCGATCGATCAGCATGATGTCGGAGGCGCGCCAATTGGTGGTGCGCGGCCCCTACGCCGTGGTCCGTCATCCCCTGTATCTTGGTGAAGGGATCGCGCTCGTTGGGCTGACGCTGCAATTCTTCTCGCTGTGGGCCGTGCTGATTTTAATGCTGCAATGTGCCTGTCAGGTCATAAGGATGAACAACGAGGAACAGGTCCTGTTGAGGACCTTTCCCCAATACAGGAACTACATGGCTCAGACGGCGCGATTGATCCCGCACCTCTACTAGCGACGCGGATGGCGTGGCTTGAAGAAACTGCGACGTTGGATTTCAACTCCAACCACTGATTTGCCGATTGGCTGCCGCGCGAGACTATCGCGCGAACAAGCGTACCCCAATCCGATTTGCACTTAATCGCAAGAGCGCTTTCAGTTATGCTGCAAACGAACCTCGCCTGCGATACGATGCCGGCCTCATCCGCGGCCCCTCACCGGTCACATCCGTTGTCGCTGTGGGGTCTTTGGCTGGCGATATTCCTGGCGATCGCCCCCTTTATCGTCAGGCGTATCATCCTGCTTGGTGATGATAATTATCTACACTGGATGGCCATCGATTACCTGGCCCGATGCATCTCTCTGATCGGGGTCATTCTTGGATTCTGCTCCGGCCTTCTCGAGTCGCCGCATCCACGAACCGGCTGGTTAGGTTCACTTGCGGTTTTCTTGTTGCTGTTTGCTGCCGAGTATGCCGAGCAAATATTCGGCTGCCCCGTCCTTGAGCACTATTTTCGCTTTTTGGAGACATCATCCTGGCCCCCAATCCCGGATCCAACCATTCGGATCGCGGATCTTTCGTTGGGACTCTTGTTTGCTGTATTCGTCGAGGAGGTCGTCTTTCGCAAATTTTTATTCGCAGTGATCGAGCGCTGGCTCCCGCAGCGACTTCCAGTCATCATCATAAGTTCCGCGGCCTTTGCGCTCATTCATTTCACATCGGGAATTGTAGACACGATGGTGAATGCCTTTGTGAGCGGCATCTTTTTTGGCGTCGCCTATTGGACAACTCGCCGTCTTTCAATTTGCGTTGCATCCCATTACCTTATCGACTTTCTCATATTCATGAACCATTGACGGTAATCCTGGGATCAAGATCAATTAATACCGCACACTACCGCCAAGCGATTGGCTGGTTTGGCTACGGTGATTGAGGCCAATCGGCGCAGCGCCGATATTCCATGTTTGCCATACACACCCCGACCCGTGGGAACGAGCATCCCGTCTAATTTTTAACTCACCAGATGACGCTTCGAGATCGCCCGATTCTTTCGCGAAAGCGATCATTGATTTGCGCAGCGCACTTACGGATGAATATGGCACGTCAGCTTTTCAGGCGGCCGCTAGGTTAGCGAAGGCCCGATTGCATGCGCGTGGTTCAAGGGCATAAAGATAAAGGAGCCCAGCGTCTTTGCCACAGAGCACGTTGTGCGCTTTAGTAACAAAGCGACATGGCATCAGGCAGGGAAGTGGTAGGCGCCGTAGGGATAGGACATACGACCACTCCCTTGTAAACCGAACGCTCTCCCGGTGAGCTTTCCCCTCGGAAATAAACGCTTATGGGTGGCTTCCGAGATGAATCCCAAAGGCATAGGGGAGCCGAGCAATTAGGCCCTGTTCGTTTTTCCATAAGCGAGCACGTGTTGAAACCTACGGTGGGCGATTAGCTGTGACTGAGCAAGACCGGAATCGTGCTTCACAAATTTCTCAACCAGTCGCTTCATATCGGCAATATTGTTGTCTGGGCGGAGCTCGATGGGCAGCCCGCTGAGCGCCTCAACCGTGAAGCTCAAGGCCTCGACGATAATGTAGGTGTCGCGACCAGTGACGTCCTCTTGCTCTGACATGGAGGCCCTTCATTGCCGTCTTGCTGCTATTCAATAGCACGAGTCGTGGAGCGTTTCGTCGTTTTACGGGACGTGGTGGCGGGGTTGGGAAAGCCAAATCGCGTTTTACAATTCGCTCGTATCCAATTGATTTGGAATAGCTGCTTTTGGCAGGTTTTACATCCAAGCCATTGTCACTTCGGCAATAAAAGCTGACTCTTAATCAGCGGGTCCAAGGTTCGAATCCTTGTGCGCCCACCACTCAATCAACACTTGGTATCGGTCAAAGCGGCATACGTAGCGCGGGAGCGGCGGTGCTCTCGATCATCACGTTCACACATGCGGGCTTGCCGCTGGCCAGCGCACGGTCGATCGCTGCGGACAGGTCGGCCGCTCGTTCCACGCATTCCCCGTGCCCGCCGAGAGACTGCACGACCTGATCGTAGCGGACCGGCAAAAGCTCGCAGCCGTGCATCCTGTTGGTGCCGTAGTCGCGGCGTTGGATTTCGCTTTCCGCATTCCAGCGCGCGTCGTTGCCGAGGATCGCGACGAACGGCAATCCGCGCCTTACAGCCGTCTCGAATTCGGCAATGTGAAAGCCAATGGTGCCGTCGCCGAGCACCGCGAACACCGGCGCCTTGCTCTCGACCAGGCGCGCCGCCAGCGCGAAGGAGAGCGAGCTGCCGATCGCGCCGGCGACGCCGTTGACGAGACGGCGCCGGGCCTGAAGCATGCTCTGGCCCCATTGCGCAAATTCCCCGCCGTCGCAGATCAGCACAGTGTCCGCATCGCGCTCGACGAAAGGACGCAGCACCCGAAAGACTTCCGCGGGATGCAGCCGGCCCGGCGTCTGCGACACGACGTCCTGCCACGATGCCGGCCGCATGTCGCGAGCACGCCGGGCTTCGCCGAGCCAGGCCGTATCGCGAAGGCGCGCCTCTTTTGCACCGGCGGCGAGCTTTTCGGCCGCCAAGGCCGGATCCGCGACGCAAGCGAAAACAAGTGCATCGCCTTTCTCGCGCTTCGCCCGCTCGGTCAGCTCTGCTTCCGGATCGATGGCGATGAGTTGGACGTCGGTAGCGAAGGTCGGAGCGGTCGCCCATTTGAGCGAAAAATCCAGCGCCTTGCCCAAAAGCACCACAAGATCGGCGCGCTTCGTCAGGTCGGGCAAAGCTCCGAGCGTCGCGTCCGCCAGGCCGCGCGGGCTCTCCAAAATTATGGCCGGCGCGCCGGTCGCTGCTTCGAGCTTTGCCAACAGATCGCGTCCACGCGCATTCGACATTTGCGGACCGGCGAAGATGATCGGGCGTTTTGCGGCGCCGAGGGTGGAGAGAATTTTGGCGCAGTCCGCATCGCCAAGCGCATCGTGCGTTGCCGGCTCGTCGGTTGGCCAGGTCACGGCGCTCTCGTCTAGCCGCACGTCGAGTAAATCCGACGGCAAGCTCAAATGCACGGGGCCGCGCCGTCCGGAGCGTGCGATACGGATCGCCTCGCCGATATCGCGGCCGAGGGATTCGACGCTGCCGGCCGTCCAGCACGCCTTTGTCACCGGCTTGGCCATCTCGGCCTGGCGCAATTCCTGAAATCCGCCGCGCCCGATCTCCCAGGTCGCGGCGTGTCCCGACAGCAGAACCATCGGCGATTCCGCCGCCAGCGCGGTGTACAGGGCGCCGACCGCATTGGCGTGACCGGGTCCACCGGTGACCAAGGCGACGCCCGCTTCGCCGGTCAGGCGGCCATGGGCGTCGGCCATGTGCACGGCGGCGGCTTCGTGCCGCACGTGAACGAGGTCGATGCCCGCATCCAACGCGGCGTCGAAGATCGACATGATGTGGTTGCCGGACAGCGTGAAAACGCGCCGGCAGCCGATACGGCGAAGCGAACGAACGACGATGTCGGCGCCGCGCAAGGTGTTGCTCATCGTCTGCGTTGGACTTTCAATTCAGAATTCACCTTGGTGCCGTCGGGAGAAACCCACGATCACAAAACACGGCGGCGGATTTCCTCGATGACGATGCTGTTGTCCCGCTCGCTGTCGCCGTGACGGACGCAGGCCTGCAGCACGTCGGCGTGAATTTGCAGAAGCGGCAATTGCTGGCCGGCCTTGCGTGCCTGATCGAGCATGAGCTGGGTGTCCTTGAGCGTCTGCCGGACGCGGCCTTCCGGCGCGAAATCGCCAGAGATCATTTTTGGTCCCTTGGTGTCCATGACCTGCGAGGCCGCGGCCGAGCGGCGGGCGACGTCGAGGAACGCCGCCGGATCGAGCCCGAGGCGGGCGGCAAACACCAGCCCTTCGGCGAGCGCCAGGCGGTTGAGGCCGAGGATGAGATTGACCGCGAGCTTGGCGCGGCCGCCGTCGCCAAGCTTGCCGATGTGGAAGCTCTTAGCGAACAGCGCGTCGAGTACCGGCGCGGCGACGGCTGCGATGTTTTTGTCGCCGCCGATCAAGCCGACGCCGTCGCCCTGGCGGACTTGTTCGCTCGTGCCCGACACCGGCGTTTCCAGAAAGCGCAGACGGTCGCCGACCCGTGCCCCGAGCGCGGCGATACGGTCGGGATCGCAGGTCGAAGTGACGAGCACGATCTTGCCGGCGGCGGCCGGGATGAGCGTGCGCTCGACCACATCCTCGACCTGCTCGGTGTTGAACACGGCGACCACGATCGGATCGCATTTTTGCGCGATGTCGGAAAGCGATCCGGCCTGCGCGCCGAATTGCGCCAGGCGTTCGTTCTTCGCTGGATCGACGTCGTAGCCGATCACCGTAAATCCCGCCGCGACCAGGCGGCGGGCGTAGACGTCGCCCATGAGACCGACGCCAATGACGCCGACGGGTGTGCGCGATGCCATGATCTATTCCAACGGCGCGATGTTGAGATCGCGCGCCAGCCCGTCGAGATTGTTGCGTAGCGCCCTTGGCATCGGCACGCCGTGGGCGCGGCGCTCCATAAGCTTGGCGTGGCTCTGTTCGCCCGGCAGAAAAATCCGCTCGACGCCCGGCAGCCGATTCGAGCCACGGATATCGCGGATCACCTGGTCGACGCTGCGCTTGAACTCGGCCGCCGGCATGAAGGCTTCGATCGCGATCGCCGCGATCGCCTGCCCGGTATTGGTCGCCTTGCCGGTCTCCTTGACGAAGTCGATGACGTCGCGGCCGAGCGCCGCGCGATTGAGCGCGCCGGCGAGGAGGCCGATGATCAGGCTCAGCCCGTAACCCTTGTAATCGCCGATCGGCAGCAGATGGCCTTCGTCGGCGCGTTTCGGATCGGTCAGCGGCTTGCCGTCCTTGTCGATCATCCAGCCGACCGGCATTTGCTCGCCGCGCTGCGCCTTGAGCCGCACCTTGCCATAGGCGGCGACGGTCGGCGCCATGTCGAGCACGATGGCGGGCTCGTCCTGCGCCGGCACTGCGACGGCAAGCGGATTGGTGCCGAGCAGGCTCTCGCTGCCGCCCCACGGCGGCAAATGGTTGTTGCTGCCGACGGCGAAATAGAGCCCGATCATGTCGTGGTGCAGCGGCAAGGTGACGTAGAGTGCCGCCGGGCCGGCGTGATTGCTCATGCGCGCGCCGACCCAGCCGATGCCGGTCGCCTTGGCCTTGTCGATGGCGAGATGCGCGGCGCGGCGCATCACCAGGTGGCCCATGGCATTGTCGCCGTCGATGAGCGCCGCCGAGGGTCGGTCGCTGACCACGCGGATATTCGGCTTGGCATTGATGCCGCCGGCG
The DNA here is from genome assembly GCA_050010715.1 of Xanthobacteraceae bacterium. Taxonomy (GTDB): domain Bacteria; phylum Pseudomonadota; class Alphaproteobacteria; order Rhizobiales; family Xanthobacteraceae; genus BOG-931. The sequence goes on along the minus strand of JBEKKM010000056.1, from coordinate 7,709 downwards.
CGGATACGGCGCACATAGAGCGGCAGCCGGATCACGCCATGGGTATCGCTGCCGCGCAGATCGGCCTCGACTATGAGGCCGGCGACGGTTTCCGCATCCGTCGCCGACAGACCCGCCGCCGTCAAGGCGCGGACGATAAAGGCGCCGAGCCTGTCGCCCGCGAGGCGCGTATCGTTCGTGGTCATGCTGGTCATGCTTCCCCTGCGTGGCGGAGACTGGTTTAACGCCCGGCCGCACCATAAGATCAACCGACCTTGGGAGGTAAGCCCATATGAGTACGATGACCGCAGAAAAAATCGACACCATAAACGCCTGCTTCGGCACCTATCCGCAGACCCAGGCGCTGAAGGCGGGCCAGATCAAATCCGACCGCATCAAGCTCAACCTCACCGAGGTCAATCCGGTCTACAAGGCCTTCGGCATGATGGTGCGAGAGCAGAAGTTCGACGTCTGCGAGATGGCGATCGTCAGCTATCTGCAGGGCAAGGCCTACGGCAAGCCGATCACGCTCATTCCGGCGACGATGATGGGCCGCTTCCAGCACGGCACCATGCTGTACAATTCCGAGCGCGGCACCGTGACGCCGGACACGCTGGAGGGCCGCCGCATCGGCGTGCGCTCGTTCGCCCAGACCACCGGCTGCTGGCTGCGCGGCATTTTGTGGAAGGACTACGGCCTCGACAACAGCAAGGTAAAATGGGTGACGTTCGAGGACGCCCATATTCCCGAATTCAAGGATCCGCCCGGCGTCGAGCGCGCCGCCGACGGCAAGGACATGACCAAGATGGTGCTCGAGGGGGAACTCGATGCCGCGATCTTCGGCACCGTGTTGCCGTCCGATCCGCGGCTGAAAAGCGTCATCCCCAATCCCGACGACGCCGCCAAGGAATGGTACAAGAAATACAACACCGTGCCGATCAACCACATGGTGGTAGTGAAGAACGACGTGGTGAAATCCGATCCCGGCGCGGTGCGCGAAGTGTTCCGCATGCTGCACGACAGCAAGAAAGCCGCCGGCCTGCCGAAACCGGGCGCGGTCGACACGCTGCCGTTCGGCTTCGATGCGGTGAAGCCCGCGCTCGAACTGATGTCGAGCTACGCACTGGAGATGAAGATCATTCCGCGGCGCTATTCGGTCGAGGAATTGTTCGACGACACCACGCGGGCGCTGCAGGGTTAACATTCTGGAAGCCGCGGAGCGGCCATCCGGAATGACGAGGCGTAAACCATTACGGCAAACGCCCCAACAATACCTCAGATTCCGACACAATCGGTCACGATCCCGCCGCCGCAAGCGGCTGTGATGGCGCGCGGCCAATTGGCCGTGGGGTATGGCAATGGACGGCCGGGGTTTAGCCGCCATTCTTTCGATAATTCTGTCGATCTTTCTTCTGACCGCCGCGTGCACCCACGCAGCGGCGGCGGACGCGAAGGATTCCGCGATCACGGTGACCGGAAATCGCCATGTCGGCGCGGATACGATCCGCGCGTATTTTCATACGGCGTCGGACAGCAAGCTTGATACCGCGGCGCTCGACGGCGCGCTGAAGCGGCTTTACGACACCGGGCTGTTCCAGAACGTGAAAATCTCGCGCGACGGCGGCGCCGTGTTCGTGTCGGTCGTCGAGAACCCGACCATCATCCGCGTCGCATTCGAAGGCAACCACAAGCTCAAGGACGCCGATCTCAAGAAGGATTTGCAATCGAAGGAAAGCGGCCCGCTATGGCGCGCCTTCGTGCAGGGCGACGTCGAGCGCATCGGCGCGCTTTATCGCCTGCGCGGCCATTTCGAGACCCGCATCGTGCCGAAGACGATCAAGCTCAAGGACGACAGGGTCAATCTCGTCTTCGAGATCAAGGAAAACGACAAGCTCGCGGTCCGCCAGGTCGTGTTCGCCGGCAACAATGCTTTTGCGCGCAACAAGCTCACCGGCGTGATCAAGACCGGCGTCACCAATCCCTTGAGCTTTACGCTCGACAATGACTCCTATGATCCCGACAAGGTCGACAACGACGGCGATCTCTTGCGCAAATTCTATCGCGCCCATGGCTACGACGACGTGCACGTGGTCGCGTCATCGAGCTATGACGTCGACAAGGCTGGCGTCGTCGTTGTCTTCAAGGTCGACGAAGGCCCGCAATACCGGTTCGGCAAAGTCGATATCGACTCGCACTTGAAGACCGTCGCCGCGCCGGAGCTGATGCCGTATCTGCGCACGCAATCCGGCGAAGTCTATGACGCCGACGCGGTGGACAAGAGCGTCGGCGATCTGGCGATGCAGCTTGCCAAAAACGGCGAGCCGTTCGCCGGTGTTTCCGTGCACAATGAGCGTTTGCCGGGTAGCCACCAGATAAACGTGGTGTACACCATCGACCAGGGCAAACGGCTCTATGTCGAGCGCATCGAGATCCACGGTAATACCAAGACCCGCGACGAAGTGATCCGCCGCGAATTCGATTTTGGCGAGGGCGACGCCTATAATCGCGCGCTGGTCGACCGCGGCGAGCGCCACCTCAAGGCGCTCGGCTATTTCAAGTCGGTGAAGATCGACGCTAAGCCGGGTTCGGCGGCCGATCGCGTCGTCCTCGACGTCGCAGTCGAGGAGCAGGGGACCGGCGATTTCTCTATCGCCGGCGGCTATTCCACGACCGACGGCTGGCTGGCCCAGGTCAGCATCAGAGACCGGAATTTCCTCGGCACCGGCGACATCGCCAAGGCGACGGCAATGTACGGCCAATATGCCCGCGGCTTCGACCTCGCCTTCACCGACCCTTATGCGCTCGGCCCGCGGGTCTCACTCGGCGGCGAGTTGTTCGGCAAGCAGACCTTCGATAATACCAATCAGTCCTACGACACTTCGCTTTACGGCGCCAAGCTCTTGCTCGGCACGCCGCTGAGCGAACAGCACGGCGTGACGTGGAATTACTCGATCTATAATCAGGGCGTATTGCTGCCTGCGGGAAACACTGCCTCGCTGCCGATCCAAGAGGCGGCGCAGGCCGGGCCGTCATGGGTCTCTTCCGTCGGCAACAGCGTGGTCTATTCCACGCTCGACGACCCCCGGCACCCGACCGACGGCATCCGCGTCCAGACCAACAACGATTTCGCCGGCCTCGGCGGCGCCACCAAATTCGCGCGCACCACCGAGGACATCCGCTATTACCATCCGATCGCCGGCGACGTGGTCGGCATGGTGCGGACGCAGGGCGGCTACATCACGCCGTGGGGCGGCCAGTCCTTGCCGTTGATCGATGGCTTCTTCGGCGGGCCGCAGCTGGTGCGCGGCTTCGCGCCCAACGGTTTTGGCCCGCGCGACGTCACGCCCGGCACGACCATGGATAATGTCGGCGGCAATGTCTATTGGACCTCATCGGCCGAGTTGCAGGCGCCGGTGCCGCTGGTGCCTGCGGACGCGCAGTTGAAGATGGCTTTGTTCTCCGACGTTGGCAGCCTGTGGGCGAACGGCGCTTCGAGCGTTTCGAACTTAAACACGCTGTCGCCGTCGCAGCAGATCGCCAATTCGCGTGCGCTGCGCGCCTCGGTCGGTGGCAGTTTGATCTGGGATTCGATATTCGGGCCGCTGCGCGTCGATTACGCCTACCCGTTCGCCAAGCAGCCTTACGACGTCACCCAGCGCCTGCAATTTACCGCCGGCGGATGGTGAGAGCGTGGCTCACACGTATTTGAGCGTGATACCGCCGTCGACCACGAGCTCGAGGCCGGTGACGTAGCGGCTTTCGTCGCTGGCGAGATAGACCGCCGCCCAGGCGACATCCCAGGCGTCGCCGCCGAAACCCATCGGCACCTGGCGGTCGCGGGCACGCCACATTTCCTCGACGTCGCCGCCGGCGTAGCTCTTGGCGAGGCCCGCGCTGTGCTCGACCATCGGCGTCTTCATCAGTCCGGGCAGGATGGCGTTCACCCTGATCCGCTTGGCCGCATATTCGACCGCGGTGGTTTTGGTGAGCTGGTTGAGCGCGGCCTTGGTGGCGTAATAGGTCGCGTAGGGCACGCCGGTGTAGCGGATCGACGCGATCGAGGAGATGTTGATGATCGAGCCGCCGCCCTGCCGCTCCATCACCGGGATGACGTGCTTCATGGTCAGGAAAGCGCTTTTGAGATTGACGGCGAAGACGTGATCCCAGGCAGTCTCCGATAATTCGACCACGCCTCCCATCTCGGCGATGCCGACATTGTTGTCGAGCACGTCGATGCGGCCGAAAGCCGAGACGCAGGCTTCGACCATCGCGGCGACGTCGGCGGCCTTGCTGACGTCGGCGCGATGCGCCGCTGCCTCGCCGCCTTCGTCTTTGATGATCTTGGCGGTCTCCTCGGCAGCAGCCAGGTTGATGTCGGCGCAGAATACGCGCGCGCCCTCGCGCGCGAACGCCACCGCCGTCGCCTTGCCGTTGCCCCAGCCCGGTCCGATCGAGCCCGCGCCGACGACAAGCGCCACTTTGCCCTTGAGCCGATCGGCCATGGCCGTCCTCCCGTTTCAGTTCTTTATTTTCTTGGCGTCGAGCTCGCGCAGCTCGGTCTTGAGGATTTTACCGTAATTGTTCTTCGGCAGCGCGCTCACGAACACATAATCCTTCGGACGTTTGAACCTGCCGATGCCGTTGAGGCACAGCGCATCGAGCTCGTCGCGATCGGCGTCGCCGACAACATAAGCGACGACGACCTCGCCCCATTCCGCATCGGGCCGCCCGATCACCGAGACTTCGCGGACGCTTGCGTGCTCGAGCAGTATTTCCTCGACCTCGCGCGGATAGATATTGGAGCCGCCGGAAATGATGACGTCCTTGGAGCGGTCCTTGAGCGTCAGATAGCCTTCGGCATCGAACGCGCCCACATCCCCGGTGTGCAGCCAGCCGCCGCGCAGCGTCACAGCCGACGCTTCCGGGTTGTTCCAGTAGCCCGGCATCACCACGTCGCCGCGACACATAATCTCGCCGGTCTCGCCGGTCGCCAGCGCCCGATCGTCGCCGTCGGCGATCATGACCTCGACGCAGGCGAAAGGGCGGCCGGCCGAGGCCAGCCGCTCGGCCCAGCGCGGATGATCGCGGTCGGCGATCTCCGCTTTCGACAAAGTGGTGATGGTCATCGGGCTTTCGCCCTGGCCGTAAATCTGCGCGAAGCGCGGGCCGAAGCGGTCGATGGCGGCGCGCGCATCGGCGACATACATCGGCGCGCCGCCCCAGATGATGGTCCGGATATGGTCGGGGTCGCAAAGCGCCGGGCATTCCACCAGCCGCTTGACCATGGTGGGCGCGGCGAACATCGAGGTGCCCGGCCATGCATCGATCAGGCGTATCACTTCCTCGGCTTCGAAGCCGCTCGATTCCGGCAACACGTTGACGCCAAGCCGCGCGACGTGGGCCATCATGTAAAGGCCCGAGCCGTGACTCATCGGCGCGGCGTGCAGCAACGGATCGCTTGGCGCGATTGCATCGACCTCGCTCGCATAGGCGAAGCTCGCCGCGGCGAGCGCGCGATGGGTGAGCATGGCGCCCTTCGGCCGGCCCGTGGTGCCGGAGGTGTAGAACAGCCACGCGAGATCGTCGCCACTGCGCGGCCATGGCGCAGCCGGACTGGCATCGAACAGCGCCTCATACTCGCGGCTGCCGATCACGATCAGGCGTTCCAGCGTCGGCGGCGCATGCGGCGCAATCTCGGCATCGAGTCCGTCCGACGCGAAGCAGACGCGGGCGCCGGAGTGCTGCAAAATGTAGCCGAGCTCGCGGCCGTGCAGTTTTGCGTTGGCCGGCACCGCGGCGAGCCCCGCATGCCAGATGCCGAACATGAGCTCCACATAATCGGTGCAGTTCTTCGCGGCGATGGCAACTCGCTCGCCCGGTTGCAGGCCGAAGCGCTCGCGTAGTGCCGCCGCCAGCTTGGCCGCGCGTCCGGCGACTTCGCCGTAGCGCCTGATCACATGCTCGCCCAATCCCAGCGCCGGCCGATCGCCATGGCTCAATCCAGCGCGATGGAGCCAAAGCGCCAGGTTCACGATTCTAGCCCTTCCACAACGGCGCGAACTGCGTGGCGACGATTTGCTCGTACGGCACATCGCCGTCGAGCACGCCCTGGCTGCGCAGAAATGTCGTCATATCGGCAATGAAATCGCGCGACAGCGTCGCGTCGTAATAGGGCAGATCGCGGCGGATCAGCTCTGTGATCAGGCCGGCTTCGGTCGGCGGAAACAGCTTTCGTCCGACCTCGCCGGCGCGCGACACGTCGGCTTTCAACGCAGCCTGCGTCTTGACGATGGCGCGCACTGCCGCGGCAACTTTATCGGGCGAACGCGCGATCAGCTCGTCGGATGCGGTGATGGCCGGCGCTGTAAAATTGAAGCACTGCTTCGGTCCGTCGCCGCGGCGGGCATCGATGACAACGGTGCCGTAACCGCCGCGCACCGCGACCTCCGCGCCCATGCCGTTGGCCCAAAAGCCGTCGAGCTTGCCGTCCTCCAGCGCCTTCGATGCCATGACGCCAAAATTCGGCACATCGCCGAGGATGCCGGGCACCGGCGCGATGCTGACCTTGTCACGTTCGAGATCGATGCCGGCCGCTATCAGCAGTCCGCGCAGGCCGGTGTTGACCCACGGCGCGGCGCCGATGGTGCGGCCCTTGACGACGCTGAGATCGCCGCGCTTGGCGCCGAGATCGGAGCGCATCACCAGAAACCAGTACATGCCCTGGGCTTGAGCCGCGATCAGCTTGGCGCCCTTGTACGCGGGAAACGCCGCCGGCACCGCGTGCGCCGCGCCGCCGACGAAATCGATCTTGCCGTCGCGCAGCGCTTCGTAGGCCTTGTCGACCGGGTAAACCAGCTCCAGCGAGACATCGAGCCCTTCGGCCTTGAAGAAACCGAGCTCGACCGCGGCCTCGGCAACAAAATAGGACGGCGAAATTTTATCTGGGACCGCAAGCTTCATGATGATTTCTTTCCATCGAGCAACCAACCAAATTTTTCCCGCGCCTTCTTGGCGACTTCCGGGCTCGGCGTATTGCTGGGCGGAAATTTCTCGCGCCAGTGCCACGGCTTGCAGGCGTTGATCAGCGCCACCGAATGAGTGAAGTCGCCGGCGGCGCGGCGCTCCGGCGGCAGCGCCGGATCGGCGCTGGAATCCCATGAGCCGGTGATGAACTGGATCGACTCTTTCGGATCGGTCCGCGTCAGCATCGCCCACAGCATGTGGTCGAGATTGGTGACGTCGACGTCGTCGTCGCAGACCACGATATATTTCGAGGCATAGGCCGAAGCGCCGCATTGCGCCGCGACATGGGCGGCCTGCACCGCGTGGCCGGGATAGCGCTGCGTGATCGAAACGGCGTGGAGCATGCGCGCGCCGCCGACCTCATGGCACCACACCTGCTGCACGCCCGGCACGCCGGCATTGGTCATGTTCTGCCGGATCATCGCCGAGCGCATCACCGCGCGATAGCGCGCCATCTCGTCCGGTCCACCGCCCATCGGCGGCACGCCGACCAGGATCGGATCGTTGCGGTGATAGATCGCCGCGATATCCAGCACCGGGATCGGGCGCTTGCCGCCGGCATAATGCCCGGTCCATTCGCCGAACGGGCCTTCGTCCTTTCGCTTGTCGGGCGTGACGAAACCTTCGAGCACGATCTCGGCATTGGCCGGGAAGGGCAGGCCGGTGACCTTGCCGCGCACCATCTTGGTCGGCCGGCCGCGCATGCC
>JBEKKM010000055.1:0-26321 GCA_050010715.1 Xanthobacteraceae bacterium | reverse complement strand
TGCATGTTTAGCGGTTAATGTAAGGCAACCATAGGAGACCTCACGTACTAAAGAACGTGCCAAGCACGACTATCACGCGGTGCAAAATGACACGTTTCTTCTTCGACTATACGGCGAAAGAGCAATCGCTCCTCGACTATGGCGGACACGAATTCCGCTCGTCGCAGGCGGCCATCGAATTCGCCGAGGCGATCGCCCAGGATTTGAAGCACTCGCTCACCGAGAATTGGCGCGGCTGGAGCGTCGAAGTGCGCAATGCCACCGGCATGCGGCTTCTGTCGTTGCCGGTGGACAGCCCGGAGCTGGAAGCGGCCTAGAGAAGCATGCGATTTGCGCGCGGCGTTTAGCGCTTTGCTTACCTTTGCAGCGCAAATCCAGCTCTGGCGTCGGCGACATTAGGTCCTCGTTCGCCGCGCCGTGGTGAGTTCACGCCGATAGCCGGATTTGCCCCATGCGCTCAGTCCTCATGGTTGCCGCGGTCGCGCTCGTCGCCGCTGTCTTGGTGCCGCGCTACTTCACGCAGCTCAACTCCGGCCACCCTGCCCCGGCCATGATGGCGGCTCGGCCGGTGGCTGCGCCGGACCCCGCGCCTGCCGATTCACGCTCGGTCATCGTGTCGCGCGATGGCCGCGGCCACTTTCAGCTCGACGCTCGCGTCGACGGCCGCCGCCTGACGTTTATGGTCGATACTGGCGCTTCGGTGATTGCGCTCACCGCCGACGACGCGGCGACGCTCGGCATTCATCCGGCGGCCAGCGAATTCACCGCGCTGGTCAGTACCGCCAACGGCACGGTGAGGGCCGCGCCGGTCGAGCTCGACCGGGTCGAAATCGAAGACATTACCGTGCGTAACGTCGCCGCCATGGTGCTGCCCGACGGCGCGCTGCGCGATAATCTGCTCGGCATGTCGTTTCTGTCGCGGCTGCACCGCTGGGAATTCGCCGACGGCAAGCTGGTTCTGGAGCAGTAATCCGTCATCCCGGGGCCTCGCGAAGCGAGGAGCCCGGAATCCATAACCACAGGTCAGCGAGTATGGATTCCGGGCCCGCGGACTTCGTCCGCGTCCCGGAATGACTACGGTGCAACCATTCCTGTTGTCCATCGTTTACGCTATTGCTGTCGGGCATTCGATTCGGATCAATTGTTCAATGTTTCCCAAGCCAAAAGCTTCGCTCAAGCCGAACACTTATGCCTACGAATCCGAGCCGATGGTGAAGGCCACCGGCTTTCGCGAATATGACGCACGCTGGCTGTTCGGCAGCGAGATCAACCTGATGGGCGTCGAGGCGCTCGGCCTCGGCCTGGGCACGCTGATCCACGAGCTCGGCGTCAAGCCGCAACTCGTCACCGGCCACGATTTCCGCTCTTATTCGGCGTCGATCAAGATGGCGCTGGTCAACGGCCTGCTCGCGGCGGGCGTTGAGGTCAAGGACATCGGGTTGGCGCTGACGCCGATGGCCTATTTCGCCCAGTTCGACCTCGATGTGGCGTGCGTCGCCATGGTCACGGCCTCGCACAATGATAATGGCTGGACCGGGGTGAAGATGGGCGTCAACCGGCCGCTCACCTTCGGCCCCGACGAGATGGCGCGGTTGAAGGACATCGTGCTCAACGGGCGCTTCAAGATGCGAGGCGGCGGCGCCTATGATTTCGTCGAGAACTTTCCTGCCCGCTATATCGCCGACCTTACCAAGCGCCCGAAACTCAAGCGCAGGCTCAAAGTCGTGTGCGCCTGCGGCAACGGCACCGCCGGCGCGTTCGCGCCGCAGGTGCTCGAAGCGATCGGCTGCGAAGTCGTCCCGCTCGATTGCGAGCTCGACCACACGTTTCCGAAATACAATCCCAACACCGAAGACATGAAGATGCTGCACGCCATGCGCGACGCCGTGCTGGCGAGCAAGGCCGACGTGGCGCTCGGCTTCGATGGCGACGGCGACCGCTGCGGCGTGGTCGACAACGAGGGCGAGGAGATTTTCGCCGACAAGGTCGGCGTCATGCTGGCGCGCGACATTTCCGCCAACCACAAGAACGCGCTGTTTGTCGCCGACGTGAAATCAACCGGCCTGTTCATGACCGACCCGGTGCTGATCAAGAACGGCGCCAAGACCGATTATTGGAAAACCGGGCATTCCTACATGAAGCGCCGGGTCAACGAGATCGGCGCCATCGCCGGCTTCGAGAAATCCGGGCACTTCTTTTTCAATAAGCCGTTTGGCCGCGGCTATGACGACGGGCTGATCTTCGCGTTTGCCGTCTGCGACATGCTCGACCGCAATCCGGGGCGTAGCATGGCGGACCTGAAAAACGCGCTGCCGAAAACCTGGTCGTCGCCAACCATGTCGCCGCATTGCGCCGACGAAACGAAATATGCCGTGGTCGACGAGGTGATCAAACACTTCGAGGCCGAGCAGAAAAAAGGCGGCAAGGTCTCAGGCCAGCCGATCCGTGACCTCGTCACCGTCAACGGCGTGCGGGTGACGGTCGAGGATGGCACCTGGGGCCTGGTGCGCGCCTCTTCCAACAAGCCGGAGTTGGTCGTGGTGGTCGAAAGCCCGGTGTCAGAAGCGCGCATGCGCGACATGTTCAAATCGATCGACGCCGTGCTGCGCACCCACAAGGAAGTCGGCGAATATAATCAGACGATTTGAAGCGTTCGGGGTCCGAAGCGATCTTCGCCCAACGGGGCGGATGACCCCTTAAATTGCACAGCAGCAGTGGGGCACAAAGGATGACAATTCTCCATCGCCGAGCTTTTCTCCATGTCGCAGTAGGCACGACCGCGCTTGCTGTCGCGCCGGATACCGCAATTGCCGCCAATTACCCGACACGGCCGGTCCGCATGATCGTCGGCCTCGCCGCCGGTGGCCCGACCGATTCCGTTGCCCGCCTGATCGCGCAGTGGCTGTCGGAGCACATGGGCAACCAGTTCGCGGTGGAAAACCGCACCGGCGCCGGCGGCACGCTGGCCACCGAGACGGCGATCAATGCGACGCCCGACGGCTATACGCTGCTGTTCGCCGGTCCGACCGTCACCATCAGCGCTTCGCTCTACAAGAAACTTGCCAACGTGCTCGACCAATTATCGCCGGTCGGCCTCGTGGCGCGCGCCCCGAACATCATGGTGGTGACGCCGTCGCTGCCGGTCAAAACCGTGAAAGAATTCATCGACTACGCCAAGGCCAATCCGGGACAGATATCGTTCGCCTCGTCGGGCGTCGGCGCCTCGCCGCATCTCTCAGGCGAATATTTCAAGTTCCTGACCAAGATCGACATGGTCCATGTGCCCTATCGCGGCTCGGCGGCGGCCTATCCCGATTTGATGTCGGGCAAGGTCCAAGTGCTGTTCGACAATCTCGGCGGTCCGGTGCTGCAGATGGTGCACGCCGGCACGCTGCGCGCGCTCGGCGTCACCTCGGCCGAACGCTGGCCGCTATTGCCCGACGTGCCGGCCATCGCCGAGACCGTGCCGGGCTACGAAATCTATGTCTGGTACGCGCTGTTCGCACCGCGCGGCACGCCGGCCGACATCGTGACCAGGCTCAATGCCGCGCTCAAGGACGCGGTTGCGGATCCCAAGATCCTGGCCCGATTCAAGGACGACGGTGGCGTGCCCATGGTGATGACGCCCGGCGCGCTGGCGCAATTTCTCGCCGACGACGAAGCGCGCTGGCGCAAGATGGTCGATGCCGCCAGGATCACTGCCGAATGACGGCCCGGCGCTAAAAGCTACGACGCCTTCGCCAGCGCCGCGCTGAAGGCGTGATAAGGTCAGTCTAAGGCAACGAAGCCCGAAGCCTTCACCACCGGGCCCCACCGTGCAATCTCGAATTTGATCGTCTCGGTGAATTCGGCGGGCGTCTGAAACGCCGGCTCACTGCCCGACCTGGCGAGGCTCTCGATCATCGCCTTGGAGCGGGACGCCACGCGCATAGCGTCGCTCAACGCGCCGACGATCTTGTCGGGCGTGTTGGCCGGAAGGAACACGCCGGATAGCGACTCCACGACGATGTTGTAGCCGGATTCCTTCATGGTCGGGACATCGGGCAGGAATGGCGAGCGCTTCGCGCCGGTCACCGCCAGGACGCGCAGCGATCCGGACTTGGCGAACTCCAAGACCTCGCCCACGGGGTTGATGCTTGCCGGCACGTGACCGCCGACCAGGTCCTGGATCGCCGGAGCGCCACCGCGGTAATGCACCGGACTCATCGGAATTGCGGCCGCGCTCGCCAGCATGACGCCGGTGAAGTGCGGCGTGGCGCCGGCCGAGGTCGTGGCATAGTTCGCCTTGGTCGGGTTCGCCTTGCACCACTGCACGAAGTCGGCGAGCGTCTTGACGGTGTCCGGAACCGCCGGGCCGACGACAAAGGTCAGCATCCCCTTGGCGGCAGGAGACACCGCAATGAAATCCTTCAACGGATCGTAGCTCAGCGACTTGAAGCTGTGCGGGTAGAGCGTCATCGGGAAATCCGGCGTGAACAGCATCACGCTGCCGTCGGGCGGCGCGTTCTTGACGTATTCGACCGCGAGCCGCGCGCTGGCGCCGGCCTTGTTCTCGACGATAATGGTCGAGGCATAAGTGCCGTGCAGAGCTTCGGCGAGCACGCGTGCCGTGACGTCGGTGCCGCCGCCCGCCGGAAAGCCGACGATCATGCGAACCAGCGTGTCGGTTGCCTGCGCCAGCGCTCGCGACATGGCGCCTCCAAACGCGAGGCCCCCCATGGCTGAGGCAGCGATCATTCGACGACGGCTGAGCATTCCGATCTCCCGGTCCGGCGCACGACTATGTGCTTCCCAAAAGTACCACTAATTGGCTCTGAGCCCCATGCGCTTGAGGCGTGGCAAAACCTCGGCGCAGAAATACGGGACCTCCTCGACATAATTCACGAACGAGACGGCTATGCCGCGCACACCTGCGTGGCTGATGTCGGCAAACTCGCGAGCGACCTTGTCCGGAGTGCCGACGAACGGAAAGCCGCCGACGCCGCTGACCGCCTGCAGCGACCGCTTCGCCGCATATTCGTCCGCAGGGGTGTTTTGCGGCGTGATGTTCTTGAGCGCCAGCATCCGTTCGATGGCGGGCCAATCGGCGTTTTCGACGTTGGCATAGTGGTGGTAGTCCTCGGCCTCCTTTTGACTCGGCCGGCAAATCACCTGTCCCTGGGTGAAGACTTCGATCTCGCGGCCGAACTGCCGCGCATCGGCCTTGATGCGATCGACCTGCTGCACAATGCGGTCGAACACGCTGACATTCTTGTCTCGTTCGGTACCTGCGATGGCCAAGCGCAGCGCCGCGGTCGAAGTGAAAAACGCATCGCAATTGCGCATAGCGAAGGCCTGGCCGGTCGCCGAGGAACCGGCGTTCATGATCACCGGCCGCGTCCCGCCATACGGGCCCGGCAGGCAATGAACGCCCGCCAGTTTGAAAAATTTTCCGTCGAAATCGAATCCTTCCTCTTCCGACCACGCGCGCTTGACCACGTCGATCCATTCCTGGGCAAATTCGTAACGATCGTGATGGTCCCGCTGTGCCACGCCGAACATCTCGAATTCACCCTCGTTCCAGCCGGCGACGATGTTGAGCCCGAAGCGGCCTAGGCCGATATGATCGGCGGTGACCATTTCCTTGGCGGCGATCAGGGGATGGAACAGAGGCGCGTGTACGGTGCCGAAGATCGTGATCCGGCTCGTCGCTGCCAGCAGGCCGCAGGCCCAGGTGACGGTCTCGAATGTCGTGCCGTGGAAGTTGCTCGAGCCGCCGTAGCCTTTCCAGCGGCCGATCGGCAGAAGAAAATCGATTCCCGCCTCGTCGGCGATGCGCGCCATCTGCAGACAATCGGGCCAGCTCGCGAGCCAGCGTTCCGGCACCAGGGTCGCGGTGCGCGCCGATGAGCAATTGGCGCCGAACAGGCCGATCTTCAACGCGTTGGCGTTGTGCATCCCGACGCGATCGCGCTGCAATACACGGTCAATGGTCAATATCGTACCCTTGAGAAAAGCTCGTGATTATTACAACGACATGCCGGTCGCGACGATGACCTTACGCCATTTGTCGACCTCGCTGCGATAGAACGCGGCAAAATCCTCCGGCGTGCCGACCAGCGCATCGAAACCCTGGGCGGCGAAGGCGCTCTTCACATCGGGCGTCGACAGCGCATACGACGTGGCGTCCGCCAGCCGCTCGATCACGGGCCGCGGCGTAGCTTTCGGAGCGAGCAGGCCGAGCCACAGCAGCACCTCGAAGCCGGGCAGTCCCGATTCAGCAACCGTCGGCAAATCAGGCAGCAGCTTGTCGCGTTGCAACCCTGTCGTCGCGATGGCCCGTAACGAGGCGTTTTGGATGAACGGCAGCACCGTCGGAATTGGCGCGAACATGACCTTCAATTGACCGGACACCAAATCCTTCACCACTTCGCCGCCGCCCCGGTACTGCACCGAGGTCAGTTTAATGCCCGCCGTCATGTTGAAGAGCTCATTGGCGAGGTGGTTCGCAGTGCCGATACCCGAAGACGCTGCCAGGATTTCGCCGGGCGGCCGCGACTTTGCCAAAGCAATAAGATCGGCGACGCTGTAAACGTTCAGCGACGGATGCACGACGAGCACGTTGTCGGTTTGTGCAATCGGCGCCACGGCCGTAAAATAGTCGTCGTATTTGTAGCGAAAATCCTTGAACAAGGTTTCATTTGCTGCATTGGCGAACGGCGTCACCAGCAGCGTTGTGCCGTCGGGCGCGGCACCGGCGACCTCTTGCGTTGCCAATGTGCCGCCGGCGCCGGTGCGGTTCTCCACGAAAACCTGCTGGCCGAGTCTCTGGCTGAGGCTGCCAGCGAGCACCCGCGCGGCGATGTCGGTCGCGCCACCGGCGCTGAACCCGACCACAAGCCGGATATTTTGACCGGCGGAGGTGCCTTGCGCACGCGCCATAAGCGGCCAAGCAATTGCCCCGCTGCCCAGAAATGTTATGAACTCGCGTCGCCTCACGATGTGCTGCCTCTCACCCGCCGAGCGCAGCCTACCACATTATTGAATCGCGATGTCCTGCGCCCGCTCCGTAAGCAGCGGACAAGCAGCACTACGACGCCTTCGCCAGCGCGGCGCCGAACCCGTTCGGAATTTCGATATCGACTTCGAGCGTCGACACCGATTTGCTGCGATCGAGCTTGATCTGCACTTTGTCGGGCTCGAACGGCACGTGCCGGCTGATCACGGCAAGGATTTCCTCGCGCAGGATGCCGAGCAGGTCGGGCTGGTTGCGCGTCCCGCGCTCGTGGGCGAGCAAAATTTGCAGGCGTTCGCGCGCAATGGGCGCGCTGCCGCCGCGTCGGAATATCTTGAAAAGGGTCATGCTGCTTTCCGTCCGAACAGCTTGTTGAAGATGCCTTTATTCTCGCTGGGAACGATCATCGGGACGACCTCGCCGCGCAGCCGGCGGGCGGCGTCGAAATATGCGCGGGCCGGCGCGGAGAGCGCGTTGCTCAGCGTGACCGGAGAACCGATATTGGACGCACGCAATACTTCCTCGCTTTCCGGGATGATGCCGAGCAGCGGCGTCGAGAGGATTTCGAGCACGTCCTCGATGGTCATCATCTCGCCGCGCGCGGCGCGCGACGGATGGTAGCGGGTGATGAGCAGGTGCTTCTCGACCCGTTCGCCGTTCTCGGCCTTGACCGTCTTGGAATCGAGCAGCCCGATGATGCGGTCGGAATCGCGCACCGAAGAGACTTCCGGATTGGTGACGATGATTGCCGCATCGGCGTGCCGCATCGCAAGCGTCGCGCCGCGTTCGATGCCGGCCGGGCTGTCGCAGATGACCCAATCGAATTTGGTCCGCAACTCGTCGATGACCTTGGCGACGCCGTCTTCGGTCAGCGCGTCCTTGTCGCGGGTCTGTGAGGCCGGCAACAGGTGCAAATTCTCCAGGCGCTTGTCGCGGATCAGCGCCTGCGGCAGTTTCGCGACGCCGGTGATGACATTGATCAAATCGAATACGACGCGGCGCTCGGCGCCCAGCACCAAGTCGAGATTGCGCAAGCCGACGTCGAAATCGATGACGACGACCTTCTCGCCATGTTGGGCGAGCGCGGCGCCCAGAGCAGCCGTCGACGTGGTCTTGCCGACGCCGCCTTTGCCTGATGTCACGACTACGACATGAGCCATTTTTGACTGCCTTTCGTTGTTCTAGTTCAGCGCCGAGATTCGCAGCGTGTTGCCCTCGAGCCAAGCCTGGGCCGGTCCGCGACGCAGGCTTTCGTCGATGTCTTCGGCGGTCTTGTAGAAGGAATCGATCGCCAGCAGCTCGGCCTCGACGCGATGACAGAAGATGCGGGCCCGCGCATTGCCTGTGGCGCCCGCCATGGCGCGGCCGCGCAACGTGCCGTAGATGTGAATCGATCCGCCGGCGACGATCTCGGCGCCCGATCCGACCGAGCCGAGCACGGTGATGTCGCCGTCGATGAAGACCACGGTTTGCCCCGAACGCACCGGATCCTCGACCAAGAGCGACGGCTGCTGCGGCTTCGGCGCGGCCGGCGCGGCGGCGATGGGCTCGACGTCAGGCAACAGCTCGACCGACTGCGTATTGCGGCCGCCGCGCAGGATCGGCGGCAGGCCCGGCGCCGTGGCGGCGGGATCGAGACCTTCGATGCCGAGGATGCGGATATTGCGCTCCTCAAGGCTGGCGAGAAGCTGCGTGATCGCGTTTACGCTCAAGGTCACTGACGACAAATCGACCACGATCGGATGGCCGGCAAAAAAGCCCTTGGACTGTTCGAGACTGACATCGAGATCCGCCAGCCATTCCACGATCGGCGGCCGCGGCATGATGACGAAGCCCGTATAGGAGCGCGCCCGAAACATGAGCGATTGGCGCTGGCGGACGACGCTCGACACCTGGGCCTCCATAGTCTTCGTGATTCTGATTGGTTAACAAAGTGCGCAAACATGGTTAACCGTTGGTTAACGGTTTCATCCTGCCCCGCGATAGCGGGGGCGGAAAATCTAAATTTCCTGAAAAACGTCGATCTCCAGCGCGCCGGGAAACATCGTCCGCCAGGTCTGCAGGAACGTCTGCATTCTGAGGTCGCCGGCGATACGTTGCCGGTTGAGCTCCCAGTCTTCGTGCGCCTCGTATTCGATTTCCTGAATGAGCTTGGCCGGGTCGTCGACGTTGCGCAGCAAGCGGACCTGGGCATTGCCGAACATCTGATAGAACGGCGCGGCGGCCTTGATCATGGCGATGAGCTGGGTTGAATCTCCCGTCGGCAAGGTGAACCGCATTTGCAGCGTGCGTCGGACTTTTGCCGCTTCTTCGTTGCTCATCGTCTTAAATCCTATTTGATCGTCTCGCGGAATCGATGCGCGGGATAGACGCCGAGGATTCTCAGTGTCTTTGGCTGCGAGACGAATTCAAGCTCCTCGAGCGCCAGTTCGAGCGCGCGATCCTTCGGATGACCCTGCACGTCGGCATAGAACTGGGTGGCGGAAAAGCTGCCGCCGACCATGTAGCTTTCGAGCTTGGTCATGTTGACGCCGTTGGTGGCGAAGCCGCCCAGGGCCTTGTACAGCGCCGCCGGGATATTGCGCACCTGGAAGACAAAAGTGGTGACCACGCGCTTTTGCGCGCGGCTCGGCCATTTCGGCTTCTTCGCCAGCACCACGAAGCGGGTGGTGTTGTGCTTGGCGTCGGCGACGTTTTTCTTGAGGATTTGCAGACCATAGATTTTCGCCGCCAAATTCGTCGCCAGAGCCGCGCGCGAAATATCGCCGGCTTCGGCCACTTCGCGCGCGGCGCCCGCGGTGTCGGCGGCGACGACCGCCTTGATGCCCAGCGTGCGGATGATGTTGCGGCATTGGCCGAGCGCGTGGACGTGGCTCTCGACCGTCTTGATGGTTTTCAGTGTCGCGCCGCGCGGCGCCATCAATTGATGCTGCACCGGCAGGAACCATTCCGCCACGATATGCAGACCGGACTCCGGCATCAGGTGATGGATGTCGGCGACGCGGCCGGCCACCGAGTTGTCGATCGGGATCATGCCGAGCACCGCCCGACCTGTGCGCACCGCGGCGAAGGCGTCCTCGAAAGTCGGACACGGCAGCGGCTCGTAACCGGGATAGGCCTCATTGCAGGCGATGTGCGAGTTGGCGCCCGGCTCGCCCTGGAATGCGATTTTATTTCTGCGTTTGGTCATGATCTTCAAGGAGACGACGGACGACGGACGACAGACGACGGAAAAGAATAAAGAACGTCTAGCTGTCGTCTTTCATCCGCCCTCTGTCGTCTGTCGTCCGTCCTCTAGCATGGCCCTCGCGGTTTCCAAATCCTCGGGCGTGTCGACGCCGAGCGGCACGGTGTCGACGATCGCAACGTCGATGCGCATGCCGGCTTCCAGCGCGCGCAGCTGTTCGAGCTTTTCGCGCTGCTCCAGCGGCGACGGCGGCAATTTCACGAAGCGCTCCAGCGCCGCGCGGCGATAGGCGTAAAGCCCGATATGGTGATAGAGCGGCCCGTCGCCGGCAGGCGCCGTGGCGCGGGTAAAATAGAGCGCGCGCAGCCGGGCCGGGCCGGCCGGCGTGCCAACGACCTTGACCACGTTGGGATTGGTGCGCTCGGCGGCTTTGGTGATCTCGGCGGCAAGGGTTGCGATATCAACGGCGGGGTCGGCGAGCGGCGTGAGCGCGGCGGCGATATCGGCGGGCTTGAGCGTCGGCAGGTCGCCCTGCACGTTGACGACGATCTTGGCGCCGCCGCCCGGATCGACCTTGCCGAGCGCCTCGAAAATCCGGTCGGAGCCGGACAGATGATCGGCCCGGGTCATGACGGCGCGGCCGCCGGACTTATCCACCGCCGCGGCGATCTCGGCCGAGTCGGTCGCGACCACAACCGGGCCGAGGCCTGCGGCATAGGCCCGGCGCAGCACGTGCACAATCATCGGCACACCTGCGATTTCGGCGAGCGGCTTGCCCGGCAATCTGGTCGAGGCCATGCGGGCGGGGATCAGAATAAGGATATCGGCCATTTGTATGAGCCCGGAGCGGTTATACGGGTTGCAAGCGGCGCCGCAAACCGGCTATTTGTGCACCGCCCACCTTTCCCGCGCGGAGCCCTTCAGCGATGGATTCGTTCGAAATAAACAAGATTCTCGGTGCCGTGCTGGGAACCTGCTTGCTCTTGCTTGCCGTCCATATCGCCTCCGGCGCCATCTTCACGCCTGCGGTCCCGGCGAAGCCCGGCTACGAGATCGCCGTGAAGGAGGAGCAGCCGGCAGGGGGCGGCGGCGCGGCGGCGCCGAAGGAAGCGCCGATCGCAGATCTCCTCGCCAGCGCCTCGCCGCAGCAAGGCGAGCAGGCCGCAAAAGTCTGCCTGACCTGCCACAATATGGCGAAGGGCCAGGGTAACAAGGTCGGCCCCGACCTTTACGGCGTCGTCGGCCGAGCGGTGGCGTCGGAAGCCGGCTTCAACTATTCGGCGGCGCTGAAGGCCAAGGGCGGCACTTGGACTTTCGATGCACTCAACCCGTGGCTGGAGAACCCGCGCAAGGATGTCCCGGGGACGCTCATGACGTTCGGCGGCGTGCCGAGCGAGAAGCAGCGCGCCGACATCATCGCCTACCTCAACGCCAATTCCGACAGCCCGCAGCCGCTGCCGAAGGCGGCCGACGCGGCGCCGGCGGGCGGAGACAACGCGGCGGCGCCCGCTGCACCGACAAAATAGGCAGTTCATTACCGACAGTTCATCTCGGCCGTGCTTCGCACGCGGATGTGAAGGCCATTTCGTCGCGGATTGCGCCCGGCACGCTGGCGCCGCAATTCGAAAGCACATAATCACCGGCGTTAATTGCCGCTTTTGTGGACGACATTGATTGGAGCGCGCCAGATGGAGCGCAATGTGAATCGCCGATCCTTGCTGAAATCCGCCGTGCTCGCGCTGGCTGCGCGGGGTCTGCCGCTGCCGTCCTGGATTTCCGCCGCGCAGGCGCAAGACAGGAATCAGGACAGAAAATGGCGCCACGGACTGTCGCTGTTCGGCGACCTAAAATATCCGGAAGGCTTCAAGCAGTTCGACTACGTCAACGCCAGCGCGCCGAAAGGCGGTACGGTGCGGGAGATATCCATCGGCACCTTCGACAATTTCAATCTCGTGGTCGCCGACGTCAAAGGCAGCCTCGCCGGCAGCGTCGGACTGATCTACGATACACTGTTGACGTCGTCACTCGACGAAGTGTCGAGCGGATACGGGCTGCTTGCCGAAAGCGTCAGCTACCCGGACGATTATTCCTCGGCCACCTACCGGCTGCGCGCCGAAGCGAAGTGGCACGACGGCACGCCGGTGACGCCCGAAGATGTGATTTTTTCCTTCACAGTGCTCAAGAAAAACAGTCCATACTATTCCGCTTATTACCGGCACGCCGTCAAAGTCGAGAAGACCGGCACCCGCGAGGTTACCTTCACCTTCGACGGTCCCGGCAACCACGAACTGCCGCAGATCGTCGGCGAGCTCCTCGTCCTGCCCAAGACCTGGTGGGAGGGCACCGATAATAACGGCAAGAAGCGCGATGTCGGCGAGACCATGCTCGAGCCGCCGCTCGGCAGCGGCGTCTATCGCATCAAGGACTTCTCGCCCGGCCGCACCATCGTCTTCGAACGCGTCAAAGACTATTGGGGCAAAAATCTGAACGTCAATATCGGGCGCGATAATTTCGACGAGCTTCGCTTCGAATATTTTCGCGACACCACCGTGGCGCTCGAAGCGTTCAAGGCCGATACGGTCGACTGGCGCGAAGAGAACAGCGCCAAGAACTGGGCCACGGCCTACGATTTCCCGGCGATCACCGACAAGCGCGTGCTGCGCGAAGAATTTCCGATCAATAATTCCGGTCTGATGCAGGCCTTCGCCTTCAATACCCGCCGCGCCAAATTTCAGGATCCGCGCGTCCGGCGCGCCTTTAATTACGCGTTCGATTTCGAGGAGATGAACAAGGAGATTTTCTACGGTCAATACACCCGCATCGCCAGCTATTTTCAAGGCCTCGACCTCGCCGCCACCGGCCTGCCGGAGGGTCGCGAGCTCGAGATTCTCGAAACCGTGCGCGACAAGGTTCCCGCCGAGGTGTTCACCACGCCCTACACCAATCCGGTCAACGGCAACCCTGAGAACGTGCGCAACAATCTGCGCGAAGCGTTGCGGCTTTTGAAAGCCGCCGGCTACGAGGTTCGCGACCAAAAGCTCGTCAACACCGCGACCGGCGAGCCCTACACGGTCGAGTTCCTCGCCGAGGATCCGAGTTTTGAGCGCATCTTCCTGTTCTACAAGCCTTCACTCGACCGGCTCGGCATCGGCGTGACGGTGCGTACGGTCGACGCCTCGCAATATGAGAACCGGCTGCGCTCCTGGGATTTCGACATCACGACGCTGTCGCGGGGCGAATCGCTGTCGCCCGGCAACGAGCAGCGCAGCTATTGGGGCTCTCAGGCCGCCGACCAAGCCGGCTCGCTCAATCTCATCGGCATCAAGAATCCGGCGGTCGATGCCATGGTCGAACAGGTCATCTTCGCCAAGAGCCGCGACGACCTGGTCGCCGCCACCAAGGCGCTCGACCGCATACTGTTGTGGAATCACTATGTCGTGCCGCAATGGACCTACGGCAAAGTGCGCAGCGCACGCTGGGACCGCTTCAGCCGCCCCGAGCCGTTGCCGAAATACGGCAGGTCGGCGTTTCCGGCGCTGTGGTGGTGGGACGCCGAAAAAGCGGCCAAGACGGGATCGCGTTCGTGATTTTTGCCACCCGCCCCACCCGCCGGCACGCGCTCGCGCTTGCGGCCGGCTCGGCGGCGGGGTTTTTGGCGTTGCCCGCCGGATCGTTGCGCGCCCGCGCCGACGACGCGATCGAGTCGCACGGTCTTTCGGCGTTCGGCGATCTCGCCTATCCGGCCGACTTCCAGCACTTCCGCTATGTCGATCCGAGCGCGCCGAAGGGCGGCGCTTTTTCGCAGATTGGCCCGGACCGGCAATTCAACCAGAATTTTCTCACCTTCAATTCGCTCAACAGCTACATTCTCAGGGGCGACGCGGCGCAGGGCATGGAGCTTACCTTCGCCACGCTGATGGTGCGCTGCGGCGACGAGCCGGACGCCATGTATGGCCTCGCCGCCGAGAAAGTGCGCCGCTCCGCCGACGGCCTCACCTATCAATTCTTGATCCGTCCGCAGGCGAAATTCCACGACGGCTCGCGGCTGACCGCCCGCGACGTCGCCTTCTCGCTCAATATTTTGAAAGAAAAAGGTCACCCGCTGATCAGCCAGTCTTTGCGCGACTTCGTCGGCGCCAAGGCCGACAACGACGCAAGCGTGACCGTAGGCTTTGCGCCGAAGCGGGCGCGCGACGTGCCGCTGTTCGTCGCCGGCCTGCCGATTTTTTCGCGCGCCTATTACGCGACAAAACCGTTCGATGAATCGACGCTTGACGTGCCGCTCGGCTCCGGCGCCTACAAGGTCGGCCGCTTCGAGCCGGGCCGCAACATCGAATATGAGCGCGTCAAGGACTGGTGGGGCGCCGACCTGCCGGTGGCGCGCGGCCAGAACAATTTCGACACCGTGCGCTTTGAATATTATCGCGATCGCGACGTCGGCTTCGAAGGCTTCACCGCCGGAAACTACCTGTTCCGCGAGGAATTCACCTCGCGCACCTGGGCGATGCGTTACGATTTCCCCGCCTTCAAGGACGGCAGGGTCAAGCGCGACGTGCTGCCCGACGACACGCCGTCGGGCGCGCAGGGCTGGTTCATCAATACGCGGCGGCCGAAATTTGCCGATCCCCGGCTGCGCGAGGCGCTCGACAACGCGTTCGACTTCGAATGGACCAACAAGACGATCATGTACGGCTCCTACGAGCGAACGGTGTCGGTGTTTCAGAATTCGGAGATGATGGCGAAGGGGCCGCCGGGCGCCGAGGAGATCGCGCTGCTCGAGCCGTTCCGCGACAAGCTGCCGGCCGAAGTGTTCGGCGAGCCCTATCTGCCGCCGGTGTCCGACAGCTCCGGCCAGGATCGCGCGCAGCTGCGCAAAGCTGCGCAGCTCCTCAAAGACGCCGGCTGCGTCATCACGGACGGCAAGCGCGTGCTGCCGAACGGCGAGCGCATCACCATCGAATTCCTGATCGACGAGCCGACGTTCGAGCCGCACCACGGCTCGTTCATTAAAAATCTCGGCACGCTGGGCATCGACGCTACCGTGCGCGTCGTCGATCCGGTGCAGTACCGCGCCCGGCGCGACGGCTTCGATTTCGACATTACTGTCGACCGCTTCGGCTTTTCGGCGACGCCGGGCGATTCGCTGCGCACGTTCTTCTCGTCGCAGGCCGCGGCGTTGAAGGGCTCCAACAACCTCGCCGGCATCGCGGAACCCGCGGTCGACGCCTTGATCGACGCCATCATCGCCGCTCAGACCCGGCCTGAGCTGACCACAGCCTGCCGAGCGCTCGACCGCGTGATCCGTGCCGGGTGCTACTGGATTCCGCAGTGGTATAAGGCGTCACACTGGATCGCCTATTGGGACGTTTTCGGCCGCCCCGCGGCGCAACCGCGCTACTTCCGCGGCATTCCCGATACTTGGTGGTATGACACCGGTAAGACATCGAAAAACGTAAAACCTGGGTAGCGGGCCGCGCTTTGCCGCTTCTTGCGAGCAAGCGCGTAGTTCCGTACAAATATCGGCCGGATCAAAATGACCGCATACATCATCCGTCGCATTCTGTTCATGATTCCCACGATTTTCGGGATCATGCTGGTGTCGTTCTGCGTGGTGCAATTCGCGCCCGGCGGGCCGGTGGAGCGCGTCATCGCCCAGCTCTCCGGCAGCGATACCGGCGCGACCTCGCGCATTTCCGGCTCCTCCGGCGACTTCGGCGCGCGCGGCGGCATGCAAGGCCCCCAGGGCGACATCAATTCGAAATATCGCGGCGCCCAGGGGCTCGACCCGGAATTCATCAAAAGCCTGGAAAAGCAGTTCGGCTTCGACAAGCCGGCCTATGAGCGCTTTTTCATCATGCTCGGCAACTATCTGCGCTTCGATTTCGGCAAGAGTTATTTCCGGGACGTCACCGTGATCCAGCTCATCAAGGAGAAGCTGCCGGTTTCGATATCGCTCGGCATCTGGATGACGCTGTTGAGCTACCTGATCTCGATCCCGCTCGGCATCCGCAAGGCGGTGCGCGACGGCTCGCCGTTCGACACCTGGACCTCGGGCGTCATCATCATCGGCTATGCCATCCCCGGATTCCTGTTCGCGATCCTGCTCATCATCCTGTTCGCCGGCGGCTCGTTTTTCCAGATTTTCCCGCTGCGCGGCCTGACCTCCGACGGCTGGTCGCAATTTCCGCTGTGGCACAAGATCCTCGATTACTTCTGGCACCTGACCTTGCCGATCATTTCCATGGGGCTTGCCGCCTTCGCCACCATGACGCTGCTCACCAAGAACTCGTTCCTCGAGGAATTGCGCAAGCAATATGTGCTGACCGCGCGCGCCAAGGGCTGTTCCGAAACCCAGGTGCTCTACGGCCACATTTTCCGCAACGCCATGATGCTGGTGATCGCCGGCTTTCCGGCTGCCTTCGTCAGCGCCTTCTTTGCCGGCTCGCTGTTGATCGAGACGATATTCTCGCTCGACGGCCTTGGACTGCTGAGCTTCGAAAGCGTGCTCAACCGCGACTATCCGGTGGTATTCGCCAATCTCTACATTTTCGCTCTCGTCGGCCTGGTCGTGAATCTGATTTCCGACCTGACCTATACATGGATCGATCCGCGCATCGATTTCGAGACGCGGGAGGTTTGAGGTGGACGTCAAGGCACCCATCGACGACGACATCGACCGGCCTCGCGACCCGGCCGCCCCGCTGCCGGCATTGACGCCGGACTTCGAGCCGGCCGGTCCGCTTGGCCTCGCCCCGCGCATCCGTTTTGAATTGTCGCCGATCAACATTCGGCGATGGTATAATTTCAAGGCCAACCGGCGCGGCTTTTGGTCGTTGTGGTTCTTCCTCGTGCTGTTCGTGGTCACGCTGTTCGCCGAGTTCATCGCCAACGACAAGCCGCTGTTCATCCACTACGACGGCAAGAATTACTTTCCGGTGATCTTCACCTATCCGGACACCGAATTCGGCGACGATCTCGGCACCGCGGCCGATTACCGCGATCCGCATCTGCAGACTTTCCTCGACGAGCATCACGCTATCGAGATCTGGCCGCTGATCAAATTCTCCTACAAGACCATCAACGACAATCCGCCGTCGGCGTTTCCGTCGAAGCCCACTTGGCTCCTGAACCAGAAGGATTGCGACTTCGCCGCCAAGAACGGCTACGGCCGCTGCGGCACGCTCGAATACAACTGGCTCGGCACCGACGATCAAGGTCGCGATGTCCTGGCGCGGCTGATCTACGGCTTCCGGCTATCGGTGCTGTTCGGCCTGGTGCTGACCATCGTGTCGTCGGTCATCGGCGTCGCCGCCGGCGCGGTGCAGGGCTATTTCGGCGGCTGGACCGATCTCTTGTTCCAGCGCTTCATCGAAATATGGACGTCGGTGCCGGAGCTCTATCTGCTGCTGATCATCTCCTCGGTGCTGGTGCCGGGCTTTTTCGTGCTGCTCGGCATTCTCCTGCTGTTTTCCTGGGTGCGCCTGGTCGGCCTGGTGCGCGCCGAGTTCCTGCGCGGGCGCAATTTCGAATACATCCAGGCCGCGCGCGCGCTCGGTGTGTCCAACAGAGTCATCATGTTTCGCCACCTGTTGCCGAACGCCATGGTGGCGACCATGACATTCTTGCCGTTCATCATGTCGTCGTCGGTGATGACGTTGACCGCACTCGACTTCCTCGGCTTCGGCCTGCCGCCGGGCTCGCCCTCGCTCGGCGAATTGCTGTCGCAAGGCAAGGCCAACGTGCAGGCGCCGTGGCTCGGCCTGACCGGCTTCTTCACCGTGGCGCTGATGCTGTCGCTGTTGATCTTCATCGGCGAGGCGGTGCGCGACGCGTTCGATCCGCGAAAGACGTATGCATGATCGCCAAACCGCTGCTCTCCGTTCGCGATCTCTCGATTGCCTTCCGCCGCAGCGGCAGCGGCGGAGAGGAGACGCTCGCGGTCGACCATGTCTCGTTCGATATCGCCAAGGGAGAAACTTTGGCGCTGGTCGGGGAATCCGGTTCCGGCAAATCGGTCACGGCGCTGTCGATCCTCAAGCTCCTGCCCTACCCGGCGGCGCGACATCCCTCGGGCGAGATCATCTTCAAGGAACGCGATCTGTTGCAGTTGGGTGAGCGCGACATCCGGCAGGTGCGCGGCGACGATATCACCATCGTGTTTCAGGAGCCGATGACCTCGCTCAATCCGCTGCACACCATCGAGAAGCAGATCGGCGAGATTTTGCTGCTGCATCGCGGACTAACCGGCGCCGCGGCGCGCGCCCGCACGCTCGAAGTTTTGACCCAGGTCGGCATTCCCGATCCGCAGTCGCGGCTCAACAGCTATCCGCATCAGCTCTCCGGCGGCCAGCGCCAGCGCGTCATGATTGCAATGGCGCTCGCCAACGAGCCCGATCTCTTGATCGCCGACGAGCCGACCACCGCGCTCGACGTCACGGTGCAGGCCCAGATCATCGCGCTGCTGAAGGACATCCAAAAGCGGCTCGGCATGTCGCTTTTGTTCATTACCCACGACCTCGGCATCGTACGCAAGCTCGCCGACCGCATCTGCGTGATGAAGGACGGCAAGATCGTCGAGGAGGGCACGGTGTCGCGCGTTTTTACGGCGCCCGAGCATCCCTACACCCAAGCGCTGCTCGCCGCCGAGCCGAAGCCCGATCCGGCGCCGCTGCAACCCAACGCGCCGGTGGTGCTCGACGCCGAGCACGTCAAAGTCTGGTTCGCGCTCACCCGCGGCGTGCTGCGCAAGGTGGTCGGCCACGTCAAAGCCTGCGATGGCGTCAGCATCAAGCTGCACCAGGGCGAGACGCTCGGCATCGTCGGTGAATCCGGTTCCGGCAAGTCGACGCTGGGGCGGGCGATTCTGCGCCTGATCTCCTCGGAAGGCTCGATCGTGTTCATGGGCCACGAGCTGCAGAACCTGCGCTTCAAGGAGATGCTGCCGTACCGCCGCGACATGCAGATCGTGTTCCAGGACCCCTATGGTTCGCTGTCGCCGCGCATGTCGGTCGCCGAGATCATCAAGGAGGGCCTCAAGGTCCATCACCCGAAGATGAGCGACCGCGAACGCGATCAACGCGTCATCCAGGCGCTCAACGACGTCGGCCTCGATCCCGAAATGCGCTTCCGCTTTCCCCACGAATTTTCCGGCGGCCAGCGGCAGCGTATCGCGGTGGCGCGCGCCGTGGTGCTGGAACCACACTTCATCGTGCTCGACGAGCCGACCAGCGCGCTCGACATGCTGATCCAGGCGCAGATGGTCGATCTGTTGCGCGACCTGCAGAAGCGGCGCAACCTGACTTATCTCTTCATCTCGCATGACCTGCGCGTCGTCGCCGCGCTGTCGAGCCGGCTGATCGTGATGCGGCACGGCCAGGTGGTCGAGGCCGGCGATGCCGCCGAGCTGTTCCGCAATCCGAAGAGCGACTATACGCGTGCCTTGTTCGCCGCCGCGTTCAATCTCGAGACCGCGCCTGAGGGCGTGGTTGCGGAGTAATACGTTCGACATGCGTAACATCGTGCTCGCCGCCGGGATTGCCGTCGCCGCGTTGCTGGCAGGGCACGCCGCGGCGCAGCAGCGCGATCGCTCGATGGCCGCCGTCGCGGAAATACCGCTCACCGGCGATGACGGCCAGCTGGTGCCCAATCATGCCGTCAAGCTTCTCGGACCGATCGACAAATTGCCCGGCGTGGTCACGGTCGGCAATCCGAACGGCAAGACGACGCTGGTCGAATTCTACGATCTCAATTGTCCCTATTGCCGGATCGCCTCCTCGGACATTGCCGACATGGTCGATCTCGATCGAGAGCTCAAATTGGTTCTGGTGCCGTTTCCGGTGCTCGGCATTCCATCGATCGCGGCAAGCCGGGTCGAGCTCGCGGTGGCAAAGCTCGGCACGCCGCAGCAGTTCTACGCCTTTCACCGCAAAGTTTACGCCCAGCGCGGCGTCACTGACGGCCTGCGCGCGCTGGAAATCGCACGCGGGCTCGGCATCGACATGAAGGCGCTGGCAAAACTCGGCGACAGCGACGAGATCACCGAGATGATGAAAGCCCATGTACGGCTCGGCGATTCGCTCGGGCTTGCCGCGACGCCGGCCTTCATCATCGACGGCGTCGCCATCCTCGGCTATCCCGGCCGCTACCGGCTGCAGGCAATCGTCGATGCGTCGGACACCTGCGGCAAGGTCGTTTGCGATTAGCGCGCCTTGCCCAACAGCTCGGCGATCGGCACGCCGGAGGCGATCTTGGCCTCCCGCGCCTGTTCCGCCACGACGTTGCGCTGCGCCCGTTGCAGTACTTCGGCCGCGCGATCGCGCGGAATAAAGCAGACGCCGGTCTCGTCGGCGAGCACGAGATCGCCGGGATTGACCGTGATGCCGCAGATCGCGACCGGCTTGTTGATGGCGATTGTCTGCACGCGCCATTTGCCGGTGATCGGGCTGACGCTGCGCGAACAGATCGGATAGCCGATGCCGCGAGAGTGGTCGACGTCGCGGGCACCGCCGTCGACGATGGCGCCGATCTCGCCCTGCCTGTGACCGATCGTTGCGGAAATGCCGCCGAGATTGGACACCTGGTCGACGCCCTGCAGCACGATGACGTCGCCTGCTTCCGCAAGATTATGCGCTTCGATCTCGCCCAAGCCCGAGACGCCGGCCTTGACCTTATCGGCAGCCGGCACATCCGCCGGCACGTTGCGCACCGTCAGCGCCCGGCCGACGATGCGTGCTTTCGGATCGGTTGGCCGCAGCACCGCGGCCGGCACGGCGCCGACGATGCCAAGCTCGTCCATGGCGTCGGAAGCGATGCCGGTGAGATCGGGCAGCGCGCGGAAGCCGTCGAGAATCTCCGCCGGCAGTACCGGCAGCTCCAGCATGCCGAAGGCGTCCGCCGGTAGTTTGCCGAGCGTCTCTTTCGCCATGGCCTCTGCTTAAAATCCAAACAACCTTGTCGGATTATCGACCAGCATGCGTTGCCGCGTGCGCGCGTCGGGCGCGATCTCGGCGATGAGATCGACCAGTTGGCCGTCGTTGGGCACCTCGCCCAGCTTATGGTTCGGGTGTGGCCAGTCGGTGCCCCAGACGATGCGCTCGGGCGCATGCGTGGCGAGCGCGCGCGAGAACGGCAGGGTTTCTTCGTAAGAATGCGGGTGCTTGGTGATGCGGTCGCTGCCGGACAGTTTGACCCAGACATTGCCGCGGTCGAGCAAACGCAACAGCCTCCGAAACGCCCCGCCGTTCAGGCCTTCATCGATATCGATACGCCCCATATGGTCGATCACCACCGGCGCCTCGATCGCGGCGATGAAATCGTAGTAATCCACCAAGCCGCTGCCGCCGACGTGATTGGCGATGTGCCAGCCGTAAGGCGCGACCTTCTCGATGATCTTGCGCATGTCGTCGCGCGGCCGAGGCGCACCGCCATGGGGAAAATACCAATGCAGCCGCACGCCGCGCACGCCGGCGTCGTCGAGCCGCTCCACCTCGGCGTCCGGCGTCGTCGGCTCCAATAGCGCGACGCCGCGATAGCGATCCTTGCCGGCTTCCAGCAGATCGATCAGCACCCGGTTGTCGCTGCCGTGCGCCGTCGATTGCACGAGCACGCCGCGCTGAAAGCCCAAAAAATCGTGCAACCGGAACAGATCTTCCTTGGACGCGTCGGTCGGCGTGAACGGCCGGTTCGGCGCATAGGGAAATTTGCTGTGCGGCCCGAACACATGGAAGTGCGAATCGCACGACAGCGGCGGCAGCGTAATGCTCGGCTTTTTCGGATTCGAGTCGTGCGGCGGGATGGTCGGGGTGAGATCGTCGGGGCGGATGGCCATTGGTGCTCTTTCAAGAATTCAATCGCAGCGCGCGGTCATGCCGCCATCTACCACAATTTCGGTGCCGGTGATGAAGCGGGCTTCATCGGAGGCTAAAAATAATACCGCAGCGGCCGTATCGCGCCCGTCCCCCATGAAACCGAGCGGGATGCGGGCGACGCGGGATTTGAGCAAAGCCTCGACGTCGCCGCCGCTGCGCTGCTTGGCCAGACGCGCCTCCACCATGGGGGTGTGCATCTGGCCCGGAACCACCGTGTTAACGCGGATACCGTTGGCCGCATATTGCACCGCGGTCACCCGCGAGAACTGGATGACCGCGGCCTTGGCCGACGCGTAGCCGATCTGTGGCGCGCCGGTATAGCGCGTGCCTGAAGCCGATGCCGTGTTGACGATGGCGCCGCCGCCTTGCGCGATCATCACCGGGATGACGTGGCGGCAGCTGAGAAAAACGCTCTTGAGATTGTAGTCGATCTGACGGTCGAAACTCTCTTCCGACATTTCGGCCGCGCCGCCCGCGGCCGAGCCGCCGACGTTGTTGACGAGGATATCGATGCGGCCAAAAACTTTGCGACATGATTCCGTCATATCGCGCACCTGCGCATCATCGAGCACGTCGCAGACATGGGTGGCGATCTCGCCGTCGTTGCCGACGCGCGCCACCGTCTCCGTCATCGAATCAGGATCCTTGTCGACGGCAAAAACCCTAGCGCCTTCGCGCGCGAACAGCACCGCCGCGGCGCGGCCGTTGCCCCAGCCCGGCCCGACGCAACCGGCGCCGCTGATCAGCGCCACTTTTCCCGCAAGGCGTCCCGGCACGGTACCCGCTATCCCCAAAGCTCTCTGGTCGCGAGCTTGGCACCTTCGGCGAGCGCCTGCAATTTGGCCCAGGCGATTTGTGGATGGATGCGGCCGCCGAGCCCGCAATCGGTGCCGGCGATGACGTTCTCCCGCCCGACCACCTTGGCGTAGCGCGCGATGCGGTCGGCGACCACCTGCGGATGCTCGACGATGTTGGTGGCGTGGCTGACCACGCCGGGAATGAGCAGCTTGCCGTCGGGCAGCTTGACGTCCTGCCACACCCGCCATTCGTGCTCGTGGCGGACGTTGCCGGCTTCCACCGAATAGGCGCCGGCATTGACGCTGAGCACCAGGTCGACGATGTCCTTGAGCGGGATGTCGGTGGTGTGCGGGCCGTGCCAGCTGCCCCAACAAATATGGAAGCGGATGCGGTCGGACGGCAGGCCGCGCAGCGCGTGATTGAGCGCCTCCATGCGCACTTGCTCGAATTTCTTGAATTCCTTGAGCGGCGGCTCGGGATTGATCATGTCCCAGTTGTCCGGCAGGCTCGGATCGTCGATCTGCAACACGATGCCGGCATCGACGATGGCCTTGTACTCGTCGCGCATGGCGTCGGCCGATGCGAACAAAAACTCTTCTTCGGTCTTGTAATAGAGATCGACGCCGCGAGCGAAACTGCCCGGACCGATGGAGCACATGAAGCCCTCTTCGGCGCCGGTCGCGGCCAGCGCCTTTTTTAAGTTTTCGATATCGGCTTGCAGCGCCGCATGGCCGGTATATTTGATCGGCCCGGTGCAAGCCGGCCGGCCGACCGGCCGCCGCGCCGCGCTCCCCATAAGACTGCCGCTCGATTCCGGATCGAGATAAAACTCGCCGAATTTCTGCCAGTCGCGGCGATTGGCGAACGAGGTCAACGCCACGTCGGCGACAGTTGATTTCTTATGCTGGGTTTCGTGCGCGGCGGCGGCAGGGCTGCCCGCCGGCGAAAATCCCGACATCCGGGCAAAGGCGTAATTCCACCATGCCCCGTAATCGTAGGAGCCGCCCACCGGCTTGCCGAACTCGCCGTCGTCGGGAATGTCGACGCCGAGCTCGCGCTGCTTCTTGACCACATCCGCGACCGACGCGGCGAGGCATTGCGCATAGGCGGCATCGCCCTTGCTCTCGCCAACGGCAATCGCCTTGCTCATGGCGATGAGGTTCGCCGGCCGCGACAGGCTGCCGGCATGGGTGGTGAGAATGCGATCGGTGCTGCGCTTCATGATCCCGGCTCCACATGACGTCGTAACCAAATGGTAGTGGAGCGCATGCGAATGCGCCAGCACATGCCGCATTACTCTGCCGCGATGACCGGCAGGATGAGGCACGACGCGTTGGCGCCGTCGTGATGAAACGTGTCGGTACCCATCAGCGACGGATGGTAAGGATGTGAGAACACCCCGTCGGTCGCCGGCGAGTCGCCATTGGCGAGTTCGAGGCGGATGCGGTGGCCTTGCTTGAAGACATAGGAGATCGGCAGCACTTCGATGTCGAACTCATAGATTTCGCCGGGAGTAAGCGGCTGCGGATTGGTGTGGGTGTAGAACGGGCGTTGCGGTTTCGAGCGTGCCGCGTCCTTCTCGCGATGCGAGGCCTTCAGCCAGCCTTTCGACACCGGCGTAAACGCCGGCTGCTCGCCCTTGGCGCGCGCGTCGGCGCTTTGCGGGTGCTGGTCGGTCAGCTTGACGATGAACTGAGTGTCGATCGCGGTCGATGACGCATATAGCTTCAGTACGATCGGCCCGGTGACTTCGAGATCCTTGTCGAGCGGCGCGCTCGTAAAGGTCAGCACGCGCCGCGCCGGATCGACTCGGCCGTCCGAACCGATCACCGCGACGCCGTTGACCCATTCCCAATCCGGATAGGTGTAGCTGGTCGGCGCCTCGTCGGCGGCGGGATTTTCGGTCGACAGCGCACCGTCGTTGAGCGAGGTGACGCTGCCCGACGGACCCTTGCGCAGATAATAGGCGACACTGGCCGCGCGTGGCGGCCAGGTTTCCTGCGTGCGCCAGATATTGGCGCCGCGCACGAACAGTTTGACCGGCTCGGCATCCATGAAGCCGTTGTTGGCGCCCTTCAAATGCAGATCGTAGAACGGCAGCAGTTCCTTCTCATGGAATTCGACCTGATCGAACATGCGGTGCGCTTCAAAGGTGTTGCGCGCGCCTGTGACCACGAGCTTCTTCGGCGCCTTGACCTCCTCGTAGCCCAAAATATTGCCGCGCAAATGCAGGCCCATCTTGCCCCAATGGCCGATCGACAGCACCGGGCACTTGATCTTGTCGAGCCGCCAATACGGCGAACGCTGGCGCCAGAATTCGTCGTCGAGCGGGTGATTGATGATTTCGCCGACCAGATCGAATGTCATCGGCGGCCGGCCGTGCTTACCGGCGAGGCGGTGCTGATTGTCGGCGCGCAGCGACGTGTACCAGACCGAGCGATAGGAGCAGTAGATGCCGCCGTGGTAATTCGAGCCGCGATACTGATCGACTAGGCCGTCATAGGGCGCGATGCAGGCCAGCCCCGGCGGGTTGTAGGTCGCCATCAGCCACTGCGCCATGGCGTAGTAGGACTGGCCGATACCACCGACCCGGCCGTTGCACCACGGCTGCGCAACGATCCAGGCGATCAGTTCGAGATAGTCCTGCTGCTCGTTGAGACCCATGAATTCGAAGACGCCTTCGGACTGCCCCGAGCCGCGCACGTCGGCATGGACATAGGCGTAACCCCGGCTCACGTACCATTCGACCGGACCGGTCTCGCGCCACAGGAACAGAGGATAAGCCGGCACGTCGTCCATCTCGTATTGGTAGGGCGACGCCGCGAATAGCGCAGGAAACCGGCCCTCTGCCTCGGGCCGGTACACGCAAAGCGAGATGCGAATGCCGTCGCGCATCCGCACCGTGATGCCTTTCTCAACTTTCATCCGATAGTCCGGCACCCTCTGTTCCCCTGCTCCGGCATGCGATCGCCGCGCGCGCGTGACTTCTGCGCGGTTACGCCGCATGCTCATTTCGCGTTCCGCTGCGGCATTGTTCGCGGCAACGACAATAGAACACCCGGGAGATAATGACATGCACCGCTGGTCTGCAATTCTGGCACTGCTCGCGCCGGCCGTGCTCGGGTGGCCTGCGGCGGCGCAGGATTATCCGACGCGGCCGATCCGGGCGATCGCATCGCAAGGTCCTGGCGGCTTGAGCGATCTTTTCATGCGCGCGCTCGGCGACCAGATGGGGCCGGCGCTCGGCACCTCGCTCGTGGTCGAGGACCGGGTCGGGGCCGAGGGCACGGTCGGCGCCAAGGCTTGTGCCGACGCGACGCCGGACGGCTACACGATCTGCATTCTTCCTGGCGAGACCATCGTCATCAATCCACTGATCCAGCCGTCGGACTTCGATCCGGCAAAGGCTTTGATGCCGGTGGCGCGGCCCTATTATTTGACCCAGGTGTTCGCCGTTAACACCTCGCTCGGGGTC
>JBEKKM010000054.1:0-26692 GCA_050010715.1 Xanthobacteraceae bacterium | reverse complement strand
GGCCAGGAACAGGCGAGCGCCAGGGACCCGAGCAAACTTTGGCCGCAGCCGGGCAATAACTTGATCGACCGACGGTCGTTGTGAAATTGGCTTTAATGAAACGAGAACAGAACCGGTGTTCACCGAGCCGCCAAAGCCGCTGGCGGCGCCTGTGAAACCTACCACATTTTGCACTGCAGGATCCTGCTGCACCATGTTCATCATCTGTTGCAGCTTATCGCTCATCACATTGAACGAAACGCTCTGATCGGCCTGAATTTGACCATACAAACGTCCAGTATCCTGCTCCGGGAAGAATCCCTTGGGTATAATGGTGAACAGTACGACGTTCAGGCAGATCGCGCCGAACAGGACCAGCATCACCAGTCCGCCATGACGCAACGCCCAGGCCAGCGAGCGCTCATAGCCGCCATGCACGCGGTCGAATACGGTACGCCGGCGCGGCGCGTCGTCCACCTCGCGCGGTTTCAGCCACAGCGCGCACATCATCGGCGTGGTGCTCAGCGAGATCGCCAGCGAGATGAGGATGGCGATCGACAGAGTGATGGTGAATTCGCGGAACAGCCGCCCGAGAATGCCGCCCATCAGCAGTATGGGAATGAACACGGCGATCAGCGACAGGCTGATCGACAGCACGGTGAAGCCCACCTCCTGCGCCCCGCGCAGCGCCGCTTGCATCCGCGGCATGCCTTCTTCCAGGTGGCGCGAGATGTTCTCGAGCACGACAATGGCGTCGTCGACCACGAAACCGGTGGCGATGGTGAGCGCCATCAGCGACAGTATGTCGAGGCTATAGCCCAACAGATACATGCCGCCGAACGTGCCGAGGATGGAAATCGGCACGGCTATACCCGGAATGAGCGTGGCGCGGAAATTGCGCAGGAAGACGAAGACGACGAGCGTAACCAATGTAATCGCGATCAGCAGCGTCAGTTCCGTATCGCGCAACGAGTCGCGGATGGTGGTGCTGCGATCGATGGCCACGGTCACGTTGACGTCGGCCGGCATGGCGGCCTGCAATTGCGGCAACGACGCCTTCACGCTGTCGATGGTGTCGATGATATTGGCGCCCGGCTGGCGGAAGACGATGACCAGGACCGACGGTTGCCCGTTGGACAGGCCGAGATTGCGCACGTCTTCGACGGAATCGTTCACCGCGGCGACGTCCGATAATTGCACGGCGGCGCCGTTGCGATATGCGACGACCAGCGGCGCGTAATCGGCGGCTTTGGTGGACTGATCGTTGGTATAGACCTGATAGCGCTGGTCGCCGTCGTCGATCATGCCCTTCGGACTGTTGGCGTTTGCCGAGGCGAGCGCCGCGCGCACGTCTTCGAGCCCGATGCCGTATTTGAACAGCGCTTTCGGATTGAGCTCGACGCGCACCGCCGGCAGCGCCGAGCCGCCGATGATGACTTGGCCGACGCCGGTGACCTGTGACAGCCGCTGCTGGAACACGTTGCTGGCGGCGTCGTACATCTGGCCCTGGCTCAGCGTCTTCGAGGTCATCGCCAGGATGAGGATCGGCGCATCGGCCGGGTTGACCTTGCGGTAGGTCGGATTGCTTTTCAGGTTCGCCGGCAGATCGGCCCGCGCGGCGACGATGGCGGCCTGCACGTCGCGCGCGGCGCCGTCGATGTCGCGGTTGAGCTCGAATTGCAGGGTGATGCGCGCCTGGCCGATGCCGCTTTGCGAGGTCATCTCGGTGACGCCGGCGATCTGGCCGAGGTGGCGCTCCAGCGGACTGGCGACGCTGGTCGCCACCGTCTCCGGGCTCGCTCCCGGCAATTGCGCGCTGACCGAAATGGTCGGGAAATCCACCTGCGGCAGCGGCGCCACCGGCAATCTCCAGAACGCCAGCGCGCCGGCCAAGGCAATGCCCAAGGTCAGTAGCGTCGTCGCCACCGGGCGCGAGATGAATGGCGCGGAAATATTCATTCCGCCGGCTCGCCGCGGGCGAGGCGATTGGCCGGGCCGCGTCCGGTGAAACGCATCGCCAGCCGGTCGAAGTAGAGATAGATCACCGGCGTGGTGAACAAGGTCAGTACCTGACTGACGATCAGGCCGCCGACGATGGCGAGGCCGAGCGGTTGGCGCAGTTCCGATCCAGTGCCCTGGCCCAGCATCAAGGGCAGCGCGCCGAGGATCGCCGCCATGGTGGTCATCATGATCGGCCGGAACCGCAACAGGCACGCTTGATAGATGGCGTCACGCGGCGCGTGGCCTTCGACGCGCTCCGCCTCCAAGGCGAAGTCGATCATCATGATGGCGTTCTTCTTGACGATGCCGATCAAGAGGATGATGCCGATGATGGCGATGACGTCGAGGTCGTAGCCGAACAGCATCAGTGACAACAGCGCGCCTACCCCGGCCGAGGGCAGCGTCGAAAGAATAGTGACCGGATGGACAAAGCTCTCGTAGAGCACGCCCAACACGATATACATCGCCACCACGGCGGCGATGATGAGGAAAACCTCGTTGCTCAGCGACGACTGGAAGGCGGCCGCGGTGCCCTGGAATGCGGTGATGAAGCTGTCCGGCAGGCCGACCTTGGCTTCCTCCTGCTGAATGGCCGTGACGGCGGTGCCGAGCGAAACGCCGGGCGCGGTGTTGAACGACACCGTCGTGGCGGGGAATTGCCCGAAATGGGTGATCACCAGCGGGCCGGTTTGCAGCTCGAGGTGCGAAAAGGCCGAAAGCGGCACCTGTCCGTTGGTCGAAGACGACGATGACGGCAGGTAGATCGAGGACAGCCCGGTCAGCGATTTCTGCAGCGCTGGGTCGAGCTCGAGGATGACGCGGCGCTGGTTCGACTGCGTATAGATGGTCGAGACGATGCGCTGCCCGAACGCGTCATACAACGCGTTGTCGACGGTGGCCGGCGTGATGCCGAAGCGGCTCGCGGTGGCGCGGTCGATGACCAGATTGACCGCCAGGCCTTGTTGCTGCAGATCGCTGGCGACGTCGGTGATTTGCGGCAGCTGGCTCAGCTGCGCCACCAACTTCGGCACCCAGGTGTTGAATTCATTGGCGTTGGCATCCTCGAGCACGAAGTTATACGGCGCGCGGTTGACCGTGGAATCGATGGTCAAATCCTGCGCCGGCTGCATGTAAAGCGTAATGCCGACGACGCCGGAGACCTCGCTCTGGATCCTGCGGATGATCGCGCTGGCATTGAGGCTGCGTTCGTCGTGCGGCTTGAGCGTGATCAGGAAGCGGCCGGCGTTGAGCGTTTGATTGGTGCCGTCGACGCCGATGAACGAGGTCAAGCCCTCGACGTCCGGATCTTTCAGGACCTCGTCGGCGAGCTTGCCTTGCAGCTCCGCCATGGCGTCATAGGAGATGCTCTGCGAGGCCTGCGTGATGGCCTGGATCAAGCCGGTGTCCTGCACCGGAAAGAAGCCCTTCGGGATCAGCACGTAGAGAATGAGCGTGAACGCCAGCGTCAGCACCGCGACCAGCAAGGTCAGCGGCTGCCGGTCGAGCACCCAATTGAGCGCCCGGCCGTAATGGGCAATCACGGCAGTGAAGGCGCGCTCGGCAGTGACGTCGAAGTAGCTGCGCTCGGCCTCCGGGCGGTGGCGGATCAGCTTGGCGCACATCATCGGCACCAGCGTCAGCGAGACGACGGCGGAGATGATGATCGTGACCGCAAGCGTGATGGCGAATTCGTGGAACAGCCGGCCGACCACCGCGCCCATGAACAACAACGGGATCAGCACCGCGATCAGCGAGATCGTCAGCGAAATGATGGTGAAGCCGATCTGCTCGGAGCCGCGCAGCGCCGCATCGAGCGGGTCCATGCCGCCTTCGACGAAGCGCGCGATGTTCTCGATCATGACGATGGCGTCGTCGACGACGAAACCGGTGGCAATGGTCAGCGCCATCAGTGACAGATTGTCGAGGCTGAAGCCGAGCAGATACATCACGCCGAATGTGCCGACCAGCGACAGCGGCACCGACAGGCTCGGAATGATGGTGCCCGGCAGCGTACGCAGGAACACGAAAATCACGATCACGACCAGGACCACGGCGAGCGCCAGCTCGAATTCGACGTCGGAGACCGAGGCGCGGATGGTCACGGTTCGATCGCTCATCGCGTTGACTTCGACGGCGCTGGGAAGCCCGGCCATGATTTGCGGCAATAGCGCCTGGATGCCATCGACGACCTGGATGATGTTGGCGCCCGGCTGGCGCTGGACGCTGAGGATGATCGCCGGCGTGGTATTGGCCCAGGCGCCGAGCTTGGTGTTCTCCGGGCCGTTGACGATGGTGGCGACGTCGGAAAGCCGCACCGGTCCGCCGTTGCGATAGGCGACGATGAGGCTGCGGTATTGATCGGCGCTGCCGAGCTGGTCGTTGGCGTTGATGGTCGAGGCCTGCGCCGGGCCGTCGAAATTGCCCTTCGGCGTATTGACGTTCTGGTTGCCGATCGAGGTGCGAATGTCGTCGATGTTGAGGCCATAGGCCGCCAGCGCCTCCGGATTGACCTGCAGGCGCACCGCCGGCCGTTGCCCGCCGCTGACGCTGACGAGGCCGACGCCGGTCAATTGCGAGATTTTCTGAGCGAGCCTTGTCTCGCTCAAATCCTCGAGATCGGTCAGCGCCATGGTCTTCGAAGTGACCGCAATGGTCAGGATCGGCGCATCGGCCGGATTGACCTTGGCGTAGATCGGCGGCGCCGGCAGGTCGGCCGGCAACAGATTGCCCGAGGCGTTGATCGCCGCCTGGACTTCCTGCTCGGCGATGTCGAGGCTGAGATCGAGGCTGAATTGCAGCGTGATCACCGAGGCGCCGGCGGAGCTCGCCGACGTCATCTGGTTCAGTCCCGGCATCTGGCCGAACTGCCGCTCCAGCGGCGCCGTGACCGACGACGTCATCACCTCCGGACTGGCGCCGGGATAGAGCGTCTGCACCTGGATGGTCGGATAGTCGACCTCAGGCAGCGTCGACAGCGGCAGGAACGTATAGGCCACCATGCCCGAGAGCATGATCGCCGCCATCAGGAGCGAGGTGCCGACCGGACGCAGAATGAAGGGCTCTGAGACGTTCATCGCACCGCTTTATCGTCGCGCCCGCGCGCTGCCGCCGCCGGCGCTCGCTATTGGCCGTTCTTAGACGGGGTCTGCGAACGCTGGCCGTTCGGATTTTGCCCGCCGCGGCGTCCTTGAGATCCCGTTGCCGGGGCGCCAGCGCCTCCCGGCGGCTTGCCGTCGAGCGTGGCAACGCTGACGTGCAAGCCGTCGCGCAGCCGATCGGCGCCGTCGATCACCACGTGATCGCCGGCCGATAGCCCGGTATTGACGG
The DNA here is from genome assembly GCA_050010715.1 of Xanthobacteraceae bacterium. GTDB lineage: Bacteria > Pseudomonadota > Alphaproteobacteria > Rhizobiales > Xanthobacteraceae > BOG-931. The sequence goes on along the minus strand of JBEKKM010000054.1, from coordinate 21,385 downwards.
CGGTCATGCTGCCGTCGGTGGGGCCGATGGTGATCGGCCGCACCGATACGGAGTTGTCGGCATTGACCACATAAACGTAGGAGCCCTGTTGCCCGTTCGGCGAGCCGCGTTGGATCGCAACCGTCGGCGCCGTGACGACGTTGGTCAAAGTCCTGACCAGAAGCTGCGCATTGACGAACTGGTTCGGAAACAGCGCGCCGTCGGAATTGTCGAACTGGGCGCGGATCTTCACGGTGCCCGTGGTGGTGTCGATCTGGCTATCGACGGCCGACACTTTGCCGGTCGCCAGCTGTTTGACATTGGCGCGATCGAAAGCCGTGACTTGGAGCGCGGTGCCGGCGTTGTATTGCGGCATGATGTCCGGAAGATCGTCCTCGGGAACCGTGAAGATCACCGTGATCGGCTGCAGCTGGGTGACGACCGCGATGCTGCTCGAGCTCGATGTCTGCACGTAGTTGCCCGGATCGACCAGGCGCAGGCCGATGCGGCCGGTCACCGGCGAGACGATGTGGCAGTAGGCGATATTGAGCGCCTGCGCATCGACCTGCGCCTGATCGAGCTTCACCGTGCCCTGGTATTGCTGGACCAGATATTCCTGATCGTCGGCCTGCTGGCGCGCGATCGAATTCTGCGCCACCAGCCCCTGATAGCGCTTCAGGTCCGTTTGCGCCTGCGCCAAGAGCCCTTGATCGTGCGCCAGCTGGCCTTCGGCTTGGGCCTTGGCGATTTCATAGGGGCGCGCGTCGATCTGCGCCAGGAAGTCGCCCTTGTTGACCAACTGCCCTTCGGTGAATCCGACGTCGGTCAATTGGCCGCTGATCTGGGTTTGCACGGTGACGGTGGCAAGCGGGGTCACGGTGCCGAGCGCGTTGACAATGACGCGGATATTGCCCGGCGCGACCGTTGCAGCGCCGACCGACTGCAGCCCGCCCGTGGCGGAACGCGAACTGGTCGGTTGCGGTGCGCGGACGGTGTGGACGATCTCATAGGCCGCAAGGACGAGGCCGACGGCAATGGCAACGCCGAGACCGATGCGAAGTTTCGAGTAAGGCTCGCTGATGATGACGCCCGGTTCCGGCGTCGTCCGGCGAAGATTGGGCGCCAGCTCGTCGTCGCTTGTGCGTGTGCGCTCGTCCATCTTGGCGTTCAATATCCCGGTATTTGCCGCATAGTAATGGGCGGCAACATCGCTCCCTAATGAAAATTCGCTAATGCAACTGATGATCCGGGCCGCCGGCTGACCCGGCCGGGCAGGGTGGTCGAGCCCACGATGCCTTGACGTTCAAGTTCCAAGCGCCAGTCTTCCCGGATTCGGCCGCTGAATCAAGCGTTTGGGTGAAGCCCCGCCGGGCATTATCCAGGCCAAGGCCGATAGCCGATGTCGGTTACTGGGTGACTTGCGGCGCGCTTCGCGGATTGCGCAGCGTGGTATCGGAGGGCGCCGCCTCAACCGCGGGCGGCGCCGATTCGAGTTTCGGCAGCAGCGAGAAGCCTTTCATCAATTGCACTTGCGTCGGCAGCAAGGTCGTGTCCCAGCCGCCGCCGAGCGCCTCGATCAGGCTGACGCTGGCGAGATAGAGGTTTTGCCGAACCGCGAGTTCGGTTTCCTGGTCGGTGAGCAACGTCGTCTCCGCCGTCACCACGGTGGTGAGGTCGACGATGCCGGCGCGGTATTGATTGGTGTACACGCGTACGGCCTCGCTTGCGTTCTTCACCGCCTGCTGATCGATGGCAAGCTGCCTCGTATAGATGCGGATCGCGGCCAGTTCGTCCTCGACCTGTTGGAACGCGGTCAGCACCGTCTGCCGATAGGTAGCCACGCTCTCCCAATAGGCGGCGCGGGCGGCATCGACCTGCGCGCCGGTCAGACCGCCGTTGAAAAGCGTTTGCGTGGCGGCCGCGCCGATCTGTTGGATCGAGCGCGCGGCGGTAAATGGCAGGGGAATAGGACCGATGAACTGCACCATGCTCGAGAGCGACACGTCGGGGAAATAGGCGGCTTCGGCGACGCCGATCATGGCGTTGTTGTCCTGCATGGTGCGCTCTGCCGCCGCGATATCGGGACGCCGCTCGAGCAGCGCCGAGGGAACCGCGACCGGGATGCTTGGAATTCGGCTGCCGAGCAGGCGCGGCCCGATCGTCAACTCGGCGGGCGGCCTGCCGATCAGGACCGCGATGGCATGCTCGAATTGGGCCCGTTGCACGCCGACGCTCAGCTCTTGTGCCTCGATGGCCAGAACCTGCGATTGGGCCAACGCTACGTCGGCGCTGGTGGTCCCTGTCGTGCCGCTCGGACCGTAGCCGGCTTTGTATTTGTTCAGCGTGATTTGGTAGGTTTCGCGGTATTGCGCGGCAGCGCGATGCAGCAGATCGCGCAGTGAATCCGCTGCAAGGAGATTGAAATAGGCGGTGGCAAGCTGGGCCTGCGCCGACAGTTTGGCATTGTCGAGATCGGCCGCGCTGGCCTGCGCCAACGACGTGTCGGCTTCGATGGTGCGGCGGACCTTGCCCCAGACGTCGAGGTCCCAGCTGCCGTTGATCGGCGCGGTATATTGCGTCGTGTATCGCGTGCCGAGGCCAAAGCCGACGGCGCTGCCGCCGGTGGTGCCTGCAAGCGCTCCGGTCCGCGTGCGGGTCACGCCGTAACCGGCGGTCGCCGTCGGAAACAGCGCGGATTGCGCTTCCGTTATGATGGCGCGCGACTGCTCGTAGGCTGCGGCCGTTGCCGCGACCGTTTGATTGGAGATCTCGACTTCGCGCAGCAGCGTGTCCAGCCTGGGATCCCTAAAGGGCGCCCACCAATTGCCGCGCGCGAGGTCGTCGCTTGGCGTCGCGTGCTTCCAGCCTTTGAGTTCCTTGTAAGTCGTCGGAACCGGCGCCGGTTCGCGCGAGTAATCGGGACCTACGGCGCAGCCCGGCAGCAACAACGCCAGCAGCAATACCGACGCAGAAGCTTGCCCGCGTAACGCAAAGATGCGCCGGACCCAGCCTCCCTGACGCAATCCAGCATGGGCCAACGCGTACACTGCCGAAAACCCGCCGCTGCAGAACCCCCGAACACAACCACGGCCAATCCGGGAACGATGCCGCGCCCGCTGACGCTTGCCAGCCGGGCATGGCTGTGCCCCTTCGATCCCGGCCCCCTGACGATCACGTTAACCATAACCATGCCCGACGGATGAGCGAATATCAACGCCACAGCCTGTTTGCTGCGGGGCTGCGATCCGATCTGCGGGACGTGTGATATTCGAGCGACAGTGCGCACGCCGCGAAGGACAAATATCGGTCCCGTTGCTCGCGGTGTTGCGCCGCCGCGCGAATTAGCCATTCCATTGTTGCTCGCGCATCCGGCGCGCGGACCATTCGATTAGCGATGAAACCGCTTCCGCGTTCCCCCTCAGCATCTTTCTTGCGATCGTGATCGCGTGTGAAAAAAATAAGCCGCTGAGGTCTAGCGCGCCCGGTGGATTACGCACATGTAAAGATGGTGCGCGACGTGCACGAGGCGACGTGTGTGCACTGCAGCATCATAGGCTTTGACTCCGCCGGAACGGACCGGGCGATCTGGCGTTGGCTTCCGCATTTGGCCCCGATGAGGCGTATCATGTGCAAAATCACGACAAGCGCGGCCGCAATAGCCGTATCGCTTTGTTTGGCGACGGCTGCTGACGCGAGAGGCGGCGGTATCGGCGGCGGTGGCGGACATGTTGGCGGCGGAGGCGGTGGCGGCGCTCATTTCGGTGGTGGCGGCGGCGGTGGCGCTCACTTCGGCGGTGGTGGCGGAGGTGCCATGCGTATGGGTGGCGGCGGTGTCCACTTCGGCGGCGGTGGCGCCATGCGTATGGGCGGCGCGCATTTCACCGCCCACGCGACACCACATTTTAACGGCGGCAGGATCAATGCCGGGCGCTACAGTTCGCGCATGGCGACCTCGCATATCGGTCACCCGGGCCGATCGGCATTCCAATCCGCGATCCACGGCCAAGGCGCCCATGCTCTCAATCACGGGCTAGCCGGAGCGCACTTGGCTCACGCCAACGCGGCGTTCGCCGGCCGGCGATCGTTTGCCGCTAACCGGCATTTCGCAGGCGCCGGGGCCTTCCATTCGTTCTGGAACCATGGTTGGCATTGGCACAACCATCTCGGTTGGATCGGCCCGCTATTCTGGCCCTACGCCTACGGCGATTTCTTCTATTACGCGCTGTGGCCGGACGACTATTACGATGTCGATCCGTTCTGGGTCTATGGCTATGGCGACATCTACGAAGGCATCTTCTCGCCTTACGTCTACGACGACTACGTCCAGGGACCGGGTGCGCCGGCACGGATGGCCGCGCTCACCCAGAGCATGGCGCAGAGCTGCAGCGATGAAGCCGCCGAGGTCACCGGATGGCCGATCAATCAGATCAGCGACGCGGTGCAGCCCAATGCGCAGCAAGGCGCGCTGCTCGACGACCTTGGCAACGCCGTCGTCAAAGCCAGCGACGTGATCAAATCCCATTGCCCGACCACCGTGTCGTTCACGCCGACCGGCCGCCTCGACACCATGCAGCAGCGGTTGCAGGGATTGGTCCAGGCGGTCAATATCGTCGGCGAGCCGCTGGGCAAATTCTATGACTCGCTCAGCGACGAGCAGAAGGCGCGCTTCAACAGCATCAAGCCGGCGACGGATAAGGACACTGCGGCAAACCCACCGGCTGCCAACGCGACCACGCCGAAATCCGATTGCGATGCGTCCGTCATGGCGTGGCCGACCGAGCAGATCGATCACGCCGTGCAGCCGAACGACGCGCAGCGCGCCAAGCTTGACGCGCTGCAAGCCGCCGCCGCGAATGGCGCGGACACCATCAAGGCGGCTTGTCCGAGCGAGACGCCGAGCACGCCGCCGGCGCGGCTCGCCGCGGTCGGCAAGCATCTGCAAGCCATGTTGCAGGCGGTCGACGCGATCCGCCCGCCACTGCACGACTTCTATAATTCACTGAGCGACGATCAGAAGGCGCGCTTCAACACCATGGGCAAGCAGTTGTTCGCGCAGACGCAGCAGACACAACAGTAGCGAAATGGTGAATGGCAAGTGGCGAATGGGCCGACCATTCGCCACTTTTTTCTTTCAGTGAAACAGCTTCGGAAATTTCGCCCGCAGTTTCGCCCGCAAACCGGCGCTGACGTCGACCACCGGCGGGAACGTGCCCTTGAGCTTCATGTCGTAAGGGATGCAGGCGTCGATCAGGATGCGGTTGTTGAAATTGCCGGGTAGGAATAGCGGATCGCGCTTCGACGCCCACGCTTTTTGCACCAGATCGATATCGACCTTGGGATCGAACCGCGTGCACATCGCCCACAGCACGGCATCGAGATCGCCGGCGTCGATGTCCTCGTCGACCACGACGGTCCATTTGCCGGCATAGGCGCCGCCCTGGCAGGCGCAGGCGACGTGCAGCGCTTGCCGCGCATGACCGGGATAGCGCTGGCGCAGCTGGATCGCGGTGAAGCGCGTCGCCGGGCCCGCCTCGTGATTCCACACGCCGAGCACGTCGGGCACCCCGCAGGCATCGAGCGCGCGCCAGATTTGCGCCGCGCCGGCGATGCCTTTGAGCAGCCCGGTCTCGTCGACCGGTTTGTGCTGCGGCGCGCAGGTCAGGATCGGATCGTTGCGGTGCAGGATGGTTTTGACGTTGACGTAGGGCCGGTCCTGGGTGTCGTCGGAATAGTAGCCCATCCATTCGCCGAACGGCCCTTCCGGCCTGGTCTGACCGGGCACGGTCTCGCCTTCGATGGCGATCTCGCAATCGGCCGGGATCGGAAAACCGGTGTAAGGCCCGCGCACCACGTCGACCGGCTCGTCGCGCAAACCGCCGGCGATATCAAGCTCGCTCACTTCCGGCAGCGGGCTCGACGATAGCATGAACAACAGCGGGTCCTGGCCGCACAGGATCACCACCTTCATCGGCTCGCCGCGAGCGAAATATTTGTCGCGATGGATGCGGCCGTGCTTGCCCTCGGTGATCTGGCAGCCGACGGTCTTGCCGTCATAGACCTGGCTGCGATAGGCGCCGAGATTGAACCAGCCGGCGTCGGGATCCTTGGTCATGACGCAGCAGGCGGTGCCGATGAAGCGTGCCTTGTCCGCCTCGTGATGACGCGGCACCGGGAATTTCAGCACGTCGATGGCATCGCCCTCGATGACGTTCTCGAAAATCGGCCCGTCATTGACGAAGCGCGGCGGCAGCGGTTTGAGATCCTGCATGCGCGCGTGATAGCGCTGCACGATATCGACCTTGCGCTCGTAATCGAGCGGCAGGCCGAGCGTGAGCGCGATGCGCTTGATTGACGACAATTGCCCGTACAGCGTGCGATAGCCTTTGGCGTAACCAGGCACATCATCGAACAGGATCGCCGGCGCCTGGCCGCGGCTTTTTTCCGTCAGCATATGGGTGACGGCGCCCATCTCGACGTCCCAGTCCGCGCCGGACACGCGCTCGAGCTCGCCGAGTTTTTCCACCGTGTCGAGCCAGCCGCGCAAGCCGCGATAATTTTGGCGTTGTCCCGCCGCCGCGCCTGCGCTCGCCATGCTGCTCTCCGCTATCTCAATCGGCTGAAAAGTGGGTATGAATGCCGGTCCCGAACGTGTCAAGCTGACGCGATCTGTTCCTTCCGATCCGGAGTCCTCCGTGGCCATTCCCAAGCCCAACTACAACCCGCCCTTCAACATTACGCGCGCCAGCCATTCGGTGCTGCACGTGAAAGATCTGGCCAAGAGCCGCGCGTTCTATGTCGATCTGATCGGCCTGGTCGTCAGCGACGAGGACAAGGACACCATCTATCTGCGCGGCGTCGCCGAGGTCTGCCATCACTCGCTGGTGCTCAGACGCGCAAGCTCCCCGCATGCCGAGAGGATCGGCATGCGCTGCTTCACCGAGGAGGATTTGGAAAAGGCGAAATCCTATTTCGAGAAAGCCGGTCTGCCGGCGCAGTGGGTCGAGCGGCCGTACCAGGGCCGGACGCTCCACGTCAGCGATCCGCTCGGCCTGCCGCTCGAATTCTGCGCCACCATGACAACCAAGCCGCGGCTGATGACGAGTTTTGAGCATCACCACGGCGCCGTGCCGCACCGCATCGATCATTTTCAGATACTGGTGCCGGACGTGCAGCGCGAGCTGGACTTCTACACGGGCCTGGGCTTTCGGCTGTCCGAATATATTGCGCCGGACGGCAGTGACGATCCGCTGTTCGTGTTCCTGCAGCGCAAGGGCAATCCGCACGACATCGTGTTTGCGCCCGGCGCCGGGCCGCGGCTGCATCACGCCGCGTTCAGCATCGGGGAATCGTATCATTTCTTCTATGTCTGCGATCTCGCCTCGAATCTGGGTTTTGCAGAAAACATCGAGTTTGGCCCCGGACGGCATGGGCCGGGGCTGGCGCTGTTCGTCTATATGCGCGATCCCGACGGCCACCGCATCGAATTGTTCAACACGCATTATCAATGCATGGACATCGAGGACGAGCCGGTGCGCTGGGATGCCTCCGTCGCCGGCAAGCGGCGTTGGCAGCTGCCGGCACGCGCCATGTGGTTCGCCGAAGCCAGCCGCTTCGCCGGCGTCGAGCCGCGCGAGCCGGCGCACAAGGGTAATCCGATGACGCTGGAGCGCTATGTGGCGGCGAACTAGCGCCCCGCTTACACTTTCCGATGCAGCCTATGCTCGATCCATAGCAGCAGCGCATTGGCGCATGCGGCGAAGACGAACAGGATGATGGCGACCGTCACCATGTCCTCGCTTTGCGCAAGCGACATGTCGCTCATGATCATGGAGCCGAGGCCGAGCTTTGAAGCGAACATCTCGCCCAACAGCACGCCGAGCAGGGTGACGGTAAAGCCGATGCGCAGTCCGGTGAACACTTCCGGCAACGCGGCGGGCAGCAGCACGGTGGTGATGGTCTGCCACGGCGACAAATGCAACGTGCGCGCCGAGCGCAGATAAACCGGTGGGATAGCGCGGATCGCGCCCATGGTGAGCAGCGCGACCGGCAGGATGCCGTGCATGGCGCCGAACGTCACCTTGCCCGATATGCCGAGCCCGAAGATCAGCAGCACCACCGGATAGAGCGTGATCTTCGGCAGCGAATAGACCACCACCAGAATCGGCTCGCCGACCGCGCCGGACAGCCGGTGCGCGCCCATCCACACGCCGATGGCAAGCCCGATGGCATAGGCGAGCAGGAGCGCCAGGCCGAATGCCTGCAGCGTTGCCGCGGCGTTCTCGGTAAATCGCGCGGTCGGCACCATGTGCACGAGATACGACATTGTCGGGAGCGGCGCCGGCAGCGCCGTCGAGCCGGCGACCTCGTGCAAAATCTTCCACACCACCAGCACGACGGCGGCGATGATCAGCGTATCGGTAGCGCGGCGGGTTGCGGTCATGTCCGGCCTCCGCTGCGCCGCTCCGCCCAGCGCACGTCGAGCGCATGCAAGACCGTGTTGACGACGGTGGCGATGATGAGCAGGAACAGGATCAGCGCATACATGCGCCGATTGTTGAAATCGGAATAAGCGTCGGCAATGTCGCGGCCGAGACCAGCGGGCGACAGGATGAACTCGGCGGCGATGACGGCGATGAAGCCGTAAGACACCGAAAGTTTTACGCCGGTGAACAGGTACGGCGCGGCGGCGGGAAGCTGCAACGTCATGGCGGTCGTCACGGCATCCAGGCGATGCACCCGCGCCACTTTGGTCAGCACGCGCGGTACCCGATCGAGGCCGTTGAGGGTGGCGATGATCATGGCGACGACGGCGGTGGCGACGCCGATCAGCACGATCGGGATCGGGGAGAGCCCGAAGATCGCGATCAGCACCGGATAGAAGATGAAGATCGGCACCGCGTAATAGGTGGCGAACAGCGGATCGAGCGCCTCGCGCAGGCGCGGCACCGCATGAATGACGAGACCCAATGCAAAGCCGAGCACGATCGAGACCGCGATCACGATGACAATGATGCCCAAGGTGCGCTCGATGTCGGCATTGATGGCGCCGGAGGCGAGGAGCGCGTAGAGCGACGTCGCCATCTCGGACGGCGGAATGATGGTTTGATGCCTGATCAGGCCGGTTTGGCAGGCGAGCTCGAGCGCGCCGATCATCGCCACGATCACCGCAAGCCGGATCAGGCCGACGCGTGTCATCCCACGGCCGTCATGGCCGCGTGGCCGAGCGCCTTGAGCGACTCGCCGCGCAACCGATCCCACAGCCGTCCGGTGATCTCACCAAACGCCGGATCGGCGACGATTTTGCTGTCGCGCTCGCGCGGCCAGCCGGTGTCGATGATTTCGATGAAGCGGCCGGGGCGTGCCGACATGGCGCCGACCCGGTCGGCCAGCATCGCGGCTTCGTCGAGCGCGTGGGTGATGAGCAGCACCGTGGCGCCGGTCGAGCGCCAGAGTCGCAGCACTTCGTCGCCCATGAGCAACCGCGTCTGCGCGTCGAGCGCGCCGAACGGTTCGTCGAGCAAAATCAGCCGTGGTTGCAGCACCAAGGTGCGCGAAATGCAGACGCGCTGGCGCATCCCGCCGGACAATTGCGACGGATAGGCGCGGGCGAAATCCTTGAGCCCCATGAAGGCCAGCGCGTCGTCGACGCGTCGGCGTATCTCGGCTTCGGCGACGCCGCTGCGGCGCAACCCGAAGGCGGCATTGTCCCATACGGTGAGCCAGGGGAAGCTGGCGTCCTCCTGAAAGACGACGCCGATACCTTCGGCGACTTCGCCGCTGACCGGCTTGCCTTCGAACGTCACCGTGCCCGCGGTCGGCCGCTGCAGGCCGGCGAGCACTTCGAGAAAGGTCGACTTGCCGCAGCCCGACGGTCCGACCACGGCAAAGAATTCGCCCTTGCGCAGGTCGAGATCGATCGGGCCGAGCGCGTTGACCGGCGGCTGATTGCCGGCGCCGGGAAAGACGCGTGTAACGGCTGAAAGCTGCGCGTGAATATCGCGCGCCACGGCGTTCATTTCACCTGCTGCAAATCGCTGGGCAGGAACGAGGCGTCGATCATCTTCGACAGATCGGGGTCCTTGTCGATCATGCCGACATATCTCATCGCCTTCACGGTGTTGACCAGAAGCGGCATTTCGATCTGCCCCTCGCTGTAGAATTTCGCATCGACGAGCATCTGCATCAGCGTGTCGACGTCCTTCGGCGGCAGCGGCGCGTAGATCGGCTCGAGAATCTTGCTCGCTTCGGCGGTGTGGCTATAGAGAAATTTCACCGCTTCGCGCCGTCCGGCCAGGATGGCGCGCAATTTCTGCGGATTTTTCTTGATCAGGTCGCCGGTGGCGATGCCGACCGCGGGCGGCAATAGCGGCAAATCCTTCGGCCCGACGATGACGCGATATTTGCTTTCGCCGCCGCGCGCCAGGAACAAAATGCCCGGAATGCTGGTCGCCTCGACGACATTGTTTTCCAGCGCCGTGAGCGCGCCGGACAGATTGCCGAGCGCGACGCGCTGGATGTCGTTGGGGTTCATGCCGGCATCTTCCGCCGCCAGCACCGCGGTCATCTCGCCCAAGGATTTCGGATTGGAAATGGCGAACTTCTTGCCCTTCAGATCCGCCATGGTCTTGATCGGCGAGTTCGGCATCACGATGATGACGTTGCTCGCCATCGATCGCGAGCCGATATCGACGATCTTGATGTCCTGGCCTTCGTTGATGGCGGCGATGATGCCGGCGGGCGAGGTCTCGCCGTAGCCGAGGTCACTGGCGAGCACGGCGCGCACCGACGAGCCGCCGCCTTCGCCGGAAATGACGCCTGTAATGTCGACGCCGGCGGCCTTGAAGAAACCCTTGTCGATCGCAACGCCATAGGGCGCGCCGGACGGATCGGCCTTGTATTGGGTGACCAGGATGTCCTCGGCGAAAGCCTGAGCCGGGGCGCATACCAAGATCAGCGCTCCGAATACCGTCTTGGCCAGCGTGCCGGCAAAATTGTTGTGGTGCAGCATCCTCATCTCCCTGTGGTTACCCGCACATTATCGCTCGCCCCCGCCGGAATGGGAATGCGACCAGTTCTCAGTTTTTTAATGCGCCGGGCGTTTACTGAAGAGCCAACGTTTGCATTGCCGGTGCTTCGATGGAAGAATCCTTGACCAAGGCGGGCAGCCGCCCCACAGCCGCCATGTGGCCGGAAAGCAATGAACTCATGACGCTTCCAGCGGAGAGCGCTCCGCCTCTGGCGCCGGCCGGCACGGTGGACCCGATCTGGCTCAAGTCCTACCCGGCCGACACGCCCAAGACCATCGACCCGGATCGATACTCGTCGCTGCACGCCATGCTGCTGGAATCGTGCCGTCTGCACGCCGCGCGGCCGGCATTCGAAAGTCTGCGGGCGCGCATGACCTATGGCGAGTGGGACCGCGACAGCCGCGGCTTTGCCGCGTTCCTGCGCGAGGAATTGAACTGCCGCGCCGGCGATCGGCTGGCGCTCATGCTGCCGAACATGCTGGCTTATCCGGTCGCGTTTCTCGGCACGCTGCGCTCGGGCTTGATCGCGGTCAACGTCAACCCACTCTACACGCCGCGCGAGCTCAAGGAGCAGCTCAAGGATTGCGGCGCCACGGTCATCGTGATTATGGAGAATTTCGCCCACAAGCTCGAGCAGGTTATCGCCGAAACCGATATCCGCCACGTCGTGGTGGCGCGGCTCGGCGATTTCGTGCCGGTGCTCAAGCGCTGGGCGTTCAATTTCGCCAATTCCTATATCGAGCACGCGGTGCCGGCCTGGCACTTCGAGACTTTCACGATGCTGCAGGACGCCTGCAGCCGCGCGCCGAGCGCGCATTACGCCGATACGGATACTCCGGCGACGGCAGTGGCGCTGCTGCAATATACTGGCGGCACGACCGGCGTGCCGAAGGGCGCGATGCTGACGCATCGCAATCTGATCGCCAACACGCTGCAATGCCTGGCGTGGACCGGAGCCGCCACCAAATACGAGAACGAAACCACGCTGACGCCGCTGCCGCTCTATCACATCTTCTCGCTGACGGCGAACCTGATGTCCATCGCCGTCGTCGGCGGCTTGAACGTGCTGGTCATCGATCCGCGCAATCTCGACCGGCTGGTCCGCACCTTTCGCGACTCTCACATCGCGGTGATGTCCGGCGTCAACACGCTGTACAACGCGCTGGTGCACCGGCCCGACTTCGCGGCGCTTGATTTCAGCGCCATGAGTCTCGCGCTCGGCGGCGGCGCGGCGATCCAGAGCGAGGTGGCGCACCGCTGGCGCGAAATCACCGGCGCCGACCTGGTCGAAGGTTACGGCCTGACCGAGGCGTCGCCGGTGGTGTGCATCAACACCGTGGTCAACCCAAAGCTCGGCACCGTCGGGCTGCCGGTGCCCTCCACCGAAGTGAGCATTCGCGACGACCATGGCGCGATGCTGGCCCCGGGCGGTCACGGCGAAGTCTGGGTGCGCGGTCCGCAGGTGATGAAGGGCTATTGGCGGCGCCCCGACGAAACCAAGGACATGCTCACCGCCGACGGCTGGCTGCGTACCGGCGACATCGGCATGCTCGATCCGGAAGGCTACCTGAAGCTGCTCGATCGCAAGAAGGACATGGTCATCGTTTCCGGTTTCAAGGTGTTTCCGAGCGAAGTCGAAGACATCGCCATGCAGCATCCCGACGTGATCGAGGCGGCGGTGATCGGCGTGCCGGACGAGCGCACCGGCCAGGCGGTGAAGCTATTCGTCGTCAAGGGCGATGCAGCGTTGAGTGAGGCGGATTTGAAGTCGTTCCTGCGCGAGCGCCTGGCGAACTACAAGGTGCCGCACATTATCGCGTTCCGCGACAGCCTGCCGAAGAGTAATATCGGCAAAATTCTGCGCAAAGAGCTGCATTGAAGCGTCAGGCGCTGGCGCGCCAACGCTCGATCTCCGCCAATTCCGCTTCGGCCCGCTCGACCACGACATCGCCGCGGCCGAGATGAATGGTGCCGGCCTCGCCGTCGATCGAGAGCCAATCGCCTTCGTTGAGGGCTGCGCCGTCGAGGCGCGCGCTGTGATGCGACGGATCGACTGTAAGATTGGCGCAGCCGACGATGCAGGGCTTGCCCATTTGCCGCGCCACCAGCGCCGCGTGCGCGGTGCGGCCGCCGATCGCCGTCACGATGCCGGCGGAGACGGCAAAGCCGGCGACGTCGGCGGTCGTGGTGTCGGGCCGAACGAGGATGATCGGATCGCCGCCGGCGGCCAGATGCACGGCGCTGTCGGGATCGAAGGCGGCGCGTCCGACCGCGATTCCGGCCGATGCGCCGGTGCCACGCGCCGCAGGTTTTCCGGCATCGACCAGGCGCCTGGTCACCAGCGCGGCAAAGTCCACGCCATTGAGCCGCTGCAACGCCTGCGCCGGCGTGATGCGGCTTTCCTTGACGAAGTCGATAGCAAAGCGCACCGCGGCCTGCGGCGTCCGCTTGGCGGCGCGCGTCTGCAACAGCCACAATTTGCCGTTCTCGATGGTGAATTCGACGTCTTGCACGTCGGCAAATTCGTCTTCCAGGCGGCGGAGCGCGTCGCGCAGCTGCGCCGCCACGGCGGGAAGCGAGCGCGCGATGGCGGCTTCGGTCTCCGGCGTGTGACTGCCGGACACCACGTCCTCGCCTTGCGACGCAAACAAGACGTCGATCACTGGATCGGCGGCTCCGGTGGAAGGATTGCGCGAGAACGCAACGCCCGCGCCCGAGGCCGAGCCGCAATTGCCGAACACCATGGCCTGGACCGTTACCGCCGTGCCCTCCAAGTCGTCGAGATGTTGAAGCTTGCGATAGACGCAGGCGCGTTCGCTCAGCCAAGAGCGGTGCACGGCTTCGGCCGCGCTCTTGAGCTGATCCATCGGTTCGAGCGAGACCCCATGGCTTTTCTGTTCGATAATGTCTTCGTAGGAGGCGACGAGGCGTTCAAGCGCCTCGCCGTCGAGTGCCCGCTCGCCCGGCGCGCCTTCGGCTGTGATCAAATCGTTCAGCCTATTCGCGAACGCGGACGCTTCGATGCCGAGCACCACGCCGCCATAGCTTTCAAGAAAGCGACGCCGGCAGTCGCTGGCGAAGCGCGGGTCGCCGAAGGTGCAGATGAGCCCGCGTGCCGCTTCGGCCGTGCAGCCGACATTCAGCACGGTATCCAACATTCCCGGCATCGAGCGCGCGGCGCCGGAGCGCACCGAGACCAATAGCGGACGGCGGTGGTCGCCGAAGCGCCGGCCGGTGACGCTTTCCAGGAAGGCGACGCCTTCTTTCAGGCCGTCGGCGACGCTACCCGCGACCTTGGGATCGCCGCGCGCCGCGGCGGCGCAAAGCCCGATCGGCAGCACGAAGGCGGGTGGCACCGGCAGGCCGAGCGCCGCCATGCGCTCGAGATTGGCGGCCTTGGCGCCGATCGTCTCCGCCGCGTGCGCTTGTTTCGATTGATTGCTGATACGGACGATGTCCATTGCCGGTCACTCATGTCGCAAGATCGGCGAGCACGTGCTCGCGCAGGATATGTCCGAAGGCGGCGAGGCGGTCGGTTGCGCGTTCCAGCGGTGGCCGCAGCGCAGAGTTCGGCGAGCGGATCGAGCAGTTCGGCTGGCATCTCGCTCGGGATCAGCGAAGCAATGAAGGCGGCCTGTTCGAGTTCATCGATCGCGTCTTCGATTTGATCGACCAGGCGCCTGATGTCCGGGCTGGCTTCGAAGCGCGCGATCTCGCTGCGCGCCTCCAGCGCAATGCGATCGGCCTTTTCCTCGATGCGCTGGGCGCGACCGGCGAGGGCTGAGCCGTCGCCCGGCCGGCGCGATTGCCGTTCGCCGATGAACTGCGCGATGCCGGCCGCGATCTCGCGGGCGAGCCCGGCCTGCCGGATTACCACGGTCAACAGCGTCGCGTCGACGCGTTCGAGATGGCTTACAAGGGCCGCCTCGACCCGGTCGCGCGCCGAGCGCACCGAACTGCCTTGCAGTAGCGCCTCGGCGGCGACACGCAAGACGGTCTTGAGAAAATCGACCGCGGCGTCGCGCCCAAGAGCGCGATCGAGCCGCTCGCCGAACCCGATCCGGGTCGGCGTGGCGTGGTGCACGGCGGCGGCGACAAAGTCGGCGCCGCCAAGTTCGAGAAAGCCGCGATGGCCGACACGGTGCCGCGCGGCCCAATCAAGGATTTCAACGGCGTCTGACTTGGACACCCATTCTCGTAAAATCTTTCGCGCCTTGTTCCAATCGATCAGGAAGACAAGCGAAGCGCCAAGTGCTTCGAGAAAGGCGTCGCGGACTTCGCCACTCGCGGTCGGATAGCGGCCGGTGACGAGATAGAAATCGCCTTCGTCACCGAGCGCCGCGGCGTTGCGATGCTCGAGCCCGCCCCATTGCACGGCAAAATCGCGAACGAGCCCGGTGAAGAATTTTGCCCGCGGCAGATGCACGTCGGTGTAGATCACCGTCACGGCATCCGGCTCGACGTTGATCACCACAACGTGCGCATCGGTTTCGCCGATGTCGTTTTGCAGCGTCAGGCGCGTTCCGGCGCGCGTCGCCGTCGTCGCCAGGCCGGGATGATTGAATTTCAGCTTGCGGGTCGCTTCGACCCCGCGCATGAACGCTTCGACGGCGGGGCGATCCTGCGGCAGCAGCGCCGAGACGTGGGCGCCGGCAATCACCTCTTCGGCGTGCGAAGCGGCAAGGCCGTTGAGCGCCTTGTGCAAATCCATGACCAGGCGATGCAGGCTGTCGCCGCCGCCATCCGACAAGCCGGTGAGTCTGGCGATTTGCGCAAGCTCGACAGCGTCGGAACCGGACGGCGCCGCCGTTTCAATCGCCGACAAGCGCGCCAGCGCCTGATCGCCTTGCGGTGCATCGGCGACCTTCACCGCGCGAATCATGGTGGCGGTATCGTCCCAGACCGCGGCGCCCAATCGGGCAAGGCCCGGCGCGACAATGCGCTCGCCTGCGGCAAGGCTCGCGCCGTTGACCAGAGCCTCAGCGGCCACCGGGTCGATACCGGCGCCGCAGCATTCCCCGGCGAGGTCGAAACGAGACCCTTTCGGATCGCGCGCGTGCCGTGCCGCGGCCTGCAGCAGACTCAGCCGGATTTTTATCCGGTCGTTCGCCGCCAAACCCTCGGCGACAAGCGCCGGCACCAGCAGATCCGACTGTCCGAGCTGCTCAATGATCTCCGATTTCATGTCCTCAATGCCCTGTTTCGATCTGATCAAAGCATGTCCGCATGATGCCGATATTGAGCTAGATCATTCACCGGGCTGTCACACGGCGGCCGGCCGATACCCATCCGGGGTTGCGTGGGACGCGGCGCAGTTGCTGCTCGGCCCGCCTTCCTGCCCCTTTGGCCGCGTGCTAACCGTAACGGCGCAATCGCTTCAGGGAAGGATCTCAAGCCCATGGCAAAGCTGCAGCTTTCGTTTGCGTGCGGGCTCTACGATCGGATGCAGCCGCTTTATACGGGCGAGGTCACGCCCGACGGCATCGATCTCAATTTCATCGCCATCGATCAGCCGCGGCCTATCTTCGACCGCATGTCTGGCGGCGAGGAATTCGACGTTTCGGAATATTCTTCATCCGAATTCACCCAGCGCTTCGCCCGCAAGGAGTGCCCATTCGTCGCCATCCCGGTGTTCCCCTCGATCGCGTTCCGGCTCGGCTATATCGCCGTCAATCGCAGGTCCGGCATCAAGACTCCCAGGGACCTGGAAGGAAAGCGCGTCGGCGTGCCGCTCTATACGATGACGGCGGCGATCTTCATCAACGGCATGTTGCATCACGAATTCGGCGTGGACTTATCGAAAATCAAATGGGTGCAGAGCGCGATGAATGCATCGGGCTCCCATGGCAGTCCGACGGTGTTGCCGCTGCTCAAGCGGATTTCGATCGAGAACAACACGACCAGCAAGACGCTCGGCCAATTGCTCGCCGAAGGCAAGATCGACGCCACGCTCGGCACCAGCCTGCCCGAGGAAATCCGCACCAATCCCGACATCGTGCGGCTGTTCCCGAACTATGTCGACGTCGACAAGGACATCTACAAGCGCAAGAAGATCTATCCGATCATGCACCTGGTAGCGATCAAGAAGAGCGTCTACGAGCGCTATCCGTTCGTCGCCACCAGCCTTTACGACGCCTTCGTCAAATCGAAGAAGATCGCGCTGGAGAAGCTGTTCAATCTGCGCGCGGTGCGCTACATGACGCCGTTCCTGATGCGCGAGATCGACGACATCTGGGAAGTTTTCAACGGCGATCCTTGGCCGTACGGCGTCGAGCCTAACCGCAAGACGCTCGAAGCGCTCATCACCTACCAGCAGACGCTCGGTCTGATCGACAAGCCGGTCAAGGTCGACGACCTGTTCGTGCCGACCTACGGCTGATTTAAATCCCACAATCTGGAACAACCGCCATGAGCCAACTCGACGATCTGTTGCGCGACCTCGTCGTCGCCAATCGCATTCTCTCCAACGAGGACGTGGTCGATGCCTACGGCCATATCAGCGTGCGCCATCCCGACAACCCGAAGCGCTTTTTCATGTCGCGCTCGCTGGCGCCGGAACTGGTAGAGCGCCACGACCTGATCGAGTTCGACCAGATGGGCGAGCCGGTCAGCGACAAGCGCCAGCCCTATCTGGAACGTTTCATCCACGCTGCGATCTTCGAGGCACGGCCCGACGTGACGGCGGTGGTGCATGCCCATGCCGAGGACACGCTGCCGTTCGGCATCGTCTCCAAGCCGCTCGAGCCGGTGATCCATTCCGGCAGTTTTATCGGCGGCAAGGTGCCGGTGTGGGACATCCGCAAGAAATTCGGCGATACCGATCTGTTGGTGCGAAACATGGCGCAGGGCCGCGATCTGGCCAAATGCATGGGCAACGGTGCCGTCGCGCTGATGCGCGGCCATGGTTTTGCCTCGGCGGCGCAGTCGATCATCGAGGTGGTGCGGTTGTCGGTCTATCTGCCGCGCAACGCGCGGGTGCAGATGAACGCCATGCGCATGGGTGGCAAGGCAAAACCCTTGTCCAAGGGTGAGATCGCCGCGCGCGGGAAGGGCTACAAGCCGAACGCGCCGGAAACCTGGCGCGCCTGGGAATATTGGGCGACCCGCGCCGGCTGCGGCGACAAAATCGGCAAGCCGCACGATCATGCGCATGAGGGGTGACAGCGGCGCGGCGGCGCGGCGGTGCGCGGCCACACTGTCATTCGCCCTTAGTCTAGTCGTGTGAATGCTTGACGCCTGTAATTTTGACCGATTTGGCGCGGCCAATTCGGATGTCTTTGGGCGCCTCGGCGCACCACCCAAGGGAGGCGAGTTATGGGTCTGATGGATGTTCTCAACGGCATGCAGAATGGGCCGCACGGCCCGCGTGGTCCAAGCACCAGTAGCGGCGGCGGCATGTCGCCACTGACCATGGCGGTGCTTGGACTTCTTGCCTACAAAACGTTCCAAACTATCACGAGCCACACCGCTGCAGCGCCCGCGACACCGGGCGCTCCGGGCCAAGGCCAAAGTGCAAGCCCCGGCGGCGGCGTCAGCGAAATCCTCAAGAACGGCTTGGGTACTGTGTTGGCCGGAGGCGCCGCGGGCGGCATCCTCAGCGGCGGGCTCGGCGATCTGCTCAAGCAATTTCAGCAGAGTGGACATGGCGACGTCGCCAAGAGCTGGGTCGACAACGCGCCCAACAAGGCGATCTCATCCGACGATCTGGCCAAGGCGCTGGGCGGCGATCAGATCGAGACGCTCATGGCGCACACTGGATTGTCGCGCCAGGATTTGCTAGCGGGTCTAAGTCAGCAATTGCCGGAGATCGTCAACCAGCTGACGCCTGACGGGCGATTACCGACGGAGCAGGAATTGTCGCGGTCGCTTTAGCCGGCCGTCGGAAGTCAAATCTTTCAAGTACCCCACAACGGAGGAACACAGTCATGACAATACGTTACGCCGCGATCTGCGCGGGCGCGGTGCTCGCCGCCATCGCCATGCAAGGCACCTCGGCTCAGGCGCTGACGATGACCGAGTGCAGCGCCAAATACAAAGCCGCGAAGGACGCCGGCACGCTCAACGGCATGAAATGGAACGACTTCCGCAAGGCGCAATGCGGCTCCGACGCGGCGGCTGCGCCGACCACGGCCGCCGCGCCGGCGCCCGCTCCGGCACCTGCGCCAGCCCCGGCGCCCGCGCCGATCGCAACCGGCAACGCGATGTTTCCGAGCGCGGTCAGCCCGAAATATTCGAAGGAATCCGCCGGCAAGGCCCGCATGGAAACCTGCCTCGATCAGTACAAGGCCAACAAGGCCAGCAATGGCAACGGCGGCCTGAAGTGGATTCAGAAGGGCGGCGGCTATTACAGTGAATGCAACAAGCGCCTCAAGGGCGCGGCGTAACGAAACCGGACACGGGAGTTTGCACGATGCGAGTAGCAGTTAGCGCGCTGTTGGCGCTCATGATCGGTGTTGGAGCTGCACTCGCGCAGGCTCCGGCTCCAGTTGCGCCAACGGCAAAAATGTCGCCGGACGACAAGAAGGCGATCTCAAAATCTTGTTCCGATCAGGCCAACGCCAAGGGCTTGCATGGTAAGGAGCGGAAAAAGTTCCGGTCCGAGTGCAAGCACAACGCCGGCAAGCCGCAGTAGTAGGCAGCGGCGGCCGACAAAAAAAACGGAGCGCGGGGTGCCGCGCTCCTGCGTTTTTTCGGCCGAGTGTTATCCGGTTATTGCAGCGTCAACTCGGTGACCTTGCCGTGCTTATCGCGGCCTTGGGCGTAATATTGGCCGATGTTGTGCATCAGCGCCGCGTCCGACACCGAATAGATTACCGCGTCGGTCTTGCCGGTATTGATGTGGCGCCGCCACAGGAAGTTCGGCACCACGAACAGGTCGTTGTGGCCCCATTCGAAGCGCTTGCCGCCGACTTCGGTGACGCCTGAGCCTTCGATGCACACATAGTAGGTGCCGGCGGTCTCGCGCTTGAGCTCGGTTTCCTCGCCGGGGCGCAATAGCTGCGCCGAATAGTTCAGCGTCTTGAACACCGGCTCGCCGCTCACCGGATTGACGAAGTCGACCTTGATGCCTTCGTGCGGGTCGCCCTTTTCCTTGCGCAGGCTGTGCAGCATTTCCATGACGTCGGAGCCGCGGAAATGGAACAGCGGCGCGGGCGCATGGCCGACGCCGCGCTGGTGACTGACGAAGGTCGGCTTGAGGCCGCCATGGCTGTAGAGGTGGCGCGAATAACCCTCGCTCACCGAGATCGCCTGGACATTGGTGTTGCCCTGCGCGCCCGGCATGTTGTGGTCGACCCAGGCAGCGTCGAGGAATTCCATCAGCGGCCAGTCGAGCGTGTCGATCCAGATGCAGGGCTCGTCGGAATCGTTGCCGTGGTCGTGCCAGGTGCCATTCGGGGTCAGGATCAGGTCGCCGCGGTTGGCTGTGACGCGCTCGCCCTCGACGACGGTGTAGCCGCCTTTGTTGGACAGGATGGTGCGGCTGGCATTGGGCGAATGCAGGTGCACCGGCGCAACGTCGCCGGGATTGTAGATCGAGATGGCGCAGCGGATGGTGTTGGTGACCTGCAGCCGGCCGTTCAGGCCGGGATTGAGCAGCAAAATGCTCTGGCGGTCGGCGAACTCGATCGGCGATACGTCGGCCTTGCTGGCGATTTCGGAAATCTGCTTGAGGTAGCCCGAATATTCGTTCCACTTCCACATATAGGGCGCGGTCTTCATCTGATTGACGGCGACGCGGCCGGTGGCGAGCTGGCCCGAGCCTTCGCCTGAGGTCTCGCTGAACCACGGCTTTTGCGCCGGCGCGTTGGCCTGAGTGCGGACCCAGACGTTATGCTTACCGGCCTCGGTGTTGATGGCCTCCATCAATTCGCGCGCTTTGTTGGAAAGCCCGCCCGGGGCAGGGGCCTTCATAGTCACCGTGGCCATGACGTTTTCTCCTCAAATAGCGGGGCGCTCGCGTCCCTATGGCAATGCGGCCTAGCCGTACGACGAAGGGCCAAGCCTTTGTGGGAGGTATAGTGGCTTGGCCAAGGGTTTGCAAAGGCAAGAGAACCGCGCGGTGCGAGGCGTACCCCACCAAAAAGGCATAACGGGCGATCAGCCGGCGGCGACGAAATCGCGGATCGCCTTGGTGAACTCCGCCGGGCGGTCCATGTTGGAGATGTGGCCGGCGCCGGGAAGCTCGACATAGCGCGAACCGCCGAGCTTTTCGTGCAACTTGCGCATGGCCGGCGCGGGCGCGTCCTTCTCGCCGCAGAGAAACAGCACCGGGTGCTTTACGGTGGCGACGGCGGAGGCATAGTCGTGGTCGGCCAGCGCCGCGGCGCAGCCGATGAAGCCGTTGACCGGCGTGGCGCGGATCATGCCGCGCACCTTGT
>JBEKKM010000053.1:0-27155 GCA_050010715.1 Xanthobacteraceae bacterium | reverse complement strand
TTTCAGTCTCGACGGCTGCGATGTTGCCAGTCGTGCTCGGTATGTACGCCGGACAACATATGCGCGATAAAATTGCACCTGAGACATTCGAGAAGCTGGTGTTGATCGCGGTCATTGCCGCGGGCGCCGAGTTGCTGCGACATGGTTTCTTCAGTTGACGGCCGCTCGATCAAACCACCCCGAGATGCCGTATCGGCCGCCCCGGCGCGATGGTCTCGGCGGCGGCGATGATGGCGTGGGCGTCGATGCCGTAGCGGCGGTAGAGGTCCTCGATCGAGCCGGTCTGGCCGAAATGCTCGACGCCGAGCGGCCGCACGCGATGGCCATGGACTGCGCCGAGCCACGCCAAGGTCGCCGGATGGCCGTCGAGCACCGTGACGATGCCGCAATGCCGCGGCAAGCCGGCGAACAGCCGCTCGATATGCGAACGCGCGTGAACCAGGCCGCGCTCGCGCGCCCGGCATGCCGCCGTCCAGCCGGCATTGAGACGGTCCGCCGACGTGATGGCCAAGAGCCCGACGTCGCGGCGATCCTCCGCCATCAGGCCGACCGCCTGGATCGCCTCCGGCGCGACCGCACCGGCATAGGCGACGACGACCTGGCAGTTCGGGCCGGGCTCGCGCAGCCAATAGGCGCCGTCGACGATCGCCTGGCGCAGCGCGGGCGTCATCGGCCGCTCGATCTGCTCGATCGGACGTGTGGATAAACGCAGATAGATCGAGCCGCCGGTCTCGTCGCGCAGCCAGGTGCGCTCGGAAGGTTCACCCTCGGCATCCTTTTGCGCGTCGCGCTGAATGTAGTCGAACGAGAAGGCGAGGATGGCGGCGAGCTCGTCGACGAAGGCCGGCTCGAACGCGGCAAGTCCGTCCTGAGCGATGCCGATCAGCGGCTCGGCGATCGACTGGTGCGCGCCGCCTTCCGGCGCCAGCGTGATGCCTGACGGCGTCGCCACCAGGATGAAGCGGGCGTCCTGATAGCAGGCATAATTGAGCGCATCGAGGCCGCGGGCGATGAACGGGTCATAGAGCGTGCCGATCGGAATGAGCCGCTCGCCGTTGATGGCGTGCGACAGACCGAGCGCAGACAGCGCGATGAACAAATTCATCTCGGCAATGCCCAGCTCGATATGCTGGCCGGTGGGCGAGAACTCCCAACTGAAGGTCGATGGAATGCGCTCGCTCTTGAACGTGTCGGCCAAAGCCTCGCGCGCAAACAGGCCGCGGCGATTGACCCATGAGCCGAGGCTGGTCGATACCGTCACGTCGGGCGACGTGGTGACGATGCGCGCGGCGAGCGGCGTGTCGTCGCGCGCAATCTCATGGAGCAGCGCACCGAAGCCGGTCTGCGTCGATGTTTTCGGTTGGAACGGCACCGGCAGATCGGCCGGCACCGCGATACGCGCCGCCTGCAAGCGGCGATCGCCACCGCTGGCAAATGGCACGCTATTCAAAAACGCCTGAATGTTTTCTGCCGGCTGGCTCAAGCCCTCGAACGGATCCCATTCGTGGCCGGCCCGGATGTTCATCAAGCGCTGGAACGTTTCAGTCTGCGCCGGCGTCATCAGGCCGGCGTGATTATCCTTATGCCCGGCGAACGGCAGGCCGTAGCCCTTGATCGTATAGGCGATGAAACAGACCGGGCGATCGTGATCGACGGCGTCGAACGCCTCGATGATCGACGCCAGATCGTGGCCGCCGAGATTGTTCATCAGCCGCGCCAGTTCATCGTCGCTGCGCCGCTCGATGAGCCGCGTCACCGGCCCTTGGTCGCCGATCTCGTCGTTGAGACGCTTACGCCACGCCGCGCCGCCCTGGAACACCAGCGCGGAATAGAGCTGGTTTGGACAATGATCGATCCATTGGCGCAACACCTCGCCGCCCGGCTCGGCAAAGGCTGTTTGCTGGAGCGCGCCGTATTTGAGCACCACAACGTCCCAGCCGAAATTGCGGAACAGGTTTTCGTAACGCTCCCACAGCCCTTCGCGCACCACGGCGTCGAGGCTTTGCCGGTTGTAATCGACGATCCACCAGCAATTACGCAGGCCCTGCTTCCAGCCTTCGAGGATGGCTTCGAAAATATTGCCCTCGTCGAGCTCGGCGTCGCCAATGAGCGCGATCATGCGGCCTTCCGGCCGCGGCTTTCCATCAACTATTTGGCCCCAGCCGTGGGCGCGGACGTAATCCTGAGCCAGCGACGAGAACAGCGTCTGCGCCACGCCCAGGCCCACCGAGCCGGTGGAGAAATCGACGTCGTCGGTGTCCTTGGTGCGCGACGGATAGGATTGCGCGCCCTTGTAACCGCGAAAATCTTCGAGCTTTTCGCGGGTCTGGCGGCCGAGCAGATATTGG
Organism: Xanthobacteraceae bacterium; assembly: GCA_050010715.1. GTDB lineage: Bacteria > Pseudomonadota > Alphaproteobacteria > Rhizobiales > Xanthobacteraceae > BOG-931. The sequence continues at coordinate 24,807 of JBEKKM010000053.1, read as the reverse complement.
ATGGCGTGAAAATTCGGCGCCGCGTGCGGCTTGACCGCGACACGGTCCTGCGGCCGCAAGCTATGGAAATAAAGCGCGGTCATGATGGTGGCGAGCGACGCCGACGATGCCTGATGGCCGCCGACCTTCAGGCCGTCGCTATTGTCGCGCAAATGGTTGGCGTGGTGGATGGTCCAGGTCGCCAGCCACAGCACCTTGCGCTCGAGCTCGGCAAGAATCGCTAGGTCTTTTATCGGCAGATCGCGCGCCAGCGCGGACGATGCCATTCGACTTCCTCTTCGCCGATCACTCCAGCTCGACCGTCTCGAATTCCGCCGGCAGGATGATTTCGAGCAGCTCGCAATCGTCGGAATAATCCAACACCGTGTGCTTGATCTTCGGCGGCTGCAGCCAGCACGAGCCCTCGTACATGGTCACCTCGCCAGCGCCGTCGTACTCGCCTTTGATCCAGCCTTTGAGCACGTAGATCATCTGAAATTCGACGTCGTGATAATGCCGCTTCGACACCACCGCCGGGTCGCAGGGCGGGATCATCTTGATGACATGGGCTTGCGCCAAGCCGTTGGTCGCGGCAGCCATGCCGAGGTCGCGATATTTGGCGTAAGAGCGCAAGCCGCCTTCGAACGCGTCCGGATTGAGGTGGCTGGCCACGAAGGTCTGCTTGCGCGGCGCGGCCTTCGCTTTGTATTTGGGCTTGGCCTTTGCGGCAGCGACGCGACGGCGCGCCGACAATTTGCTCGTTGATCGCGAAGTCTTCCGCGCAGCCCGTCCAGCGGGCGCCGCTCGTTTCGCCTTGCGCAGTTTCGTGGCCATGGGCTGTCCTTTCGCCTGAAGAAGCCGGCGAAGGTTATCACACCGGCTTGGGCCTTCGCAGCAACGATCCCCAGGCCAGCAGCAGCGCCGCAACGAGAATGACCGGGAACACCACCTCGTTCACGGTGGTCCAGCCATAGCGCGACAACAGCGCGCCGGACGAGAACGACGCGATCGCCATCGCGCCGAACACCAGAAAGTCGTTGAACGCCTGCACTTTATTGCGCTCGTGCGGATCGTGGCACTCGGTGATCAGCGTGGTGGCGCTGATAAAGGCAAAATTCCAGCCGACGCCGAGCAGCGCCAAGCCGGCCCAGAAATTCCACAGCCCAAGGCCGCCGAGGCTGACGGTGGCGGCAACAACAATCAATGTCAGTCCGATCGCCATCATGGCGCGCACGCCGAAGCGGGCGATCAGCGAGCCGGTGACGAAGCTCGGCGCATACATGCCGATGACATGCCATTGGATGCCCAGCGCCGCCTCGCCGACGGTGTGGTTGCACATGACCATGGCCAGCGGCGCCGACGTCATCTCCATGTTCATCATCGAATAGCTGGCCAGGCCGCAGACGACCGCGATGATGAATTTCGGCTGGATGACGATTTCGCTGAGCGGCCGCCCGTCGATCAGCGAATGCGACACCGGCGGCCGGGGAATTTTGAGCTGCGCCAGCACGATCGCGGCAAGCACCGCGCATGCCGACTGCGCCAGGAACGTGCCCGCGAACAGATAGGGCGGCCACGCATCCTTGGTGAAGATGACGAGTTGCGAGCCGATCACGGCGGCGAAAATGCCGCCGGCCAGCACCCAGGCGACGGCCTTCGGCCGAAACTGCGGGCTCGCCGTATCGGTGGCGGCGAAGCGATAGGATTGGTGCGCCGCGGCGTAGAGGCCGCCGCACAAAGTCCCGACCAGCAAAAGCCAGAACGAGCCGTGCAGCACCGCCGCACACGAGATCAACCCGGACAGCACGCCGAATGCAGAACCGGTCTGCACGGCGAAGCGCCGGCCGTAAGCCTTCGCCAGCATGCCGACAGGGATCGTCCCCATCCACATGCCCGCGACCATGACGCTGATCGGCAGCGTCGCCAGTCCGGGATCCGGCGCCAGCATCGAGCCGATGATGCCTGTGGTCGCCACGATGACGGTGTTGTTGCCGCCGGCGAGCGCCTGGGCCACGCCCAGGATCACGGCATTGCGCGCGGCAAGCCGGTCATCGATGAGATCGAGTGCGGGTTCGGCGACGACCGCCATGGCGAACTCCCGGTGGAGCCGGTCCTTGTAGCGGGCACAGGCGACAGGCGCTACTGCGAAGCATGCAGATCAGCCCGTAGCTTGGGCAATCGCGCCGGCGCCGCCCTACCAATGCCCCATCCAGCGATTCCAGGCGAACAGCAAATCCGCAAATCGGTCGTATGCCACGCGGGTGATTTGACGAAGCACCGGCAAGCCCAACATCCGGCCAAGCCAGGCTTGGCCCGGCTTTGCCAGCCAAATCGCGATCGCGCAGTCGGCACCGACATAGAGCCGCCCCGCGGCGTCGACAGCGTGCAGGCGCCGGCGCACGTCGTTCACGTTTGCGCCGTAGCGCGCGAGCGCATCGGGCTCGAGATTGATGTCGCGGAAATCGATCAGACCGGCCCGGGCCGCCTGCACAAGCCGACGCCGCTGCCAGGTGATGCCGGCGTTACAAACCGGGCATTTGGTGTTGTACCAGACCGTAAGTTTCGGACTCGTCCCCACCGTCTCCATGGCGCGCCATCATCGGGATTGCCGCCGCATTTTTTTAATTCAGGCCCTCAAAACCCATATGCATTGTTGTGGCGGACCACGACCGAGCGTGCTTGCTCGGGTCGCAACGCTCCCAATTGTCCGAGCGCGGCTTGCGTTTCTTCCATCAAAATATCGATGACATGGGTGGCGCCCTCCTCGCCGAGTGCGCCGAGGCCCCACAAAAACGCCTTGCCGGCAAAGGCCGCGGCGGCGCCGAGCGCATAGGCGCGCACCACATCGGTGCCGCTGCGGATGCCGGAATCGTACAGTACGGTGGCGCGCTTGCCGACCTGCTTGACGATGGCCGGCAGCACGTCGATCGGCGCCGGCAGCGCTTCGATCTGGCGGCCGCCGTGATTTGAAACAAACATGCCGTCGACGCCGAGCGACACCGCCTTCTCGGCATCCTGCGGATGCATGATGCCCTTGACGATCAGCGTGCCTTTCCAGCGGTCGCGATATTTGGCGACCTCCTCCCAGGTGAAGGCGCCGCCCATCTCGCGGCGCGCAAACGCCACCATGTCGTTGATCGAGGCATTGTCGCCGACATAAGCGCGCAGATTGGAAAAGCGCGGAATGCCGTTCTGCCACAGCGCCCGGGTCCAAGCCGGCGACATCAGCATCTGCAACATCATCTTCAAATCGGGATTGAAGGCGCCGCCGAGGCCGACCACCACTTCGCGGGCGCGCGTGGTGCGCACCGGCACGTCGAGCGTGAGCACCAGCGCATGACAGCCCGCGGCCTGGGCGCGCCGCGCCAGATCGAAGCCGATGGCGTGGTCGTTCTTGGCGGCGCGATAGAGCTGGAACCAGAACACGTCGGGCGCAAGCTCGGCGATGCGCTCGATGGTCGAGCAGCCGACCGTTCCCAGCGTGTAGGGAATGCGGGCGCGCTGCGCGGCGCGGGCGAGATATTCATCGGCGCCCGGCCATACGATCGCCGGCCCACCCATGGGTGCGACGCCGATCGGCGCGGCGTAGCGGCGGCCGAACAGCTCGACTTCGCACGGCGGCAGCGACGGCATCACGCCATAGCGCGGCACCAATTCCACCGCATCGAGCCCCGCCCAATTGCGCCTGATGCCGGCATCGTCCTTGCCGGATCCGCCGTCGGAATACTCAAAGGAAAAATGCGGCAGCCGGCGGCGCGCGCCGCGGCGCAGATAATCGATGGTCGGGTAATGCCGGTAAAGCTCGGCGTAGCGCGGATTGGCATTCTTGCCGACGTAGGGCTTGGTCTGCGGCGCGGCTATGGCCGTCGTATCGTGCATGGGCGTTTCTCCAGCGTACACTATAGCTCGTTCATCGCTTACCCGAGCAAGCGATGCTTCGGCATCAGTTATGCGACGCGGCGGCGTTTCGTTTGCGTTTGGATGTCCTTTCGGTGCCGCTCAACCCACCTGCGTAGCACCTCATCGATCCGCGTCTGCCAACCCGGTCCGGTCGCCCGAAAATGTTCCAACACAAGAGGCGATAGCCGGATATGAATATGAACTTTCGCATCGGCCTTCTTCGGCCGGCCGCGAGCGCGCGTTATCGTTCCCTGGGCAGGGCTCACAATCTTGCCGCCGAGCGCGACCTCGGCACGGTCGAACTGCTCCTGGCTCCATTCCGGAGCGTCGTCCGGGTCAACCCAGCCGCGTCGCATAGCGCGCTTTTTCACGGGCATTGCATTTCCTCATTGAGATGACGTGTCCTAATTAAGATGACTTGGCGATCCCCGCCACGCGGGGTCCACACCACCATCACCAGCCTGCGACCAAGCAATCTATAGGTCTGGAAACGTGGCTCGCCATAATCCTCTCGGTCGTCCAAAAGCGTGAGGGTGGCTCCAGAAAACACCGTTTCAGCGTGCTCAAAATCCAGGCCACGCTCAGCCAGCGTCAACTGCCGCTTCCTGGGATCGTATGTAATTCCCACCGAATTTATATGCCCACGGAAAATCAATTCGTCAAGGAATTCCGCTACTTTCCTCGACTTCGGGCCCGTCAGAAATGGCTGTACGACGGCCGCGCGAAGGTGAGCGTCTTGCCGCCGTGGAGGAAGCGGGCGCCCTCCCCGGCCGTCACGCGGCCGATCTCGGTCACCGCGACGCCAGCCTGGTGCGCCGCCCTGCGGAATGCGGCGAGCTTGTCGGCCGCCAGTGTCAGGACGATTTCATAATCATCTCCGCCACTGAGTGCCGCTTCCATCATCGCCGGATCGGCGGCGATTGCGGCACGGACCGCGTCGGAAAACGGCACGAGCGCGGCATCGATCTTGGCAGCGACGCCGGACGCACGGCACAGCTTGGCGAGATCGCCTGCGAGGCCGTCGGAAACATCCATTGCCGCGGACGCATTTTGCAGAACCGCTTCGGCCAACGCATTGCGCGGCTCGGGCAACAGATAACGCTGCTTGAGATGCGCGCTCATCGCGTCCGACAACCGCCACCGCTTGGCAAGGCTTTCGTCCTTTCGCAGCAGCACGCCAAGCGCGGCGTCGCCGATGGTGCCGGTGACGACGATTGCATCGCCGGCTTTGGCGGTCGAACGCCGCACCATTTTGCCGTGCGGCACCGCACCGAAGGCCGCGATCGAGACCGACGTCGGGCCTGGCGTGCGGTCGGTGTCGCCGCCGAGCAGCGGACAGCCGTATCGCTCGGCGTCCTCACCAAGACCCGCCGCAAATTCCGCAAGCCATGCTTCGTCGATCGTCGACGGCAATGCGACCGAAAGCAGAAAGCCGATCGGAGTTGCGCCTTTGGCGGCGAGATCGGACAGATTCATCCGCAGCGCCTTGCGGCCGATGTCCTCCGGGCGGTCGTCCGGAAAAGCGTGCACGCCCACTATGACGCCGTCGGTCTTGAGCACGACGTCGCAGCCAGGCGGCGGCGTAATGACGGCGGCGTCATCGACCAGGCCGAGGGCGCCGGGGTGCTTGGCCAGCGGCCGGAAATAGCGCGCGATCAGGCGATCCTCGGCCGATTCTGATGAGTTTGGCATCGCGCGACGCACCCTTCTGCAGCCGGTCGCCTTGCGGTTACTAAGCGCGATCGAATTCAGCGGCGCGCAATTGGTGCGCCAGTTGATCGAGCACGGCATTGACCATGCCGGTTTCCTCGTCGTCGACAAAGGCACCGGCGACGTCGACATATTCCGACATTACCACTCTTGCCGGCACGTCAGCGCGGCAGGCAAGCTCGTAGGCGCCGGCGCGCAGCACCGCGCGTAGTACCGCCTCGATGCGTTTGAGCGGCCAGCCGCGGGTCAATGCCGCGTCGATCTGCGGGTCGAGCTTGCCTTGCTCGCGCACCACCCCGCCGACGATATCGCGAAAGTACGCCGCCTCCGCGGGCCGGTATTGCGCACCTTCGACCTCACTGCCGAGCCAATGGCTTTCGAACTCGGCCATGATCTCGTTGAGCCCAGTGCCGGCAAGGTCCATTTGATAGAGCGCCTGCACGGCGGCGAGCCGTGCCGCGCCGCGCTTATTGGCCTTGCGCGCCTCGTTGGGTCCGGCGTCCGACATTTCAATGCTTCCCGAACCGCTGCTTGATGCCGATCAGCGCCAGCACGGCGCGCGCGGCATCGCCGCCTTTGTCCTGCTCCTCCATGCGGGCGCGCTCCCAGGCCTGGGCTTCGGTGTCGACGGTGATGATGCCGTTGCCGATGGGGAAGGCTTTCGCGATTGAAAGCTCCATCAAGCCGCGTGCGGATTGATGCGACACGATCTCGAAATGGATGGTATCGCCGCGGATCACACAACCGAGCGCGACCGCGCCATCATAAGGCCGGCGCCCCCAATGCGCGCTGTCGATGGCGATGGCAATCGCCCCCGGAATTTCCAGCGAGCCCGGCACGCTGATGCGGTTGACCTCGGCGCCGGCTTCCTCAAGCGCCTTCATCGCGCCCGCGAGCAACGCATCGGCTATTTCGTCGTAATAGCGCGCCTCGACGATGAGAATGCGCGCGCCCTTGCGCGCGCCCTCGCCACGCTTGCCTCGCCGCGGCCCGGCCATTGCCTGCTCCTGTTCGGGCGTGGTCGTACCAAGCCGGAGGGGCGCGAACAAGCGCGGCCGAAATCGTCAACGCGTAGCCGGCATCGACTCCATAAGCCGCGCCGCATAGCGCGCCATCTGGTCGACCTCGATATTGAGCCGCGCGCCGGGGCGCAGCGCGCCGAGCGTCGTCACCTGCAAGGTGTGCGGAATGATCAAGACGGAAAATGTGTCGCCTACGACCTTGTTGACGGTGAGCGAGACACCGTCGAGCGCAACAGAACCCTTGGACGCGATAAAGCGCGCAAGCTCCGCCGGCACCCGCAGCGTCAGTTCGGCGCTGTCGAGGAAATCGTCGCGCGCGATCAGCTCAGCGATGCCGTTGACATGGCCGCTGACCATGTGGCCGCCGAGCTCATCGCCAAGCCGAAGCGACCGTTCGAGGTTGAGCCTGGTGCCGCGCTGCCAGGTCGCGGCGGTGGTCATGCGCAAGGTCTCGGCGGCGGCATCGACGGCAAATGAGGATCGATTGCCGGTTCGGCCGCGCCCGACCACCGTGAGGCAGATGCCCGAGCAGGCGATCGAGGCCCCGATATCGATGCTATCGGGGTCGTAGCCGCAGGCGATGTTGAGACGGCGCAGCCCTTCGGCTTTTTCCTCAACATCAAGAACTTCACCTAAGTCACTGACAATACCGGTAAACATCGATTTACTCGCGTGCATAATTGACTTGGCGATCGGCCCCCACCGGCTCGCTACTGACCTGTTTCAGTTTTCGAGTCAGCGCCTCCAGCGCGTCGCTTGCAAGCGCATCGATCCCGTCCGGCCCGACGATTTTCGGCGAATGAAACAGCACCGCCTCATCGACCAGATCGGCGGCGATGAACGCGGCAGCGAGCGTCGGCCCGCCTTCGACCATCAGCCGGGTAATGCCCTTGGCGGCGAGAAATTCGAGCCCGTCCTTGAGGTCGAGGCGGCCGGCGCCTTTTGGCGAGCGCAACACTTCAACGCCGAGCGGCAGCAGGGCGAACTCGGATTGCTGGGGAGCGCCAAGGCCGGTGAGCGCCCAGACCGGCGTTTCGTGTGCGCTGCGCACCAGGCGCGAATTGACCGGCAGGCGCAGCATGCTGTCAGCCACGATCCGCACCGGTGAATCCGTAGGCATGCCGGGCAAGCGGCAAGTCAGCATCGGATCGTCCGCAAGCACGGTGCCGATGCCGACCATGATGGCATCGCTGTGCGCGCGTAAGAGATGAACGCGCTCGCGCACCGCCTCCCCGGTGATGGCAACGGGCTTGCGCCCGGCCGCGCCGGCTTTGCCGTCGGCTGAGATCGCAAGCTTGAGCATGACCTGGGGCCGGCCCTGGCGCATGCGCCGGATATGGCCGGCATGGTCGTGCCGGGCTTCCTCGGCGCCGACACCGACCTCGACCGCAATGCCCGCCGCGCGCAGGCGCGCATGGCCTTGGCCCGCGACTTCGGGGTTGGGGTCTTCAAGCGCCGATACGACGCGCGCAATGCCCGCGGCGATGACGGCGTCGGCGCAAGGCGGCGTCTTGCCGTGGTGCGAGCAGGGTTCCAGCGTGACGTACAGCGTCGCGCCGCGCGCCGCCGCGCCGGCACGCCGCAAGGCCTCGACCTCGGCATGGGGCCGGCCGCCGGGCTGGGTCCAGCCGCGGCCGACAATGACGCCGTCCTTGACAATGACCGCGCCCACGGCCGGGTTCGGCCAAGTCCGGCCCAGTCCACGCCGGCCCAGCGAGAGCGCCAGCGCCATAAAACGGCTATCACTGCTTTGCGCCACTGCCGCATCCCATGATAAATTTTATCCTATGAATGTCGAACTTCGCCGCGCCATGACGGTAGACGAGTATCTCGCTTGGAGCGAAAGCCAGAGCGAGCGACCGCGCACGGAGCTGATCAACGGGCAGGTCGTGATGATGCCTTCGGAACGTGTACTCCACAGTCGCGTCAAAGGAAGAGTTCATTTGGCTCTGCTGCAGGCCGTGAAAGCTGCCGGTTTGCCGTGTGAAGCTTTGCCGGATGGACCGACGGTGCGAATAGACGAACATACCGCCTACGAGCCCGACGCCATGGTTTACTGCGGTGAACCTGCAGCACCCAACGCCTTGATCATTGCCAACCCGATGATCGTCGTCGAAGTGCTGTCGCCAACGACCGCACATTCCGACACCAGCGCCAAGCTCATTGGCTACTTCAAGGTACCGAGCGTCGCACACTATCTGGTGCTCGATCCTGATGATCGCACGGTCACGCATCATACCCGAGACGGCACATCGATAGTGCTGAGCAGCGGTTTGCTGCGGCTCGATCCGCCCGGAATTGATCTGATGGTCGAGGACCTGCTCGGGCTCGCTTGAGTGCCGGCGCCGGCGCGCGCGACCTCACTTGCGCGCGATCTCCGCGGCCTCTTCCCCCGACAACTCGGCCAATGCGGTCTCGAAATCCTTGGCCTCGCGGAAATTGCGGTAGACCGAGGCAAAGCGCACATAGGCGACGTCGTCGAGCTCGCGCAAATGCGCCATCACGGTTTCGCCGATCGCTTCCGACGAGACCTCGCTTTCGCCCATGCTTTCGAGTTCGCGCACGATCTTCGACACCATCTGGTCGATGCGCTCGGGATCGACCGGGCGCTTGCGGCAGGCGATCTGCACCGAGCGCAACAATTTATCACGGTCGAATGGCACGCGCCGGCTGTTGCGCTTGATGACGATCAATTCGCGCAGCTGCACCCGCTCGAAGGTGGTGAAGCGGAAATTGCAGGTCAGGCAGACGCGGCGGCGGCGGATGACGGAGGAATCCTCGGTCGGCCGCGAATCCTTCACCTGGGTATCGAGGCTTCCGCAACTCGGACAACGCATCCCTCACCCCTCGTAGATCGGGAACCGGCCGACCAGGCGGCGGACCTTTTCGCGCACGCTGGCTTCGGCCGCCGCATCCTGCTCGGTGCCTTTTTGCGAAAGCGCGTCGAGCACCTCGGCGATCAGATCGCCGATCTGGCGGAACTCGGCGATGCCAAAGCCGCGCGTGGTGCCGGCCGGCGTGCCGAGCCGCACGCCGGAGGTCACGAAAGGCTTTTCCGGATCGTACGGAATGCCGTTCTTGTTGCAGGTGATGTGGGCGCGCTCGAGCGCCGCCTCGGCCACTTTGCCGGTCAGGCGTTTCTTGCGCAGATCGACCAGCATGAGGTGGGTATCGGTGCCGCCGGAGACGATATCGAGGCCGCGCGATTTGAGCGTTTCGGCAAGCGCCTTCGCGTTCTCGACCACGTTCTTCGCGTAAAGTCTGAAGGACGGCCGCAGCGCTTCGCCGAACGCCACCGCCTTGGCGGCGATGACGTGCATCAGCGGTCCGCCCTGCATACCCGGGAACACCGCGGAATTGAGCTTTTTCGCCAATTCCTCGTCGTTGGTCAGGATGGTGCCGCCGCGCGGCCCGCGCAGCGTCTTGTGGGTCGTCGTCGTGACCACGTGGGCATGGGGGAACGGGCTTGGATGGGCACCGCCGGCGACGAGGCCGGCGAAGTGCGCCATATCGACCATGAGATAGGCGCCAACCTCGTCGGCAATCTCGCGGAAGCGGCGGAAGTCGATAATGCGCGGATAGGCCGAGCCGCCGGCGATGATCACCTTAGGCCGGTTCTCTTTGGCGAGCCGCTCGACCTCCTCCATATCGATGAGGCAATCGTCGCGGCGCACCCCATAGGGCACGACCTTGAACCAGCGCCCCGACAGATTGACCGGCGAGCCGTGGGTGAGATGGCCGCCGGCGGCGAGGTTCAGCCCCATGAAAGTGTCGCCGGGCTGCATCAGCGCCATGAACACTTCGGCATTGGCGGAGGCGCCGGAATGCGGCTGCACATTGGCGAAGGAACAGCCGAACAGCCGGGTCACTCGTTCGATGGCCAGCCGCTCGGCGATATCGACGAACTGGCAGCCGCCGTAATAGCGCTTCCCGGGCAGGCCTTCGGCATACTTGTTGGTGAGGACTGACCCTTGCGCCTCGAGCACCGCGCGGCTGACGATATTTTCCGACGCGATCAGCTCGATCTCATCGCGCTGCCGGCCAAGCTCGAGCGCAATGGCGTCGGCGATCTCCGGATCGCTGTCGGCCAGCGAGGCGGAAAAAAAGCCTTCGTCCGCCGTCTTGGCGCTGTGGGAAACCGACATGCCTCGCTCCTGGCAGAAATGGGTCGTTGTCCGCGGTGATACACCCCGCGCCGGCATCATACCAGCCGATGAGCGCAAGGCATGGGATATTTCAGCGGATAACGCCGCTACATTTAGGGATTGAGGGCCGGACTTAAAGCCCGCGCCTGCTCAGGCAAACCCGTAAAGCGCCCGCGCATTGCCGGAATAAATCTGCTTGCGGCGTTCGTCGCCGAGGCTCGCCGGCACGACCACGAACGGGTCGTCGAAATCCCAGTGTGGGTAGTCGGACGAGAACAGGATGCGGTCAAAACCGATCGCCGCCATGATGTCGACGAGGTGCGCCGGGTTTTCCGGCTCCTCCATCGGCTGGGTGGTGACCCAGAAGTGGTCGTGCAGATATTCCGACGGTGCCCGCGTCAGATGCGGCAGACCTGAGCGCATGCGCTTCCAATTGCGGTCGAGGCGATGGCCGAGCGAAGGCATCCAGCCGAAGCCGCCTTCGATGAAAACCATCTTGAGCTGCGGGAAAGCCTCGAACACGCCCTCCATGATCATGCTGGTGACCTGGGCCTGGCAGGCGTTCGAGTGCTCCGTCATTTCCTCGATATAGAACGACGGCCAGCCGGTATTGCTGGCGGCGCGGCCGCTATAGCCGAAAACGTGCACGCCGACCGGCAGGCCGGCTTCGCAAGCCGCCTCATAGATCGGCCAATAGCGGCGGCGGCCCATCAGCTCGCTGGTGCGCGTGAGCATCAGCACATGGGCGAAGCGGCGGTCGCCGGCGCGCCGGCGGATTTCCTTGCGCGAGGCCTCGGGGTCCTCGTAGGGCACCACCAGCGAGCACTTGAGCCGCGGATCGAGCGCGTTCCAGTGATTGATCTGGAACTCATTGCAGGCAAACGCCAGCGCCGCGCTGTATTCGTCGTTCTGCTCGCCCTGCCCCGATGGCGACAGCGGATTCATCACGCCATATTCGATACCGTAGAAATCGAGGTGCTGCCGGCGCATGAACTCGTAATTGCTGGCGGGCAGGCCGCCGTCCGGCGGCCAGGAATCGCGGCGCGACGCCTGCGGCTGCGCCTTCGGATAAGGAAAGCCTTTGACATAGCCATGATGCGAGCGGGCGCCGTAGGTCTGCGCGTAATCCCACCAGCGATTGCTCAGATAAGGCCGATAATCCTCGATCGAGGCTTTGGGATGAATGTCGCAGTCGATGATCTGCAGCTTGGTCTTGGCGCTACGGTCGATTTTTTGGCGGGCTTCGATATTCACGGCGCTTCCTCCATCGGAAGGCTTGATTCATTTGAATGCAATATTACGAGCTTTGTCGGTCCGCCGCCAGCGCCCGCTCACACGGTAACCACCCGGTCGAGGTAAAGTTTCCAGTTGCCTCGCGGCGGCGTGTGGCCGGAGAGCCAGGCGCCGGTGACTTTGCCTTCCCACTCGACCGGCAGCACCATGCCGCGCAGAAATCGGGCGGCCATCTGCTTTGAACTCCAGGCGACAACGGTGTCCGAGCCGGTCTCCCACCACGCTTCGCCTGGCGCCAGATCGCGGTGGGACTCGACGTCCTGCTGGACGTTGAAGGTGCCCTCGAGCAGACAGCGGATGCCTGGTCCTGGATGCTGATGGCGATCGGCGATGCGGCCGGCGGCCGTAGTGATTTGATCGAGACGAAATAGCCACCGCGTGCCTTCGGGCATGGCAAGGCTGGTGATGACCCGCGACATGCGTAGGTCCGACAGCACGCCCTCCCCGTCATGGAGCAGCGGCGCCGTGTTCGGCGGCGCCAGCTCCCAGCGCCAGATCTGGCCCCACTCGCCGGCCGATTTCAGCGTGACGGTGCTGTCGCAATAGATCGCGGCATCGGCGCTCAGCAGTTGGCCGTTGATCTCGACGCGGCCATGCCGCACGTAGAGCAAGCGATGGGCCGGCGCCAATGCCGACGTCGTCGCCCCGCCTGCGCCGACCTGGTCGTGATAAAAGTTTAGGGCAAACGGCATGGCGCCGATCTCAACGCGACGGCTTTTTCCAGATGCCGCGCTTTTGCATGAGCGCCACTTGCTTGTCGATGACGTCGGTTTTGTATTGCGCGTGTTTCGGCGGGATTTTCTTTAAGTAGCGGTTCTTCGGATAGATTGGCTTCTCGTAGATGATTTGCGCGAGCTCAGACCGGATGTCTTTCATCCAATTTGTCACCTGTGCCGACTCGCGGTGGTGGCGCAGCGCCTCGATATTGATGACGCCGGCCACGAAGGTCGAGCCGTTGGTGTCGCGCTGCTTGCCGACCAATTGCCCGCGGTAATCCACGATCATCGACTGGCCGCCGCCGGCGTCGATGCCGAAATGGTGGCCTTCCGGCGTCAGGTGATAGCTGCCGATATTCGGCGCCACGATATACATGTTGTTCTCGAGCGCGCGGGCGCGATTGGAAATTTCGAACACATCGTTCTCGGTGAACGGCGCCGGCATCGAGGCGCGATACACCACCTCGGCGCCGTTCATGGCGAGCCCGCGGCCGTTCTCCGGATAATTGCCTTCCATCGCCATCATGATGCCGAGCCGGCCGATCTTGGTGTCGGCGACCGGCCAGAACGCGTCCAGCGTGCGGCCGTATTTCTCGATCCACCAGTCGTAAATGTCGTGCGGCGACACCGAGCGCTCGACCGGCAGCAGCGCGGAGATCTTGTAGTGCTGCAAAATGATTTTGCCGTCGGGATCGACAATGAAGCCGATATTGAAGAAGCGGTCCTTCCAGTCCTTATGGCGCGCCTTGGCCTGGGCCATGATGAAGACGTTCCACTCGCGCGCCAGCTTGCCGATCTCGTCGGTCTCGGGGCCGGGAATGTCGATGCAGCAGGTGCGCGCATAGTCGGCGTGGTCGACGTCGAGCACCTCGTCGTTGAAGCCCATCAGCGCGCCTTCGGGAATGGCGAGCAGCCGCACCGGGATGTCGAGATTGGACAGCCAGAACGCCGCCTTGGTCAGGCTCTTGAGATGCTCGATATTGTGCTTGATGTCGTCGCGCCGGCGAATCCCGTAAAAAGTCGGAATGAGGCCGACGGCATTGTATGGCTCGATCATGGTGGATGTTTCCTCGGTCGTCATTCCGGATCGCCGTGCAGCGGCGAGTCCGGAATCCAAATTCCCTGTTTGAACAGAACTTTCACGGATCGTGATTATGGATTCCGGGCTCCTCGCGGAGCCTGCCATCGGGCCGGCCACTTCGGGCCGGACCCGTTGGCTCGGCCCCGGAATGACAAAAATTACGCCGCGACGCTGGGCAGGCCGGCGAGCGCCATAGCGAGATCGGCTTCGTCGTAGTCCTGGTCGACCAGCTTGCCTTCGAAGTAGGCGATATAGGCGCCCATGTCGAAATGGCCGTGGCCGGACATGTTGAACAGGATGACCTCGGACTTGCCCTCTTTCTTGCAGCGCAGCGCCTCGTCGATGGCGCAGCGCACCGCATGCGTCGCCTCCGGCGCCGGCACGATGCCCTCGCAGCGGGCAAACTGCACGCCGGCGTCGAAGCAGGTTTTTTGGTGATAGGCGCGCGCCTCGATCAGGCCGAGATCGTGGATGTGCGACACCATCGGCGCCATGCCGTGATAGCGCAAACCGCCGGCATGGAAGCCCGGCGGAATGAAGGTCGAGCCAAGCGTGTGCATTTTGACCAGCGGCGTCAGATGCGCGGTGTCGCCGAAGTCGTAGGCGTATTTGCCGCGCGTCAATGACGGACAAGCTGCCGGCTCGACCGCGATAAAGCGGCGCTTGCGGCCGCCGCGCAGCTGCAGGCCGAGGAACGGAAACGCCAGGCCGGCGAAATTCGAGCCGCCGCCGGTGCAACCGATCACGACGTCGGGATCGTCACCTGCCAATTCGAACTGCTTGATCGCTTCCTGACCATTCACCGTCTGGTGCAGCAGCACGTGGTTGAGCACGGAACCGAGCGAATATTTCACCGCTGGATCCTTGGCGGCCATTTCCACGGCTTCCGAGATGGCGATGCCGAGTGAGCCCGGACTGTTCGGAGTTTTGGCGAGGATGGCGCGCCCGGAATCGGTCTCGTTCGACGGCGAGGCAATGCAGCGCGCGCCGTAGGTTTCCATCAGCGCGCGGCGATAGGGTTTTTGATCGTAGGAGACGCGGACCTGGAATACGGTCACTTCCATGCCGAACAGCGCGCCGGCAAAGGCCAGCGAGGAACCCCATTGACCGGCGCCGGTTTCGGTCGAGAGCCGTTTGACACCCTGCTCCTTATTGTACCAGGCCTGCGGCACCGCGGTGTTCGGCTTGTGCGAGCCCGCCGGCGAGACACCTTCGTATTTGTAATAAATCTTGGCCGGCGTACCGAGCGCCTGCTCCAAACGCTGCGCCCGCATCAATGGCGACGGCCGCCACATGCGGTAGACGTCGCGGATCGGCTCGGGAATGTCGATCATCCGTTCCTGCGAAACCTCCTGCAGGATCAGCGCCATCGGAAACAGCGGCTCGAGATCGGCGGGGCCAACCGGCTGCTTGGTGCCGGGATGCAACACCGGCGGCAGCGGCTTTGGCAGATCGGCCGCGAGATTGTACCAAGCTTTCGGAATGTCCTTTTCGTCGAGAATGAATTTGACCTGGTCGCCCACGCTGTCCTCCCACGCCACAAGTATTGAGGCGCAAGTCTAGCCCGGATTATGGGGAAGCGAAATCCGGCCGCGGCGTTCGTGCGGCCGGTTGTCGCCTACAACTTCGTGGTCGCCGGGATCGCCGGCGCGCCCAGGCCGTCGCGGCTGTAAATGTCTTCGCGGAATTGCACGATGCCGTCGGAGGCCGACCAGCCGGTGACGTAGACCCAGTGCAAGGGAATCGGCTTGGTCAGATTGACGTTGACCTGATCCCCCGACTTGATTGCCTGCTCGATCTTGTCGGAGGTCCAGCCCTTGGTGCCTTCGAGCAGCCAGACCACCAGCGCCTGGACATTCTGCACGCGGCAGCAGCCCGATGAATCGTAGCGGAAATCCTCGCCGAACAGATTCTTCAGCGGCGTGTCGTGCATGTAGACGCCGTATTGGCTCGGAAAGTTGATGCGGATGCGGCCGAGCGAGTTGTGGTCGCCCGGATCCTCGCGAAAGGTGTAATGCACCGCGTCTTCCGAGTACCAGTTGATTTCAGAAGGCTGCACCTCTTTGTGGTTCGGATCGAAGATGCGAATGTGGTTGTCCGTCAGGTAGTCGGGCTTGTCCTGCATGATCGGGATCAGGTCTTTCCGTACGATCGACACCGGCACGGTCCAGTACGGATTGAAGTTGACCTGCACGATCTTGCTGTTGATGTCGGGCGACGGCCGATCGACCTTGCCGACAACGGCCGTGTGCCGCGACACCGCGACGTCATTCTCGATAGCCTCGACGCGAGCGGCCGGAATATTGACCACCACGTAGCGCGGGCCGAGATTCGTGGTCAGTGTCTTGAGCCGCGCGATATTGACCTTGAGCTGATCGCGCCGCATCGCCGCCGGCACGTTGAGCGCCGCGAGCGTCGAGGCGCGCAGCACGCCATCGACGGTGACGCCATGGCGCGCCTGAAAACGCCGCATCGCAGCTTCGACGTAGGAGTCGTAGATGTCGTTTGCGGCTCCGACCGCATTGGGATCGAGGTCGCCTGACAGCGACAGCCGTTGCCGCAGATCAACCACGCTCGGATGGCGGTTGCCGACCCGCAACTCATCGACATGAGGCACCGTCGGCCAGCCGCCGCGGGCGACGATCTCGTCGTAGGCCGCGATCGCCTTCTGGGTGAACTGCTCGGTCGCCGGCGACAGCATCGGCGCCGTCGGCTTCGGCATGTGGATGGTGCGCGAGGCCTGGTCGAAATCCTGGCCGAACTGGCCGGCACGGCCGTCGTCCATCAGCGCGTCGAGCGGGTCCTCGGCGAAGGCGCGGCTCGCAACACCGCTCAGTGCCGCCGCGCCGGCGCATTGCGCCAGAAAGCGGCGCCGATCGACGCTGCCGAAGCGGCTGCGACTAAGCGATTTGGCCTTGGTCATGGAGCGATCCCTTGGCGCACGCCTCTAGCATGCCGCCGACATGCCGCCAAAGGGTCCCTGTCCCCGATAACGCCGCCCCATTTCCGGCTACGGCCTATGGCCGGCAAATTTATGGCCGACCTCGCCGGTGGACATCACGAAAAAAAAGACCCCGGCGGTGACGCCGGGGTTTTGAGTTACGCCAGTACGACGGAAATTTTGGCGGATTGGCCGCTCTTGATGCGAGCTGTAATCAGAGCCGATAGAGAATCTGGTCGGTCCAGAACCGCTCGAGCCGGTGCAGCGCCTTGTTGAGCACTGAGAACTCGTCGGCATTGATGCCGCCGACCTGCTCCACGGTGCGCACGTGCTTCTGGTAGAGCGCATCGACCGCGTCGCGCACGTCGCGGCCCTTGTCGGTGAGCTTGATGCGCACCGAGCGCCGGTCGACGCGCGAGCGCTGGTGATCGAGGAAGCCCATCTCGACCAGCTTCTTGAGATTGTAGGAGACGTTGGAGCCGAGATAGTAGCCGCGGGTGCGCAATTCGCCGGCGGTGAGCTCCTTGTCCCCGATATTGTACAACAGCAGCGCCTGGACCGAATTGATATCGGCGCGGCCGCGGCGGTCGAATTCGTCCTTGATGACGTCGAGCAGACGCCGGTGCAGCCGCTCGACAAGCGTGAGCGCCTCCAGATAGTGCGGCCGAATGTGGTCGAAGCGCGCCTCGCGGTCGGCGGGCTCGACCGTCTTGACGACGGCTTTCATGTTGACGCCTTTCCCAAACTTATTTTGTTTGTCGTCGACGGGCCCTGTTCCCGTCGTATGGCGCCACCCTAGCGGTCAGGGTCTAAGATCAGTTTAAATAACAGGCTAAAAATACGGTTTATTCGTCTTGGTGGAGGCGCGATTAAGCATTGATTTATAGTGGATTTTGCGAGGATTTTTTCACCTTAGAAACCCCTGACAAATCGACGTCCATGGAGCGCCACAGCGCTTAGCAAAGTCTAAGCGCGGTGCCGTCCGCCTAACGACATGATTGACTAGCTCTTGCCAGCCAACCATATAGCGCCCTCGGCCGGCACCCCGGCCGGTCAAGCCTGGAACTTGGTGCGGGGGAGTGTCCCGAGTGGCAAAGGGGGCGGACTGTAAATCCGCTGGCTTACGCCTTCGTAGGTTCGAGTCCTACCTCCCCCACCAGCCTCCGCTCGCTTCGCGAGCTACGGCTCGGCAAGCCATGTTCCTGGCCTGCGGCGAAGCGAGCGGAGGCTGCCGCGCCGAAGCCCAAAGGGCGAAGGCGGGCTCGCTCCCGAGCTACGGCTCGGCAAGCCAGGAGATATCTTCCGTGACTTACGTATACATCCTCCGAAGCGCGGAACATTTGGAACGCCACTACGTCGGCGTAACGGGCGACTTACGCGCTCGTCTCAAAAAGCATAACGCTGGTGAAGTCTCGCACACATCGAAATATGCGCCCTGGACGATCAAAACTTCTGTCGCGTTCTCCGATGAGCAACAGGCGTTTGCGTTTGAGAAATACCTCAAGTCTCCGTCGGGTAGAGCCTTCGCAAAGAAGCGACTTTGACATAGGCGCGCTCAGACAAAACTGGGCACTCAAACCAGGACGTGTCCTAGACCCCTCGCGATTGCGGAGGCCGATCGCGCCCATTGTCACCCGACATTGAAGCTGCGCGGCTTTTCGTGACGCCGGGCGATATCGGCCATGGTCTGGTAGGCGGTCTCGATATGGCGCGTGGCGCTTTGCGTATCGAACAGCGGGAATGTGTCGCGGTTGCGGATCAGTCGGTCTTTCAGCGCCGCGAGATAGGCGGGGTCGCGGGCAAGGCGCAGCGCCAGTGCTTCGTAATCGGCGAGCGAGCGCGTGATCAATTCGTCGAGACCGATCGCCTTGAGCAGGCTTGCCGCCACGCGGCCGGCGAAGGTTTCGCCGCGACAGGTCAGGACCGGCAAACCGGCCCATAGCGCGTCGCTCGCCGTGGTGTGCGCATTATACGGCAGCGTGTCGAGGCACAGATCGGCCAGCCGTTGGCGCGCCAAGTGATCGGCGACGCTGGCCTTCGGCGCAAAAATCAGCCGCTCCGCTGCGACGCCGCGTTTGTCCGCCTCGGCGCGCAAGTTCGCCGCAACCTTGGCATTGCCCGTTATCAGCCATAGCACGCTGTTGTCCATCGCCCGCAACAGCCGCATCCAGATATCGAAAATCTCCGGCGTGATCTTTTGCGGATTGTTGAAGCAACAAAACACGAAACCGTTTTGCGGCAAGCCGCATTCCTCGCGCGTCGGCGTGCGCAGGCTGATGGCGCGACGGTTGTCGTTGATCTGATAGGTTCCGGGCAGCCGTACCACGCGTTCCGTATAGAACGCGTCGTGATCTTCGGGGATAACCGTGCCGTCGGCGAGGATGTAGTCCATATAAGGAGCGCCCGTCGTCCCCGGATAACCGAGATAATTCACCTGAATGGGCGCGGCGCGGCGCGCCAGCACGCCGAGACGATGGTCCTTGGTAAAGCCCATCAGATCGACGGCAATGTCGATTTCCGCCCGGCGCATGAGCGCGGCGATTTCCTGATCGCTGTTGTCGCGGACATCGATGAAATGCTCGAAGGCCGCCTCGAGCCGCCGCCGCGGTGGCGAATTGTCATTTTGTCCAAACGACAGCGCGGTGATCTCAAAGCGCGATTTGTCGTGCTGCTCGAACAGGCCGGCCGTCAGATAGGCCGTCGGGTGCTCGTTGAAGTCGGCCGAGAGATAGGCGACGCGAAGGCGGTCGTGGGCATAGACCTCGCCCTGCCAGAGCGGCGGGTAGGCCGGCTGGTCCTGCACGTAACGCCTGGCACAGTGCAATTGCTCGGCGGGCGAAGAGGGGATCGCGACGATGGCATAAGGCAGGCTCAACGGCTTTCCCGCTCTGACCATCGCCAGAAGCTCTGCGGTCTCCGCCGGCAAATTCGCCCAGTCGCAAATGCGGAGCTTTGAAAGCAGTCGCGGCGCGCGAAAATCGTCGGCCTGGGCGAAATCGGGGTCGAGCGCAAAACCGCGGTCGAAACTGATAACCGCTTCGTCATGCCGGTTGAGCGCAATGAGCGCCACGCCGCGGTTCATCCAGTCCGCGACCGAATCCGGCGCCAATGCCAACGCCCGATCGTAGCTGTCGAGCGCCTCGGCACTGCGGCCGATTTTGCTCAAGACGTCGGCGCGATTGGCGTGCGCCGGCGCCAGCTCTGGCGCAAGCGCTGTGGCGCGGTCGAAACTCAACAAGGCGTCGTCATGAAGTCCGAGCGCGTGCAAAGCGCGTCCCAGGATCACGTGGCTGCGCGCTTGCTTCGGATCGCTGGCGAGCGACCTGCGGGCGAGCTCCGCGCCTTCCTCGAAGCGGCCGTGCTGGCAGGAAATCAGCGCCAGATAATAAAGCGCATCCGCATTGGCCGGATCGGCGCGCAAGACTTCGGCGTAGCGCACTGCGGCTTCGTCGACGGCGCCGCGCCGATGCAGCGCCAAGCCTTCTTGCAACAGATCGCTCGCCGGGGGGACGGACATGTTCGCTAAGGCAACCGAGCCGAGGGGGAAGTCAAACGCGATGGAAACACGCCTGACGACGCATTGAAATAAGGTAGAAACCCCGTCCCGGCCGCAGGGCATTCGGCTTGCGGTCCACTCGGCGGGCGGTAAGGATGCAGCTCATGACGGCACCAATTCCCAGCGAGCGGCGCGATTGAGCGGGCGAAAGCAATCGTTCCGTCGGCCGGCGCATCGTGGTCCGGGCGGGCAGCGGCGCACCGACGGCTCTGGGCCGGTCGTCCTGTATGGCTGGCACAGCGTCACCGCGGCGCTCGCCAATCCGGCGCGCCGCATCCGCCGCCTGCTGGCGACGGAAAATGCGCTGCGCCGCCTCGCCGAAGATGGCATCACGCCGCCGCTGGCGCCCGAACTGGTGCGGCCCGACGCGCTGGCCGCCCGCCTGACGCCGGACGCGGTCCATCAGGGCCTCATCGCCGAGGCCGATCCCCTGCCCTCGCCCGACATCGAGGACCTGCCGGCGGCCGGCATCGTGCTGGTGCTCGACCAGATCACCGACCCGCACAATGTCGGGGCGATCCTGCGCAGCGCTGCGGCATTTGCGGTCGAAGCCATCGTCACCACGGCCCGGCACAGTCCGGAAGCCACCGGCGTGCTGGCCAAGGTGGCGTCGGGCGCGCTCGAACTGGTCCCTATCGTTACCGTGCAAAACCTGGCGCGCGGCCTTGTGGCGCTCAAAGAGCGCGGCTTCCTGACCATCGGGCTCGACGGCAGCGCGCCCGACGATCTTGCCGCGCTCGAGCTGCGCGCGCCGCTGGCCTTGGTGCTCGGCGCCGAAGGCAAGGGTTTACGCCAATTGACCGGCGCAACCTGCGACCGCCTCGCCCGTCTCGATCTGCCCGGCGCAATCAAAAGCCTCAACGTGTCGAACGCCGCGGCGCTCGCGCTCTATATCGCCAGTCGCGCGATTAAAGCGTGATCCCAAAAAGCACGAAGGCCCGCACGGCGCTGGCCTTCGCATTCGGTGATCGGCAGTCGGCTCGAACTAGCCGCGCCAATAAGGGCGATGCATCATGTAGGGCCGCGGGCCATAGTGAGGCCCCATCACATGCGGACGGTAGTAGCCGCCACCATAGGCGACGTGCGGGAAGTAGCGGTGCGCATAACCACCACCGTAGCCGCCTCCATAACCACCACCATAACCGCCTCCATACGGCGGATACGCTGGAGCCGGAGCGTATTCCGCAGGCGGCGCGTAGCTATGGAACGGCACCATGAGGCCTGGGCCCTCAAAGGCCGGGCCCTGGTTGACGACATAGAGCGGCGCCGGCGTCGTGTAGACCGTGGGAACGCCGCAATTGCCGCAGCCGCTGTAGCCGCCGCCATAGCCGCCATAACCGACCGGGGCTCCGCAGCCACCGCAACCGCCGCCCCATTGGGCGACCGGCGCGACAAACGTCGTCGCAATACTCGGCGCACAGCACGTCACCGGCGCGCCGCAGTTGCCGCAGCCGACGGCAATCGGTTGCGCTACGACCGGTGTTGCGTAGATGATCGGGGCATAAGCCACGGTACCGCAACCGCCACAGCCGGTTTGGGCATAGGCGACGGGCGCCTGACCTCCCCAATCACAGCAGCCGGCAAACGCGACCTGCGTCATGCCGACTGTAATCAGTGTGGCGATCGCCACGAGGATGGAACGCTGGAACGACATGGTACTCCCTTACTTAAAACAGCCCCGATGAGGAGGCAGATGGAAGCAGGCGCGGCCTGCCGACGACGTTACGAACTCCTGTTACGGACCTATCGGTGGAGTGATTGGAGCTGCCGGACCTGATGGACCTGGACCCTGCGGACCCACGCCGTGTTTGAGCGGCGGCCCATGGCGACGGCCGCCGAAGGTCGGCTCAACGATCACTGGCGGCACCGGATAATCCGGGTATTCGGTCACCGGACCCGCGCCGGACTGGCTCGTCCAGCTGCGATAGTAGGTAGGCGCCGGAGGCGGTAGCGGCCGGTCCGGCGGCGGATTGATTTCGAGCCGCCCATAGCCGGGTTTCTTGCCTTCCTTGGGGAAGTAGCTGGGCACGAAATACGGCGTCGACAGCAACAGCGGCTGGTAGATCACGACGGGCGCCATCTCGCCGGGCCGGTCGAGACCGAATTCGCCCACCACCACGCCCCACGAGGCGTTGACGCCGTTGATGATCACCGGCACGTCGGCCCTGCCGGGAATGACGATTTGCGGTTCGCGCTGCGCCAAAGCAGGCGAAGTCATCACAGCAAGCAACAGTGCCGCTTGGACAAAACGCATGAGCAACCCGCGATCGGCGCTAAACTTTCACGGATTGTAGGCAACCCGATCGGCGAATTCGTTTAAAACCCGGCCATTACGCTGCTTAATTGTGCGGTAACATTAATTCCTGGTGTCAAATGCCCCGGCGCGGATCTGCCCCTCGCCTGCCCGCACCACGACTTTCGGCTTACGACCTCTGGCGGACAGACAGCGAGTTGGCTCAGGATTAGCCTTCGCCCGGGGTGGCTCAGCGACGGCGAGACCGGCGCCGCGGAGCAATTCCGAAACGATCAACATCAGGGGGGTCCGTCCATGACCACTATGGCTCTTAACCCGCCGAGATCCGGCGGCATGACGAGCGAAGAACGGCTCGTCATTTTTGCTTCATCGCTGGGTACCGTCTTCGAATGGTACGATTTCTATATCTACGGCACGCTCGCAGTGTTCCTGGCGAAATTCTTCTTCTCCAACGTGCCGGCCAACATCGCGTTCATCTTCACGCTGTTGGCCTTCGCCGCGGGCTTTGCGGTGCGCCCGTTCGGCGCGCTGATCTTCGGCCGGCTCGGCGACATGATCGGCCGCAAATACACCTTCCTGATTACGATGAGCCTGATGGGTATCGGCACGTTCTTCATCGGCGTGCTGCCCGGATATGCCGCGTGGGGCATCCTCGCCCCGACGGTCCTGGTCGGTTTGCGCCTGATCCAAGGTCTTGCGCTCGGCGGCGAATATGGCGGTGCGGCGATTTACGTCGCCGAACACGCCCCGGCCAACAAGCGCGGCTACTACACGTCGTGGATACAAACCACAGCGACCCTTGGCCTGTTCATGGCGATCCTGCTGATCCTCGGCATCCGCACCTGGATGGGCGAGGCGGCATTCGGTGATTGGGGTTGGCGCATTCCGTTCTTGCTGTCGGCGATCCTGCTCGCGGTGTCGATCTGGATCCGGCTCAAGCTCAATGAATCGCCGCTGTTTAAGCGCATGGTCGAGGAAGGCAAGCAATCGAAGCGGCCGCTGACGGAAGCATTCGGCCAGTGGAGCAACGCCAAGATCGCGCTCGCTGCACTGCTCGGCGCCACGGCCGGTGAAGCCGTGGTTTGGTACGGCGGACAGTTCTACGCGCTGTTCTTCCTGACCCAGACATTGAAGGTCTCGGGTGTCACGGCGAGCATTCTCATCGCCCTTTCGCTCTTGATCGGCACGCCGTGCTTCATCCTGTTCGGCGCACTGTCCGACAAGATCGGCCGCAAGCCGATCATCCTCGCCGGCTTTGCCTTGGCGGTCGCGACCTACTTCCCGCTGTTCCAGGGCATCACCCACTTCGCCAATCCGAAGCTGGAATCGGCGCTCGCCAATGCGCCGGTGACGGTCATGGCCGATCCGGCCGAGTGCTCGTTCCAGTTCAATCCGACTGGCGTGCAGAAGTTCACCACCGGCTGCGATACCATCAAAGCCGCGCTGGTCGGGCTGTCGGTGAACTACACCAACGTCACCGCGCCGGCAGGCACCGTGGCGAGCGTGAAGATTGGCGACCAAACCATCGCCGCCGGTACGCCGGACTTGGCCAAGAACATCGCCGCCGCGGTCAAGACCCACGGTTATCCGGCGAGTGCGGACCCGAACGACATCAACTATCCGATGACGATACTGCTGCTCGTCATCCTGGTCGTCTATGTGACCATGGTGTACGGGCCGATCGCGGCGTGGCTGGTCGAGCTGTTCCCGACCCGTATCCGCTACAGCGCCATCGTCGCGACGACCGGCAATATCTACTCGGGTCTGTGGTATCCGGTAGGCGTTGCCGCGATGAGCTTCATCATCGGGTTGATCTTCCTGCCCGAGACCAAGGATCGCGACATCACAAAGATATAGGCGAAAAGCGGGACGGCGGCTTGCGCCGTTCCGCGCCTCGTCTTGCCCTCCCCCGCCGAGCCTTCGCGCCGCGGCGAAGTTTTTTTGCTTATGACAGTTCGGGCCAGATCAGCCGTCGCGCGATGAAATTGCGCAACGCCGTCGCGCCCGCGCATAACAGCGCAAAACCGATTGCTGCACCTGCAATTTCGGGAACGCTGGTCGCAATCGCTTGGTGCGTGAAACCCAACATCTTGACCAATCCGGCAGCGATGCCAAGCACGGCACCATACGCCGCCGCGCGCGCAATACTCCATTCGCGCGGCTTGTCTCCCGAGACATAGAGCGACGGCAGCGGCATCCTATTCGGCGGC
>JBEKKM010000052.1:0-27415 GCA_050010715.1 Xanthobacteraceae bacterium | reverse complement strand
GGGCTGCCGCCGGCGCGGCGACAAGCCAGATCGCGATGGCCGGCAGCGCCAACAAGTACCGATAGCCGCGAAGCCAAACGCCAGGAAAGAGCACCGCGCGTGTCATGGTTGGCGCCCTCCGGATTTCTGCCGGGCGACGATATCGTTGAAGAGAGCGAGCGCACGATCAAACTTATCATTGAACAGCCACATCGCATCGAGAATTTCGCCGAATGTCGCGGACGTTTTTGCCCTGTCGGCCCGTCCGAAGGCAAGGATGCTGTTGTTGCGCAAATACCCCATCACCGTCGGATCGGAAACTTCATAGGAAGCAAAGTGCCCCGAAGCGAGCGCTGACTTGGTGGGACTCGGAACGATTTGAATGAGCTCGAAAACCTTCATTTGATCGATCGGATTTGGCAATGCTCTCGCGATATCAGCGATGCGCGGGAAAAGCTCGGCGTGGGCGTTCATGAGACCGTCTCTGACCGCGGTCCAATGATTGAAGCGATGATCGAGATTGCCGGCGCGGGCTTCCTCCTCGGCGTCGCGCGCGAAGAGTTTGGGATCGAGAGCCATGATCGTTTTTCTGATGGCCTGCCATTTGATTTGGCCGCTTCGATCCTCGGATGGGCCGGTCTGCAAGCTTCCCTTGTATGTGTTCGAGCGTGCATTGCCGATGTTCTGGTTGCCGTTGGTCTCGGCGAAGAACAGGCCCAGGCTGATACGGCCTGCCATCGCCGAATTTGCCGCGTCAATGCCCTTGGCCCGCGCGATGACGGTGCCCAGGTCGACAACATCCTTGAATGGCGTATCGGAGTTTTGCGCGTTGGCAGGCGGCGCCTGCATGATGTTGAACAATGCCACGTATTCGTCGATGAGAGGTTCATTGTCGGCGTCGAAATATGCCGGCGGTATGGCAAATTTGTTGGGCCTCCCGATCTTACTGGGCAGCGCATCGGTGAGATCCTTGTAGGTGCTCATCATGGCGACGCGGGCAAGATAGAGCGCTTGTCCGGGCAAATTCGGCAGCGGTTGATGCGCATTTATCTGTGCGCGTCGCTGGTCGAGGATCGATTTGAAGCGACTGAGCGCGTCAGCGTAGGCGTGGAGCGCATCCGACTGCGATGCCGTAAGGGCCGCGGGCTGAGCATTGGCAATGGGCGGTGCGAAGAAAAGCCCGAGGCAAACGAGCGCTGCGCGTGCGGTTATATGCGCCGCCATGGCCGTCGCGCCCTAGACCCGCCGCATCTCGAAGATATTGTCGACCACCGTGTAATCGCCGCGATAGCCGAGCCGCGCAATGGCGCGGATGCGCGACTGGTCGATCATGCCGTCGACGATCACCGCGTCGTCGACATGGACATTGACCACTTCGCCGATCACCACTTCGTATTTGTGCAGCTTGCCGTTGCCGCTCTTGAGCGACACCGTTTGCGAATAGACGCATTCGAGCGCGATCGGCGATTTGGCGACGCGCGGCGGCTTGACGAAGCGCGACGGCGCCATGGCGAGCTTCGCCAGCTCCGGCTCGCTGACGCCTTCGGGATAATCGCCGCCGGAAATGTTCATCTCGGTGCGCAGCTCATAAGTCGCGAGATTGAACACGAATTCGCCGCCGCTCTGGGCATAGTTCTGGCTGTGCTTGCGGGTGTTCGAGGCGAACATGACGAAGGGCGGATTGCTGGCGCATAGATTGAAGTAACTGTAGGGCGCGAGATTGACCACGCCGGCCGGGCTGATGGTGGAGATCCAGCCGATCGGTCGCGGCACCACGAGCGAGGTGGTCGGATCGTGGGCGAGATTGTGCGGCTCGCTGCGCGGGTCGTAGTCCATGGCGGATATCCGGGGTGTGGCGGCAGGCGGTATGGATCGTTCGTCGGCGATGATACAGAATGCTTGAGCCGCGAATGTCAACGCCGGGATTGCCGATGAAATTGCACTGGTCGCCGCGCTCGCCATTCGTCCGCAAGGTCATGGTGGTGGTCCATGAGCTAGGACTCGCCGACCGCATCGCCTGCGTGCGCACGGTCGCGGCCACGACCAAGCCCCATGCCGAGCTGATGCAGGATAACCCGCTGTCGAAGATTCCGACGCTGGTGCTCGACGATGGCACGGTGATCTACGA
Organism: Xanthobacteraceae bacterium; assembly: GCA_050010715.1. Lineage (GTDB taxonomy): Bacteria > Pseudomonadota > Alphaproteobacteria > Rhizobiales > Xanthobacteraceae > BOG-931. The sequence goes on along the minus strand of JBEKKM010000052.1, from coordinate 25,308 downwards.
TTCGCCGGTGATTTGCGAATATCTCGACTCGCTCGACGGCGCTCCGAAGCTGCATCCGGCCGAGCCCAAGGCGCGGCTCGTAGCGCTGCGCCGCCAAGCGCTCGGCGACGGATTTTTGGACCTGCTGGTGCTGCTGCGTGACGAGCGCATGCGCGCCAATCCATCCGACGTGCACAAAGCGAGCGCTGCCGTGCGCAAGGCGGCGGTGCTCGATAGCCTGGACGAGGAGGCGGCGGCGCTCTCCGCTGCGGCGTTCGGCATCGGCCACATCGCCATCGGCTGCGCGCTCAGCTATCTCGATTTCCGCTATGCCGACGAGGATTGGCGAAAAGGTCATCCCCGCATTGCGAGTTGGCACAGCACATTCGCGGCGCGGCCATCGGTGCGCGCTACCGAACCGGTTGACGACGCCTAGAAAAAAGTCGCTCCGGTCACCCAAGCGTCGGATCGAGCACAATCTTGCCCTGGCCCTCGTGCGCTTCGACCATGCGGTGCGCGTCGGCGGCGCGCGACAGCGGCAATACGCGCTCGATCTGCGGCACGACTTTTCCCTCCGCCGCGGCTTCCAGGCAATGCGGCAGGTCGGAGGGCGTGTAGCCGGGCCGGCCCTTGATCGTGATGCGCTTGTGATAGAGGTGGGAGAAGTCGATCGATACGTTCGGCCCGGCATGCGCGCCCGCGGTGACGAGGCGGCCGTCCATGCCGATGGCGCGGAACGCGGTCGGCAGCACTTTGGGATTGGCGATGTTGTCGTAGAGCACGTCGACGCCTTTGCCGCCGGTGATCTTCATCACCTGGTCGTAGATGTCGTGCGTCGTGTAATTGATCGCGTGGTCGGCGCCGAGTTTTTTGCCGAGCGCCGCGCGCTCTTCGGAGCCGGCCGCGGCGATCACGTGGGCGCCAATCACGTTCTTGGCGATCTGGATGCCGATGGAGCCCAGATTGCCGCCGGCGCCCATGATCAGCACGCTCTCGCCGTATTTCAGCTCGGCGACGTGCATGAGCAGATTCCACGCCGTCGGCACGTGACGCATGACCACGGCGGCGCGATGAAAGTCGAGATTTTGCGGAATGGCGACGCCGGCGCAGGCCGGCACTGCGACCAGCTCGGCAAAGCCGCCCGGCCGCTTGATGCCCATCATTCCTTGCGGCCCATCATAGCCGCGGCCGTCCTCGGCGCAGATTTGCAACGGCATAATACCGGCGGCGGAGACGCGGTCGCCGACGTGCCAGCGGCTGACCTGCGGGCCGACGGCATCGACGATACCGGCGCAATCGACGCCGGGAATGAGCGGCAGGACGGGGCCGCGATATTGCTCGCGGCCGGCGCGCAGGCTGACGTCGAGCACGCGATTGACGGTTGCCGCATGTACCTTGATGCGGATCTCGCCCTGGCGCGGGACCGGGTCGGGAAGGTCCTGGTAGCGCAGAACGTCGGGCGGCCCGTATTCGTGGATGACGATCGCTTTCATCGTTGGTCCTGTGTCATGCCCCGTGAAGGCGGGGCACCCAGTAATCATCGCGCGTGCGGTTTAGCAACATGGATTCGTGAATACTGGATCATCCGCCTTCGCGGATGATGACAAGCTGGCGCGGGTACCGGGATCGTTCTATCGTTTGTGGAAGTGGAGGAGACGAAGCTTGGCCGACAGCACAACAATCCTCGCCGACAAAATCGCCTGCGCGGAATTGATCCAGGCCTGGGGCGTGGCCCGCGACCAGGGCAAGTGGAAGGATTTGCGCGCGACGTTCACGCCCGACGGCCATATTTCCGTGTCCTGGTTCCGCGGGCCGTTCGAGCAATTCGTCGAGCGCTGCCGCTCAGCGTTCAACGCCGGCCATACCTGGTCGCGGCATCATCTGTTTCCGTCGACCATAAAACTCAACGGCGATCGCGCCACGGCCGAGACCAGCGTCGTCATCCGGGTGCGGCAAAAATTCAACGGCATCGATGTCGATCTCACCTCGTGCTCGCGCTTTCTCGATCGGGTCGAGCGGCATTCGGGCGGCTGGTTGATCGCCGAGCGCGCCGCGATCTACGAGCGCGACCGGCTCGATCCGGTCGAGCCGTCGGCGGCCTTTGACGACCTGTTCGCCGCGGCCAATACCGCGCAATATCCGGAGCAGTACCGCTACATGGCGTTTCGCCTTGCTCACTCCGAGGGCCGTACGTTGGCGCCGGTGATTTATCGCGACGGGGGTGCGGAAACCGCCGATCTCTATGCGCGGTTTTCCGATTTCCTCGCCGGCAAAAGCTCTTGAGGACATCTAATTCATCTTGCAATTCATCTTGACGGCGGTGTGGACTGCGCGCTAGCCGCGAGGTCTGGAGATTCTTTATGGCGGTTTACACCGATGTCGCGGCGGAAGACCTCGCCCGCTTCCTCGCCGGCTACGACGTTGGCGAGTTGCTCTCCTATAAGGGCATTGCCGAAGGCGTCGAGAACTCGAACTTTCTGGTCCATACCAGCTCCGGCAATTTCATCCTGACACTCTATGAGCGCCGCGTCGCCGAGCGCGACCTGCCGTTCTTCCTTGGCCTGATGGAGCATTTGGCGAGCCGCGGCATCACCTGCCCGCAGCCGGTGAAGACCAAGACCGGCAAGACGCTGGGCAAACTTGCCGGGCGGCCGGCGGCGATGGTCACCTTTCTCGACGGCTTGTGGATCCGCCGGCCGAGCGCGGCGCATTGCGCGGCCTTGGGCGAGGCGCTGGCGCGGCTGCATCTCGCCGGCAGCGATTTTGCCATGCAGCGCGCCAACGCGCTGTCGGTCGCCGGCTGGCGGGCGCTTTACGAAAGCTGCCGCGAGCGTGCCCACAAGGTGGAGCGCAATATCGATACGCTGGTCTCGGCCGAGCTCGACGTGCTCGAACGCGACTGGCCGCGCGGCCTGCCGCAAGGCGTCATCCATGCCGATCTGTTTCCCGACAATGTGTTTTTCCTCGGCGACCGGTTGTCCGGGTTGATCGATTTCTATTTCGCCTGCACCGATACGCTCGCCTACGACGTCGCCATCTGCCTCAACGCCTGGTGTTTCGAGAACGATCATTCCTACAACGTCACAAAGGGCCGCGCGCTCTTGGCGAGCTACACCAAGACGCGGTCGTTCTCGGCGGAAGAATGGGAGAAGCTGCCGCTGCTCGCCCGCGGCGCCTCGGTGCGTTTTCTGCTCACCCGGCTGGTCGACTGGCTCGATGTGCCGCCGGGTGCCATGGTGCGGCCGAAGGACCCGCGCGAATATGCGCGCAAACTCCGCTTTCATCAGAAAGTCAAAAGCCCGCGCGATTACGGAGTGATGGCGCCGTGAACGACGCATTGCCGCAAGGAATGCCGCACGTCGTCATTCACACCGACGGCGCCTGTTCGGGCAATCCCGGCCCGGGAGGCTGGGGCGCGATCCTGACTTTCGGCGACCACGAGAAAGAACTCAAAGGCGGCGAAGCCAACACTACCAACAACCGCATGGAGTTGATGGCGGCGATCTCCGCGCTCGAAGCGCTCAAGAAGCCATGCCGGGTCGATCTGCACACCGATAGTCAATATCTGCGCAACGGCATCATGACGTACATCGCCAAGTGGAAACAGAACGGTTGGCGCACCGCCGACAAGAAGCCGGTGAAGAACATCGATCTGTGGCAGCGCCTCGACGCGGCGCTCAAACCGCATCAGGTGCGCTGGCACTGGGTCAAAGGCCACGCCGGCCACGCCATGAACGAGCGCGCCGACGTGCTGGCGCGCGAGGCGATCGCGGAGATTCGTGCGGCGGGAAGAGTCGCGGCAAAACCATAGCCGTCATTCCGGATGCGGCGCAGCCGCAATCCGGAATCCATAACCACAGTCCATGCAGGAATTTCTCTGACTGTGGCTATGGATTCCGGGTTCGCGGGCTTTCGCCCGCGCCCCGGAATGACGCGCTAGATCGACTTCAGCAGATTATCAGCGCCGGAGATTTCGGCCTTGCCCGGCGCATCCTCGAGGTTGAGCGTCTTGACCACGCCGTCGTCGACCACCATGGCGTAGCGTTGCGAGCGCACGCCCAGCCCACGCTCGGTCAGGTCCGCAGTCAGGCCGAGCGCCTTGGCCCAGTTGCCGCTGCCGTCGGCAAGAAACTCGATGGCGTCGCCGCCGGACGCTTTCTTCCAGGCGTCCATCACGAACACGTCGTTGACGCCAGTGACCGCGATGGTGTCGATGCCCTTGGCCTTGATCGCGGCCGCGTTCTTGACGAAGCCCGGCAGGTGATTCTTGTGGCAGGTCGGCGTGAATGCGCCCGGCACCGCGAACAGCACCACCTTCTTGCCCTTGAACAATTCGTCCGTGGTCTTCGGCTTCGGGCCTTCGCCGGTCATCACCGTGAAGGAGCCGTTGGGTACGCGGTCGCCGACTTTGATAGCCATGACTTCAATCCTCTTTGGGTTTTAGGAGCTTTGGGGGTTTAGGAACTTTGGGGTTTTGTAGAAGGACGTTTCTCAGGCGCACAAATTAGCGCGGCGGAAGCGATCTAGTCGAGATGGATCGGCACCTCGATGGCGTCGTCGCCGGAGACCGCGGTGAAGGTCAAGGTTACGTCCTTGGCGCTGGCGCCGGGCGGCAGCCCATCGAGATCGAAGATGAAGCGCCGCTGCTCGCCGTCGGACCCGCTCGGCTCCGGCAGCGGCAGCGACCAGTCCGGCGTCGGGCCTTCGACGAAGAGATCGAGTGGCGCATCCTTGGGCGCGGCAACCTCGACGACGACACGCTCGTGCTCGCCGCCCGGCTCGCGATGCGCCGAAATCACGCCAAACCCTTTGCCGGGGCCGGGCGCGACGCGGCGCGGCACGCGCAGCTCTTCCTTTTCCAGCGCCGTCTCTTCGGCGCCGTCGCCGGACAGCACGAGCTCGAGCATGGCCTCGGCCGGCACGCACAGATTGCCGCAAACGGCATAGTTGAGCTTCAAATGCACCGACGAATGCTTGGCAGGGTCCTGCGCCACGACGCGCAGCGGCAACACGATGCGGCCGACATAGCCGATGGAATTGCCGCCGGCACCGTCGGGAAAGCGCTCCGGCGCCGGCCACTGCACGGTCACCGATTTGACGTTCTCGGAGCCGGAAAAATCAAACGTCGGCGGCACGCCCGAATCGCCAGGCTCGCGCCAATAGGTCTTCCAGCCGACGTCGAGCCGGATTTCCACGCCGGCGTGCAGATAGGTCGCGTCGGCGGACTTCATCACCGAACCGGCGATGAGTCGCGCCTGCGCATGCGGTTGCTTGTCCCAGGGCGACGCGTCCTGCGCGCGGGCCACTGCCGGGCCGGCGAGAACGGCCAGCGCCATCGTCACAATCGTTAATCGCGGGGCGGCGAGCATGCCGCTGTCTAGGGCGAAACGCTCGCCCATGCCACTGACATGATTGTGACTATCGGAAAATCGCCCCGGTGCCGCCGCAACGCCGCCATTGCGGCTGCGGTGAGGCATAAAAGGTGTTCATGAACTTTTGACCGCGCCGTTCGTTTGCAAATGCGGAGTGATCGGCTAACCTTTCGGGCATGAAATTGCCACGTGGTAATTCGGCAAAGCGCGGGCGCGGTTATCTGGACGGCCAGATGCTGATCGCCATGCCGGCGATGCTGGACGAACGCTTCGCGCGCTCGCTGATCTACATCTGCGCGCATTCCGCTGAAGGCGCCATGGGCATCGTCGTCAACCATCCGGCGCCGAACATCAGTTTCTCCGATCTGTTGGTGAAGCTCGACGTCATTCCGGCGGCCGACCGCATCCAATTGCCGACGCGGGCCGGCGGCGTGAAAGTGATGCGCGGCGGGCCGGTCGAGACCGAGCGCGGCTTCGTGCTGCACTCCGCCGACTTCTTCATCGAGAACTCGACGTTGCCGATTGCCGAGGGCATTTGCCTCACCGCCACCATCGACATCCTCAAGGCGATCGCGCGCGGCGACGGGCCCGCTAGCGCGATCCTTGCGCTCGGCTATGCCGGCTGGGCGCCTGGCCAGCTCGAGACCGAGATCCAGGGCAATGGCTGGCTGCACTGCACGGCCGACTCCGAGCTGGTCTTCGGCCCCGACGTCGGCGGCAAATACGACAAGGCTTTGAAGAAGATCGGCATCGATCTCGGCATGCTGTCGAGCGAGTCGGGGCACGCGTAGATCAGACGACGGAGGACGGACGACAGAGAACGGAAATGAATAAGAATTATCCGTCGTCTGTCGTCCGTCCTCCGTCGTCTACTATCTCGCCATTTCCATATTCTTATCCGGCTGCAGCAGCTCGCGCGCTTTCTCCGCCGTCATCGGCGCGCCGAACAGAAAGCCTTGCGCGTATTCGCAGCCGAGTTGCGACAATTCGACGGCGTCGGAATCGGTCTCGGCGCCCTCCGCCACCACGTCCATGCCGAGATCGTGGGCCAACGATACGATCGAGCGCAGGATCACCGGGCGCGTGCCCTTGGCCGTGGTGCGCACGAACGACTGGTCGATCTTGATGGTATCGAACGGAAAGCGCTGCAGGTAGGACAACGAGGAATAGCCGGTGCCGAAATCGTCGAGCGCCAGCCCCGCGCCAAGCTCGCGAAGCCGCTGCAGCATCTGGGCGGCGTGTTCCGGATTTTCCATCACCACGGATTCGGTGAGCTCGAGCTTGAGCGTGCCGCGTGCCACCACCGAGCGCGTCAGCACCGAGCGTAGATCTTGAATCAGATCATGGCGCAACAATTGGCGCGACGAGACATTGACGCTGACAAACAGCGGATTGCGCTGCCGCAAGGTACGCTGCCAGGTGCTCAGTTGCTTGGCGGCACGCTCTAACACAAATAGCCCAAGCTCGACGATCAGCCCGGTCTCCTCGGCGATGGTGATGAATTCGGCGGGCGACATACGACCCAATTTCGGATGGTTCCAGCGCGCCAGCGCCTCGAAGCCGGCGACGGCGCGGTCGTCGAGCCGCACGATCGGCTGGTAGAGGATGGCAATCTCCTCTCGCTCGATGGCGCGGCGCAGATCGGATTCAAGCGTCAGCCGGTCGGTCTTGCGCGCGCGCATCGCCGGCTTGAACACCTCGATGCGGTCGCCGCCGCCGCGCTTGGCGTGATACATCGCCAGCTCGGCGTCTTTCAGGACTTCCTCGCCACGCTGCGGCTCGCTGTCGCCGAGCGTCATGCCGATTGAGCCGGTGACGAAAATTTCGCGGTCGTTGAAAGTGATCGGCGCGCGCAAGGTGCGGCGGATGGTTTGCGCCACCGCGGTGACCTTTTCGGCGCCGCTCTCCGATAACAGGATCAGCGCGAATTGGTCGCCGGCAAGCCGGGCGAGAGTGTCCTGGGGCTTGATCACGCGAGTGAGCCTTCGCGCCAAGGTCAGCAAGATCGAGTCGCCGACCGCCATGCCGACGGAATCGTTGACCTGTTTGAAACGGTCGAGGTCGATCACCATCACGGTCGGCTTGATCGCGCTGTTGGTCTTGGCGAAGCTGAGCACGGCGTCGAGCCGGTCGAGGAACAATTCGCGGTTGGGCAGGCCGGTGAGATTGTCGTGCACGGCGTCGTGCAGCAGACGCTCCTCGGCGGTTTTGGATTCGGTGACGTCGGTCAGCGTGCCGACCAGACGGATGACCTCGCCGTCGGAGCCGACCACTGGCCGCGCCCGCAGCGCAAACCACAGATAATGCCCGTCGGCGGTGCGCAGGCGGAAATCCTGGGTGACGCGGCCGCGCCGCTGCTCGAGCACATTGTCCAGCGTGGCGCGGAAGCGGTCGCGATCGAGCGGATGCAGCACGTCGAGCCACTTCGCCGCGGAGCCTTCCAGCGTTCCCACTTTCAGGCCGAGCGCGGTTTCGGTCTCGGCGCTGGTGAAAACCTTGTCGGCGGCAACGTCCCAATCCCAGATCATGTCGCCGGCGCCGGTGAGCGCCAGCGCGCGGCGCTCGACGTCGGAGACGATGCCTTGGGTGATGCCGCCGGCGAAGGCGTGCTGCATCACGGTAAATCCGATCAGCATGACGATGAGGACGAGGCCGCCGAGCAGTGCCGGGCCGACAATGTCGTTGGTGACGAAGCCCAGCACGGTCATCGCGGCGCCGATCACCCAGACGACCAAGAGGAGCCAGGTCGGGATCAGCATCACCGCGCGGTCGTAGCCGTGGGTGGAGAGATAGACGACCAGGATGAAGCCGAACACGGCGACCAGAAACAGCGAGATGCGCGCGATGCCCGAGGCGATATCGGGCGAGAACAGCGCGATACCGACCAGCGCGCCGAGGAAGGCGAGCCAGCCGACGGTAATATGGGCGTAGCGTACATGCCAGCGATTGAGGTTGAGATAGGCGAACAGGAACACCAGCAGCGTCGCCGCCAAAATCGCTTCGCCCGACGCGCGCCAGATGCGCTCGGCGCCGGCCGACATGTCGAACACCTTGTTCCAGAAGCCGAAGTCGATGCCGATATAGACCAGCACCGCCCAGCCGAGCGCGGCCGCGGCAGGGAACATCACGCTGCCTTTGACGACGAAGAGGATCGTCAGGAACAGCGCCAGCAAGCCGGCAATGCCGATGACGATACCCTGGTAGAGCGTCAGCGAATTGACCTTGTCCTTGTAGGCGTCGGGCTCCCACAGATAGAGCTGCGGCACGTTGGGCGTGCGCAGCTCGGCGACGAAGGTGATCACGGTGCCGGGATCGAGCGTGACGCGGAACACGTCGGCATCGGCGCTCTCCTGTGGTTCGGGCGGATCGCCCGAGGACGGCGTGATGTAGACGATGCGCGAGCGGCCGAGGTCGGGCCAGATCAATCCGGAGCCGACCATGCGGTAATGCGGCGCGACGATGAGGCGGTCGATCTGCTCGTCGCCGTTATTGGCGAGCGCGAACACCGCCCAGTTCTTGCCGGCTTCGCGGGCGCGCACCTCGATGCGCCGCACGATGGCGTCGGCGCCGGGCGCCGTCGAAACCTGGATGCGGTCGCCTTCGGTGTGCTGCAGGTCGACGGCGTCGGTGAGATCGATGGCCGCGGCATCGGTGCGCACATTGACGGCCTCGACCGCGTGCGCGGCGGAAACGCCGGCCATGATCATCAAAGCGACAAGGGAACCGCAGGCACACAACCTTGCGGCGCGCAGAAATGCCAAGAATAGCCCTCCGAGGCCGGCAGCCGGCGCCGATCGCGCCACAACGGTCATATGTCCCACGGAACAACAGCGAACTGGCTTTGCGCCGAATTCACGGCCGCTGGCTTCCCAAACGCGCCAAAACCCCTGCGCCATAAGGCCTTAGTAACCTTTGCCACGGCGGAGGGCAAGGATATTGCCGTTTACTTTCAAAGGGTCAGGGCGAACTCGGCCGGGCATTTTGCCGCCTGTTGGGGTCTTGCCGGGTGTGACAAGCGCAGCCGGCGCCATTAACATTTGCGCGGTCATTTGGAAGCCGACAATGCCCGCGATTGACCCGGACGATCTGCCGAAGAAGAAGATCACCCACGACATCGGGCAGGAACTGGCGCTGCTGTCGGTGGGCGAGCTTGCCGAGCGCATTGCGCTGCTCAAGGAAGAGATCGCGCGCCTCGAAGCGGAGATGAAGCGCAAGAACGCTTCCAAGTCGGCGGCGGATATGTTCTTCAAAAAATAAGCTTTAGAAATTTGGTTAACGGCCGCGACCCGCGTATTTCAAGCCAAACCGATTTGGTTAATGACGTCGGCCGCACATCTCATATTAAGCTGTAGGAAGATTCGGCAAGTTTCTGCGATTCCTTAACCTTTCGTTAAGCTTTCTCGTTCATTACAAATATTGTCCACCTTGTGGACATCGAGTGGCTCCTGTCCACTCTGTTTGACGCCTCCCTGTTATCACCTTGAGCCGCCGGCAACGGCGGCTCTTTTTTATGTATTTGCGCCATCATGGCGTTTAGTCGCGGCAACTATGTCGGCAGCTTTGCCGGCAACCCCGCTGGACTCGAAGGCCGCCGCGAGCGATGCTGTCCGTCGGTGTGAGGCGTACCAATGTCCGAGAAGCGTTCGATCGAGGCCAATGCGGTCTCCTTCAGTGAGCGGCTGGCAAATTCGCAAGTCTTCGCCACCCTGTTTCGCGACGGGATGGCGCTGGTCGAGGAGACGGCGAGCTATCTCGACGGCACGGGCCGCACGGATTCCAAGAAGCTCGAGCGCAGCGCCGCGTTGGTTTACGCGACCGAAAGCATGCGGCTGACCACGCGGCTGATGCAGCTCGCCTCATGGCTATTGCTGCACCGCGCGGTCAAGGAAGGCGAGATGACGCTCGCCCAGGCCAGCAAGGAAAAGAGCAAGGTGCGGCTCGCGGCTTGCGATCCAGGCGACGCGAAGTCGATCGCGCTGTTGCCGGAGAAGCTCCAGGAGCTGATCGGCCGCTCCGTCAAGCTGCAGGCCGAAGTGCGCCGGCTCGACGCCACCATGCACGCGTCGCAGCCGATGAAGATGGCCGTCGGCAACCCGGTCGAGCGGCAGATGGGGCTGTTGAAGGCCGCGTTCGAGCAGGACGGGCTGTAAGCCTCACTTTACCGGCGCCGCATCGGGAATAAAACGCTGGCCGAACACCGGCTCCTTGTAGGGCGTCGGCGGCAATTCCCATGCTCCCGTTGACGGCGGCCGAACTTCCGCATCGACATGCACGTCGAGCAGGAACGGCTTGTTCGCCTTGATGGAGTGATCGAGCGCGCCGCGAAAATCCTCCGATTTGGTCACGGACAGTGCATCGACGCCGGCGGCCCTCGCCCAAGCGGCGAAATCCGGGTTGAACGGTTTTTTGTTGGCGCCTTGGTGGAACATGGTGCCGTATTCGCGGCCGCCGAACATGCCGAGCTGGATGTCGCGGATCGAGACCCAGCCGAAATTGTTCCAGATCACCCACACCAGCGGAATGTCGTATTCGACCGCGGTGCACAACACGTGCGGCACCATGGTGAAGCAGCCGTCGCCGGTGACCGCGACCACCGGCCGGTCCGGCGCGGCCAATTTTGCGCCGAGTGCGCCGGACGCGCCGAAACCCATGCCGGAAAAGCCCCAGGAATTGAGCATGCATTGTGGCCGTCGCGCGTTCCAAAACTGCATGTACCAATTATGACTGACGCCGACATCGCAGCAGATGATGCCGTCCGGCGGCAGCACCGCCTGACAATCGGCGACCACGCGCTCGGGCCGCATCGGCGAAGCGTGAATGTCGAAATTCGGCCGAGTGAACTGTTCCCACTCGGCGCGCCATTTGGCGATATCGGCGAGCCATTCCTTTGTGCTCGGCTTGGCGCCGCGGCGCTCTAGCTCGGCAAGAAGCTGGCGCAGGAAGGTGCGCGCATCGGCGAGGAGGCCAAGATCCGGCGGATAATTGCGGCCGAGCTCGGCCGGATCGACGTCGACATGGATGAGCTTTGTGTGCGGGAAATTCCACGAATAGCCGGGCATCCATGACGACGCCGAGCGATCGTCGAAACGGGCGCCGATGGCGATGACCACGTCGGAACGGCGGCCGGCTTCGTTGGCGGGAAACGCGCCGTTGCGCCCGATGAAGCCGAGCGACAGCGGGTCGGTCATGTCGATGCAGCCCATGCCGTTGGGCGACGAGATCACCGGGATGCCGAGTTTTTTGGCAAACTCCGTCAATTCGCGGCTGGCTTCCGACAGCGTGACGCCATGGCCGATGAAGAGCACCGGCCGCTGCGCGTTTAGGATCATGTCGAGCGCACGCGCGATGTCGTCGGGCGAGGCGCCACTTCTTTGCGTGTTAAACGGCGGCGCCGGCGGCGGCACGTCGACGTCGTCTTCCTCCTGAAAGACGTTGAACGGCACGTCGACATTCACCGGGCCCGGCCGGCCGGACAGCATCGTGGTCATGGCCTGGCGCAGCGCCAGCGGCAGCATATCGACCCGGGTCGGCTGGAAACTGCGCTTCACCACCGGGCGCAGCACATTGACGAAATCGGCCTGAAAATGCCGGTTGATCTCCTGGAACGGGCTGCGGTTGAACTGCGAGGTCGGTACGTTCGCGGTGATGGCGAATACGGCCGAGGAATCAGTCAGCGCGCAGGCCAGCGGCATGACGATATTGGCCGAGCCCGGCCCGCACGACGTCAGCGTCGCCACCGGCTGGTGGCGCACCCGGAAATAGGCGTCCGCCATATGGGCTGCGACCTGCTCGTGGCGCGGCGAAACGAGCTTGATGCGGTCGCGCGCCTCATAGAGCGGATCGAGCATGCCGACATTGCCGTGGCCGCAAATGCCGAACACGTAGGGAATGTCGTTGGCGATCAGATAGTCCGTGATCAGCTCGGCGCCCTTCATACGCGGCATTGCGGCTCCTTCAGGTCGTCAAGGCGGGTGTGCGGCGCAACCTAGACTGCGCTAGAGTTGATGCGCAATAGTCGTCGTAAAGGCAATAAGGAATGGACCGATGATCCTGCTCTCCAATGGCGGAACGAATACGCAGCGCAGCCGCGCCGCCTCGAACACCATGATCATCGGCACCGTCGATGGCGTCATCATGCTGGAACGCGCGGCGCACGGCTGGATTGTCAAGCACCGCGCGCTCGGCGGCTGTTCGGTCAGCGCGGTCACTGCCTCCGACGACGGCACCTTGTATGCCGCGACCCACGGTTTTGGCGCCGCGCGCAGCGACGACGGTGGCTTGACCTGGACCTGGGTGCTCGACGGACTCGATCACATGGACCTGTGGTCGGCGCGCGCCGGCACGCTGCAGGGCCGCGAGGTGGTGGCCGTCGGTTCGCTGCCGGCGCATCTCTACATCAGCGAGAACCGCGGCAAGACCTGGCGCGAATTGCCGGCATTGCGCAGCGCGCCTAGCGTAGGCCAATGGTGCTTTCCGCCGCCGCCGCGCATCGGCCACGTCAAGGACATCGTATTTGATGGCGATCGCCTGCTGGTCGGCATCGAGATCGGCGCATTGCTCGTTTCGAACGATTTCGGCGCAAGCTTCACCGAACTGCACGTCGATCCCAATCCGGTCGAATGTGACATCCATCGCGTCCTGGTGCATCCGCAGCGGCCGCGTCGGCTTATCGTCGCCAACGGCATTGTCGGCGTGATGTCGAGCGATGACGACGGCAAGACCTGGCGCAAGAATCCGATGCCGCCCTATGCCGATTATCCCGACGCCATCGTCGTGCATCCCGACGCGCCGGACACAGTTTTCCTGACCGCCGGCGTCGGCTGGCCGTCGCAGTGGTACGCCATCGGCAAGGCGCGCGGCAAGATCGCGCGCAGCCGCGATGGCGGCAGCACCTGGCAGAGACTTCTCGGCGGTCTGCCGAACGGCCAGCGCGCCCTGTTCAGCGCGCTCACCATCGAAGTGTGGCCGGGCGGCTCGGCGTTGTTTGCCGTCGACACCGACGGCGAAGTCTTCGAGAGTACCGATGAAGGCGACACCTGGACGAACGTGGCCGAAGTGCCGCCGGTGTCGAAGGGCGAGTTCTACCGCGCCTTGGCGCGCGACCGCGGCAAGCTTGCGGTCGACGACATCGTCGTCAGCAATTCCGCAACCGAGCGGCTCGCCAAAGTGGCCGCTCGTCGCTGAGTAATCAGAATCGCGGTTTGTAACCTGATCCGTCCTTCTCGACATGGCCGGCGAACGGAAAGCCGACATGGCCAGGGAAAACCAGCGCGCCGGTCGTGGCGCATTCTTCCAACACCCGGCGACGGCTGACTCGCGCCTGCTGAACATCGGAATTCTTCGGAAAATTCCAGTCCGGATAATAGACCTGCAGCAGGTGATGAAAGACGTCGCCAATGAGCGTGGCGCGATTGCCGCCGACGTTCAGGTTGAAAACGAAATGTCCCGGCGAATGGCCGCCGGCGGGTTGAATGTCGATGAATTCGTCGAGGCGATGCGGCCCGGTCACCAGATCGGCGCGCCCGGCTTCGACCACCGGCACGACGCATTCGCGGAACGAGCCGAATTCCGTCGGCGCGGTGGCCGGATCGCTGTCGAGCTTGCTGAAGTAATCGAAATCGAGTTTTGAGAACACGTAGCGCGCTTTCGGGAATCGCGGCACCCACTTGCCGTCCTTGAGCTGCGTGTTCCAGCCGACATGGTCGTGATGCAGGTGCGTGCACATCACGAGATCGATCTCGTCGGGCCGCGCGCCGGCCGCGGCGAGCCGCTCGAGCCACGGCGTGTCGAGCATGTTCCACGCCGGCCGCAGCGGCCGCGATTTCTGGTTGCCGCAGCAGCCGTCGATCAAAATCTTGCGGCCGTCGAGCTGCAACAGCCAGCTGTGTACGCTCAGCTTGATCTTGCGCGAGGCCGGATCGTAGTGATGCGGCGCCAGCCAGTGCGCGTGCTCGGCAAGTTGCGCTTCGGTCACCGCCGGGAAAATATCCGTCACCGGATAGATCGGCAGATAGGTTTCCTCGATGCGGGTGACGGTGGCCTTGCCGACCTTGAAGACTGACATCGGCTCCGCCTGCTATCGCCCGTCTTGCCGCCGCGGATTTAGCCCTTGAGGAAGCCCGAGAATTTCTTGTTGAAGCGCGACAGGCGGCCGCCGCGGTCGAGCAGGTGCTGCTGGCCGCCGGTCCAGGCCGGGTGCGATTTCGGGTCGATATCGAGATGCAGCGTATCGCCCGGCTTGCCCCAGGTGGTCCGGGTGGTGAACTCGGTGCCGTCGGTCATGACCACTTTGACGGTGTGGTAGTCGGGATGGGTGTCGGGTTTCATGGTGTTGGTACCGCGCCGGGTCTGTCTGTGTTGAGGAATTTGGCCGCTCTATACCGCGACGATGCCGCGGAAACAAGCCGATGCTGCGGCTGAAGTGTACGTTGCCAGGGCGCCGCGCAAGGGGCATTGTCCGGCGGCAAACGGCCGAGGGGCGGAAAAAGGCACTGCGGCGCATGAACTTCACGGCCGATAACGATTCGGCGACGCTGCAAAGGCCGACGCACGCGGCGGCCGAGACAGCGGCCGAACAGGCGATCGCGGTCGTTACGGCCACGCCCGAGCCGGCCGATAAGCGCAAAACCAATCTGCGGCCGCTCGCCTCGCTGTTGCCCTACGTCAACCGCTACCGCGGCCGCGCGCTCGCCGCGCTCGGCGCGCTGGTCGTGGCGGCGCTGACCACGCTCGTCGTGCCGATCGCGGTGCGGCGCATGATCGATTTCGGCTTCACGGCGCGCGGCGTCGAGCTGATCGACAGCTACTTTTTGGTCATGATTGGCGTCGCCGCGCTGCTGGCGCTGGCCAGCGCGTCGCGCTACTTCCTGGTCACCACGCTCGGCGAGCGCATCGTCGCCGATTTGCGCGGCGACGTGTTCGCGCACCTCACCTCGCTCTCCGCCGACTTTTTCGACGAGGCCAAGACCGGCGAGGTGATCTCGCGGCTCACCGCCGACACTACGCAGATCAAGGCCGCGGTCGGCTCTTCGGTGTCGGTCGCCTTGCGCAACTTCGTGCTGTTCGTCGGCGCCAGCGCCATGATGGTGGTGACCAGCCCGCGGCTTTCGGCCTTCGTGCTCGGCGCGATTCCTATCATAGTATTGCCGCTCTACGCCTTCGGCCGCGCGGTGCGCCGCCGCTCGCGCTCCGCCCAGGATACGTTGGCCGATGCGTCGGCCTATGCCGCCGAACTGATCGGCGCGGTGCGGGTGCTGCAGGCCTTCACCAACGAGCGGCTCGGCATCGCGCGCTTTCGCGCCGCGGTCGAGCGCGCCTTCGACGCCGCGCGCCATTCGATCCGCGCGCGCTCGATCCTCACCGCGTTCGCGATCTTTCTGGTTTCGACCAGCGTCGTGCTGGTGCTGTGGATCGGCGCCCAGGACGTGCTGGCCGGACATATGACGCCGGGCCGTCTCAGTCAGTTCATTCTCTATGCCGTGCTTGCCGCCGGCGCGCTTGGCTCGCTGTCGGAAACCGGCGGCGAGATGGCACAGGCCTCGGGCGCCGCCGAGCGGCTGTTCGAAATTCTCGCCATCAAGCCCGCGATTGCGCGGCCGCCGCAGCCGGCAGCGCTGCCGTCGCCGGTGCGCGGCGAGGTCGCGTTCGAAGAGGTCGAGTTCTCCTACCCGACACGTCCTAACGTGTCGGCGCTCAATCAGGTGTCGTTTCAGGTGCGCCGGGGCGAGAAGGTCGCGATCGTCGGCCCGTCCGGCGCCGGCAAGAGCACGATCTTTCATCTGTTGCTGCGCTTCTACGACCCGACCGCGGGGCGCGTCATGCTCGACGGCGTGCGGCTTGCCGATCTCGATCCGGCGGACTTGCGTTCGCACATCGCCTTGGTGCCGCAGGACAGCGTGATGTTCGCCACCTCGGTGCGCGACAATATCCGCTTCGGCCGGCCCGAGGCGAGCGATGCCGACGTGGCGCGCGCCGCCGAACTGGCGCACGCGGCGGACTTCATCGCGGCGCTGCCGCAAAAGCTCGACACGCCGGTCGGCGAGCGCGGCGTCACGCTCTCGGGCGGCCAGCGCCAGCGCATCGCCATTGCGCGCGCCATCCTGCGCGACGCGCCGCTGCTCTTGCTCGACGAGGCGACCTCGTCGCTCGACGCCGAAAGCGAGACCCAGATCGCCGCCGCGCTCGCCGTTCTGATGCGCACGCGCACCACGCTGGTCATCGCCCATCGGCTGGCGACGGTGCAGTCCTGCGACCGCATCCTGGTGCTCGACGCCGGCCGCATCGTCGAGGAGGGCACGCACCAGACGCTGGTCGCGCGCGGCGGCCTCTATGCGCGGCTGGCGAAGTTGCAATTTCAAGGCGCCTAATTTCATGGCCGCCAGCTCATGCGATGCACCGGCTTGCCGGAGATCGGATTCTTGCCAACGCCGGTAATGAGAAATCCAAGCCGGCGGTAAAAGCCGATAGCGCGGACATTGTCGATGTTGACGTCGAGATCGAGGCCATCCGGCGAGATGCACTTGGCTTCGGCAATGAGCGCGCTGCCGACCGCCGAACGCCAATGCTCCGGCGCCACTACGATCTGGTCGAGATAAAGCGTGCGCGGATCGACAGTGACGAAGCCGATCATCGTGCCGTCGGTTTCAGCGATCACCACTTCGGCCACCGGCAGCAGCTCGTTGCGCCAGCGCTCGCGCCACCAGTCGAGCCGCTCGGCGAAATCAAGCTCCGGATAAGCGGCCTGCCAGGTCCGCAGCCACAGCGCGACAGAAGCGTCCTCATCGCGCGGGTGGTAACGGCGCAGCGAAACGCCGGCGCGGCCTGTCATGGGAATGAAGGAGGGCGCCTAGCCCCGTGTCGAATGTGAAGAATGACGACCTCGTCCTGCTCCACCGTGTAATAGACAACGTACGGAAATCTGCCGAGCGGAAACTTGCGTACGCCCGCGATGTCGGTTTCCTGAGCCATATAGGGGAATTCGCTCAATTGCCCAACCAGTTCGTCAACGCGCTCTACGACCGCAGCAGCCGCTAGAACGCTATGATTTGCAATGTAGGCAAAAATCTCGTCGACTTCACGAAGTGCGGTTTCAGTATACCGCACCCTCATGCACGGTAGCGATTGAACACCGCAGCGACTTGTTCGTCGCTTGCAAATTTGCCCTGACGCATTTCCTCGAGCCCCCGTTCGATCGCGGCTCGCTCATCGGGGTCGAGTTTATAGACACCCAAGTGCCTGGTCTCGATGTCCACGATCGATTGCACCAATTCGGCCTGTGCTTCTTCCGGCCAATCGGCGATCCGTTCCAGGAGTGTTTCGACCATCTTATTCATTACACAATCATATCAGATTTGAATGCAGAGTGCATCCTCTCACCGCTCCGTCAATTTCAGCTCGATGCGGCGGTTGTGGCTGAAAGCTTCGTCGCTGGTGCCGGGATCGATCGGCTGGAACTCGCCGAAGCCGGCGGCGACCAGGCGCTGCGGCGACACGCCCTTGCTGATCAGATATTGCACCACCGAGATGGCGCGCGCCGCCGACAAGTCCCAGTTCGATTTGAACGGCGAGGTCGCGCTGAGCTGCCGCGTGTCGGTGTGGCCGTCGACGCGCAGCACCCAGTTGATCTCGGACGGAATCTGTTTCTCCAGATCGAGCAGCGCGCTGGCGAGCTGGTCGAGCTCGGCGCGGCCCTCGGGCCGCAGCGCCGCTTGCCCTGAGTCGAAGAACACTTCCGACTGGAACACGAAGCGGTCGCCGACGACGCGGATGTCCGGCCGGTTGCCGAGAATGTCGCGCAGCTTGCCGAAGAAGTCCGAGCGGTAGCGCGACAATTCCTGCACGCGCTGCGCCAGCGCCACGTTGAGCCGCTGGCCGAGATCGGCGATGCGCAGTTGCGAGTCCTTGTCCTTCTGCTCGGACGCGCCGAGCGCATCTTCGAGCGCGGCCATCTGCTTGCGCAGCGCGCCGATCTGCTCGTTGAGATTTTCGATCTGCGCCACGGCGCGCGCGGTCGCTTCCTTCTCGAGATCGATCTTGGCGTTGTCGCCTTCGCCCGGTCCCGGCGCCGGATTTGGGCTGGCAGCGGCTGAGCCGCGCAGCCGGTCGCGCTCGCCTTCGGCGGCGGTGAGCGACGCGCGCAGCTGCGTCACCTGGTCCTCGAGATTGGCTTTGCCGGTCTGCTCCAGCGACAACAGCTGGCTCAGCCGCGAGATCTGCGCATTGAGCCGCGCCAGCGCGGTGTCCTTGCCGGCGACTTCCTGCGACAGGAAGAATTGCGCCACCATGAACACGGTGAGCAAAAAGATCACCGACAGGATCAGGGTCGACAACGCGTCGACGAAACCCGGCCAGTAATTCATGCCGCTATCGCGACGGCTGCGGGAGAGCGCCATGGGGCCTCCTGAATAAATGTGTGTCGCCGATTATCTCTCGGCGGGTTCCCGCGCCACCTGCTCCATGAAGCGGCGCAAATCGCGGTTGAGCTTGGCCTGCTCGCCCGCCCAATCGCGGATCATCTGCTGCTCGCTGCGCATATGTTGCACGAGCCCCTGGATCGCCTCGGCGAGATTGGCCATGGCGACCGTGGTCGCCTTGTTGGCGCCGCCGTCCTCGATCGAATGGCGCAGTCGCTCGAAGGCGTCGAGAATTCCGGCGGGCAGCGCCGCGCCGCCACTGGTCGTGCCGACGCCGAGGTCCTGCACGGTGGTGGCGAGCCAGTCTTCGAGATTGGTGTAGAAGCGGTTCTGCGCCTGGCTGGTCTGCAAATCGAGAAAGCCGAGCACCAGCGAGCCGGCGAGCCCGAACAGCGACGACGAGAATGAAATGCCCATGCCGCCGAGCGGCGCGGCCAAACCTTCCTTGAGCGCCTCGAACACCGTATCGGCATCGCCGCCGATCTTCAGGCCGTTAATGATGGTGCCGACGGAACCGACGGTCTCGATCAGGCCCCAGAATGTGCCGAGCAGGCCGAGGAAGACCAGGAGCCCGGTGAGATAGCGCGAAATGTCGCGCGCCTCGTCGAGCCGCGTCGCCAGTGAATCGAGAAAGGCGCGCATGGTCTGCGCCGAGATGGCGACGCGATCGACCCGCTCGCCGCCGAGCATCGCCGCCATCGGCGCCAGCATTTTGGGTTCCCGCCGGGCGGCAAGTTTTGGATCGGCGCTGCGATAGCCGTTGACCCAGGCCACTTCCCGAAACAGCCGGATGACGTGGTGGAACGACAGGATGATGCCGATCAGCAGCACGGCGATGATCAGGCCGTTGAGCCACGGATTGGCGAGGAAGGCGTTGAGGATCTGGCGCTGCAGCACGAATGCGATCAGGCCGCACAGGATCAGGAACACCAGCATCCGAATGAGGAAGATGCGGGGTGACGAAAGTTTTGTGAGGTCGTTCGCCATCGGTCCGGTTCAGCGCACGGAATCGCCGCCTGATAATGGCACAGCGCGTGTGACAGGAGAACGCATTGTTCGGCACCCTTGGACTATCGGCCGCAGTTCGCGACTAGGGGCAGGTGACTTGGCGCAGGCTTTGCGGCGGGTTGATGGCACCTATGGCGCGACAGCCTCCTTGCTTGCCTCCTGATTGGCGGCCTTGAGCAGGCGCAGCAGCTCGCGGTGCATGGTGTCGTTGCCGGCGACGACCTGTCCCTTGGTCAAGACGGCGTCTTTGCCGTCGCAATCGCTGACGAAGCCGCCGGCTTCGCGCACCAAAATTATCCCGGCGGCGAGATCCCACGGCGACAGATCGCGCTCCCAATAGGCATCGAGCCGGCCGGCGGCGATCCAGGCGAGATCGAGCGTCGCCGCGCCGTAACGGCGCAGACCGGCGAAATTCTGTTGTGCGGCGGCGATCTCGTGGCGCGCCAGCGCCAGATCGCCGCGGCCGTAATGCGGCATGCCGCAGGCGACCACGGCATCGGCCAGCCGCTCACGCGCCGCGACCCGGATGCGCTGGTCGTTGAGGAATGCGCCCTTGCCGCGTTCGGCGATGAACAGCTCCTCGTTGGCCGGATTGTAGGTGAGGCCGGCGACGACGGCGCCGTCGCGCTCGAGCGCGATCGACACGGCGAAATGCGGGATGCCGTGCAGGAAATTGGTGGTGCCGTCGAGCGGATCGACGATCCAGCGATGGCTCTTGTCGGTGCCGGCACGCGCCCCGCCTTCCTCGCCGAGAAAGCCGTAAGCCGGCCGCGCCTTGGCCAGCTCCTCGTAGACGATCTGCTCGGCGCGGCGGTCGGCGGCGGTGACGAAGTTGCGCGGCCCCTTGAGCGACACCTGCAAATGCTCGATCTCGCCGAGATCGCGCTTGAGGCTCCGCCCGGCGCGGCGCGCGGCCTTGATCATGACGTTGAGCACGGCGGAATGCAGCATGGCGGTCCCGTACCCGTCGCGGGGGCTGGGCGCAAGTCACTCATCCGCCCCCGCGAAGCGGGCGTGCTTCATCCGCCCCCGCGACAGCGGGGGAGGGGGACCGCCCGAAGGGCGGTGGAGGGGGCGCAGGACTCAACGTGCCGCAAGAGTCTTCGTGATATCCGGACATGTTCGCTCGCTCGCTTCTTCTCGCAAAGAGAATCTTCCGCAACGAAAACGAAGCTCCGCGTCCAGCGCCCCCTCCACCACGGTTCGCTCGCTGCGCGAGCTCCAGTGGTCCCCCTCCCCCGCTATCGCGGGGGCGGATAGTGCGAGCGATCCCGTTCTCGCAACGCGATCCGCGTCGGAGTTTTATCAATGGCGAGGCGCGAATTGGGAAAGTCCGCTTCGCTATCCACCGCTCGCCACTTGCTTTTTTCTTCCCTCTGCAAAGAGGGGAGGCAGAACGCCGACAGACGCAGAACGAACCGCCGCGCTTACGGGCGCGGCGCGCGCCATACCGGGCGCGCTCGTCTGTCGGCGTTCCGCCGCGGCTCTTGCTTAGGCGAACGAACGCCACCGCTCAGCCCCAGGCCGCGCTTCCTGGGACGCGGCTAAAAGACGGCCGTTATCTGTCTCCGCCTGTCCCAGTCCAACGGGCTTCCCGTAGACCGGTCATAGTGCCGCCCGGGAGCGGACTGCAAATCCGCCCGCGGGCACCGCACCCGCTCCACCTCTCGGCTTGCCTCCGGAAGGTGTCCCTTGGTGAGCGGGATTTTTCAGCCTGTAACTGATATAGAGACAAATGTCAAACATTGTCTCGTTATAAGTGACACGCGGTCGGCATTGTCGGAACACGACCATGCGAAATCATGCTAATATGCTATCCGAGCCGTCTGAGGACGATATGACGATCGCTGAATTGATCTATGAACAGGTGAAAAAGCTGCCCGACCAGGCGGCGCGCGAAGTGCTGGATTTTGTCGGCTACATCCGTGAGCGCGGCGAGTGGCGCGATTTGATGAACGCGCAGTCGGCGTCGCTGGCGCCGATCTGGGACAATTCCGAGGACAAAGTCTGGGATAATGCTTGAGCGCGGCGATCTGCTGCTCGTGCCTTTTCCGTTTACCGACTTGTCGGCCGCGAAACGTCGGCCGGTTTTGGCGCTGACGGCGTTGGACGGCTTTGGCGACTTCATCGCGCTGCCGGTGACCTCGCGCCCGCAGGCCGAACATGGCATCCCGCTTCTTGCCGCCGACCTTGTGCGCGGCAGCCTTCCCGCGCCCAGCTGGGTTCGTACCGATCGCATCGTCACCCTGAACGCGACGTTGATCGTCAAAACCATCGGACAAGTTTCGGCTCGGGCCGTTGACACCGCTGTGAAGAAGTTTTGCGCGGGAATTGGATATCCGCCGCCGCGCTCATAAGCTGCATGTGGGGCGGAACAAGTCCGGCCATGACGATGTGGCTGCGTAATTCCTCCCCCGCTTGCGGGGGGAGGGTAGGGAGGGGGCCTGCGGCCGTTACGCTTGCGCAAGCGGCGACTTACCCCCCCCTGGCATCGCTTCGCTTGCCGCCTCCCCCGCAAGCGGGGGAGGAATACTTACGACGGTGGCCCTTTCTTCAACTCATCAATCCACTTCTTCGCCTCGGCTTCGCCCGCCGCGCGCTTGTCGGGGTCGAGCTTGGCGACAAAATCGTCGAGGCCGATATCGGTCTCGCCGCGCGCTTTCGAGATCAGGTGCCACTTGACCGCCTCGACCGGATTGGCCGGCGCGCCGATGCCGGAGGACAGGATGTGGGCGAGGCGGTTTTGCGCCACCGGATTGTTCTTCATCGCCGCTTTGTGGAATAGCGCCGCGGCGGCCTCCTGGTTGCGCGTGACGCCGTCGCCGTTATAGAGCGCGATGGCGTATTCGACTTCGGCGTCGGTGTAGTCGGCGACCGCGGCGAGGCCGAATAGATACACCGCCTGGTGCATGTCCTTCGGCACGCCGCGGCCGCCCTTGTACAAGGTGCCGAGCGCATATTGCGCTTCAGGATTACCGGCCTCCGCGGCGACGCGCAGCAATTCGGCGGCGCGGTTGAAATCCTGCGGGAACAATTGCCCCTCGATATAGAGCAGCGCCAGGTCGTAGGCGGCGAGCGGCTGGCCGAGCTTGGCCGCCGCCGCGAGCCACTTGGCGCTGGCGTCGCGGTCGCGCGGGCCGGCGCGGCCGGCGAGGCGGAACATGGCGAGCGCGAACATCGCCTCGCGGTCGCCGCGGTCGGCGGCGAGCTTGTACCATTCGGCGGCTTTTTGATCGTCCTGCGGCACGCCAAGCCCGTTGGCGTAGAGCTCGCCCAAGAGCGTCATCGCTTTCGGATCGGACTTGTCGTCGACGCGCTTGGTCGCAAAGCCCAGCGCGGTCAGGTAGTAGCCGCGCTGGAACGCGCCGAAAGCGAGATCCGGCTCGCGGCCATTGGCGGCCGGGGCCGGGGCTGGGGCGGGCGCGGCTACCGCGGCCAAACTGCCTGGCGCCGCGGCGGGGTGTTGCGGTTTCGGCTTTGCCGGTTGGGCTTTCGGCGCGGCCGGCGCCGGCGGATTTTGCGCGGCAGCATTGGGATTTTGCGCGGCAGCGGGGAATGGCAAAATCGCGGCGAGTGCCGCGAGCGCCAGCGCGATCGGGAGCCGGCGCGCCAAAGCGGTCACGGCACCGGCTCGGCCAGCGCGCTCGCCGCCATTGTCACCGCCGCGGTTGCCCCTTGCGGGTACGTCCATATCCAATCACCCAGCGCAACGAAGTCGGCGCCGGCTTGCGCCAGCACCCGGACTTCGTCCGCGTTTCCGGCATAGCCGATGCACGGCACTTCGACGAGATCGGCCCACCATTTGACCCGGTCTTCCACCGCCCCCAATTGCGGCCGGTTGCCGCGGCGATCGGGCTCGCCGAACAACACGCAATCGGCGCCAGTTTCGCCGGCGAGCATGGCATCATGACGGCTGCGCAAGCCGCCGGCGCCGGCGATGCGGTCGGGCTTCAGGCTTGGCAGCGCCGCGGTGAACGCCTCGATCCCGGTGAGATGGGCGCCGTCGGCGCCGACCCGGCCGACGATCTCGACGCGGCCGTCGAGGAGGAGCGCAATGTCGCGGCGCTGCACCGCCGCGGCGACTGTTTTAGCGCGGTTGACGAGGGCGCGCTCGTCGGCGTCGGCGAGGCGCAGCAGCACGGCGGCGATGTCGGCTGAGCCGAGGACGGCGTCGAGTTCGCGCGCGAATGATGCGGTTTCGCCCAGTTCGGGCGTAACAAGGTAAAGTCGCTGGCGTGGGCGCTGTTGTTTCATCCCCGTCGTCGTCCCCGCGAAAGCGGGGACCCATAATCACCGCTCATGCAGGATCTGCTCCGACCGTGGATATGGATTCCCGCTTTCGCGGGAATGACCAACTAAGCAGCCTTCCGTTCCAGGTCGGCTTTCCATTGGCCGAGCGCGGCGAGGCTGTTCATCATGGCGCGGTGGTTGAAGGCGCGTTGCGCTGCCGCCACGTTTTCGGATTTGCCCGACCAGGTTTTTTGCGGCGCGGCTTGCAGCGCGCGGCCATAGGAGAACGAGACGTGCCACGGCAAAGGTCCCATCTTGTTCATGGCGTCGAGATGGGCGGTGGCGTCCTCGTCGGATTGGCCGCCGGACAAAAACGCGATGCCGGGCACGGCGGCCGGCACGCATTCTTTCAGCACGCGCAGCGTCTTCTCCGCGACTTCTTCCACCGACGAGCGCTTGCCCGACTTCTTGCCGGGGACCGCCATGTTCGGCTTGAGCACCATGCCTTCGAGCGCGACCCGGTTGAAGAACAGCGCCTGGAACGTCTCCTTGAGCACCCAGGTGGTGACCTCGGCGCAGCGGTCGATGTCGTGGCCGCCGTCCATCAGCACTTCCGGCTCGACGATCGGCACGATGCCTTGATCCTGGCATAGCGCGGCATAGCGGGCGAGCGCGTGCGCATTGGCGTTGACGCAGGTGTAGCTCGGCAGCCCATGCTCGCCGATGTCGATCACCGCGCGCCATTTGGCGAATTTGGCGCCGAGCCCGCGATATTCGGCGAGCCGCTCGCTCAAGCCGTCGAGGCCTTCGGTAACCACTTCGCCCGGGCAGTTCGGCAGCGGTTTTGTGCCCTTGTCGACCTTGATGCCAGGCAGCGCGCCTGATTGCGCGATCAGCTTGACCAGCGGCGTGCCGTCCTTGGCGTTTTGGCGGATGGTCTCGTCATAGAGGATGACGCCGGAAATATATTTCGACATCGCCTCCTTGGTGCGGAACAGCATTTCGCGATAGTCGCGCCTTGAATCGGCGGTCGATTCCACGCCCAGCGCATCGAAGCGCTTCTTGATGGTGCCGGTGGATTCATCGGCGGCCAGAATGCCGCGGCCGGGGGCGACCATGGCCTCCGCCACCTTGTTCAATTCCGCAACGTTCATCGCGTTCTCCCGTAAAATGTTCACGTCGAGCCCGACAGCGCCGCGTGTTTTATCGGCGAGCTGCGAGCTGCGTCCCTTCTCCCCAGAGGGGAGAAGGACAGGATGAGGGGGTTCGGAAGCTGAAGACTTTGCTGAAGCGTCCGAACCCCCTCA
>JBEKKM010000051.1:0-27528 GCA_050010715.1 Xanthobacteraceae bacterium | reverse complement strand
CATGATCGCGCCGCGCGGCGGCCATACCATTCACGGCCATTTCTGGATTCCGATCGACGACGAGAATTGCTGGGCTTGGAGCTACGATTACCATCCGACGCGCAAGATCACCGACGCCGAACGCCGCGCCATGGAGGACGGCAAGGGCGTGCACTGCAAATTGGAGCCGGGAAGCTTCCGGCCGTTGGCCAACAAGGACAACGACTACCTGATGGATCGCGACGCGCAACGGCGCGGCGACAGTTTTAGCGGCATCGAAGGCATCGCCATCCAGGATGGCTCGCTGCAGGAGAGCATGGGGCCGATCGTCGATCGCACCAAGGAAAACCTGGTCTCAACCGACAACGGCATCATCATGGCGCGGCATCGGCTGATGCGCGCCGCGAGGGAACTGGCCGAGAAAGGCATCACGCCGCCCGGCGTCGACGTCGCCCATCAGCAGGTGCGTTCGGCCTCGGTGATCCTGCCGCCCGATCAGCCATTCAAGGATGCCGCCAGGGAAGCGCTCAAGGTCCGTTCCGGTCTTGCACCGGCAACGGTGTGACTTGCCGCGCGCTTGCCGGACCAAAAAAGCTGGGAGAGGACACAATGACGGCTAATCGTGGATACGTCCCCGCAACCGAACAGCCCGGGCTCGGCGTTCATTCGCTGGACCATTTCGTGCTCGCCGTGCCGGATCTCGAGCCGGCACAGCAATTCTATTCGGATTTCGGTCTCGACGTCGCCGTGAGCGGCGGCGCGCTCAAGCTGAAAACTTTCGGCCAGGATCAGTGCTGGGGAACGGTCGTCGAGGGCCAACGCAAGAAACTGCACCACCTCTCGTTCGGCTGCTTTGCCGACGACTTGCCTTACCTGCGGGAGCGCGCGGAAGCCAATGGCTGCGCGCCGCTCGATCCGCCGCAAAATTTTGCCAGCAACGGTTTTTGGCTGCGCGATCCGGCGGGCCTGCTCGTCGAGATCGCGGTCGCCGCCAAGACCTCGCCCGCCCACAAGACCCCCGGCACCTGGTCGTCATCGCCGGAAGGCGTCGCCGGCGCGCCGGTTCGGGCCAAGGCGCCGATGGTGCGGCCGCGGCGGCTGTCGCACGTGCTGGTATTCACCACCGACATCGACCGGGCGGTGGCGTTCTATTCGAATATTGTCGGCTTGCGTCTGTCGGACCGCTCCGACCGCGTCGCCTTCATGCACGCGATGCACGGCAGCGATCATCACATTCTGGCTTTTGCGCAATCGCAAGCGCCCGGCCTGCACCATTGCAGCTGGGACATGAGCGGCATCGACGACATCGGCCTTGGCGCCATGCACATGGCCGGCAAAGGCCATAGCGCCGGCTGGGGTCTCGGCCGTCACGTGCTGGGCTCGAACTATTTCCACTATGTGCGGGATCCGTGGGGCAGCTACGCCGAATATTCCTGCGACATCGATTACATCCCGGCGGCGCAGCGCTGGGAAGCCGGACATCACGCGCCCGAAGATTCCTTCTTCCTGTGGGGACCGGAACCGCCGGCCGATTTCACGCTCAATCGCGAAGCCTGAAAAACCGCCGGCCGGCCGCGGCGGGATTGACGCAGATCAATTCGAAATCGGTCGGAAGCGATAGTTTTACATAAATGTGTCGATCGATTTGAGGGAGCGCCCCATGGAACAGGACATACCCGGCACGATCATGTTCGACGGCAATCAGGCGCAAAAAGGCTTTGCGCTGAACCGGATGTGCTTCTCGTTCAACAGCCCGGAGAACCGGGCGGCGTTTCTCAAGGACGAGGACGCCTATTGCAAGAAGTTTGGCCTCAACGCGCAGCAGCGCGCGGCGGTGAAGGATCGCGACGTGCTGCGCATGATCGAGGCCGGCGGCAACGTCTATTACCTGGCGAAGCTTGCGGGAATATTCGGTCTCAACGTCCAGGACATCGGCGCGCAGCAGACCGGCACGACGGTGGACGCGTTCAAGGCGAAGCTCGCCGCGGCAGGGAGGTAACCATGGCCAGAATCATCGGTGGCATCGCCACCACGCACGTGCCTTCGATCGGCAAGGCGATTGCCGACAACAAGCAGAACGATCCGTACTGGAAGCCGTTCTTCAAGGGTTTCGATTTCGTCCACTACTGGCTGGCCCGCGAGAAGCCCGACGCCGCTGTGGTGTTCTACAACGACCACGGATTGAATTTCTTTCTCGACAAGCTGCCGACTTTCGCGATGGGGGCGGCGGCCGAATACCGCAACGAGGATGAAGGCTGGGGCATCCCGGTGTCGCGCTCGATCGCCGGCAATCCGGCCTTGTCTTGGCATCTGATCAACGCGCTGGTCGCCGACGAATTCGACATCACCATGTGCCAGGAGATGCTGGTCGATCACGCGGTGACGATTCCGATGACGTTGATGTGGCCGGGCCAGACCTGGCCGATCAAGATCGTGCCGGTGTCGATCAATACCGTGCAGCATCCGCTGCCGTCGCTCAAGCGCTGCCTAAATCTCGGCCGTTCGATCGGGCGCGCCGTGGAGTCCTACAAGGAGGACTTGCGGGTCATGATCGTCGGCACCGGCGGCCTGTCGCACCAGCTCGACGGCAAGCGGGCCGGCTTCATCAACAAGGAATTCGACCAGCTCTGCATGGACAAGCTGGTCAATGAACCGGAGACGCTGGCGCGCTACTCGATCCACGATTGGGTGGAGGAGGCCGGCGCCCAGGGCGTGGAATTCCTCAATTGGATGGCGATGCGCGGGGCGTTGACCGGTCGCGTGACGCAAGTGCACCGCAACTACCACATCCCGATCTCCAACACCGCCGCGGCGACGGTCGTGCTGGAGAATCGGAAGGAGGTCGAACGCCGCGCCGCATAGGCACTCAAACGACGGGCGCGGAAGCGCTTTTGATTCGGGCATCCGCACGCTCGACCCGCGTTGCACTGTCTTTCCGTGCTGGGCGCGCTTGACGCGTGTTTCGGTACGAAATTCGCGAGAAAGCATTCGCGTCGATGGCCGCCATGGCCATTTGCATCGCTGCTTCCGCGGCCGTTGCATCCATGCCGGTAATGAATTTGTCGAGCGCCCTGCGGCGGCGGGCTAAGGCCTTTAGGAGAGCTTTCCCATTGGCCCGCTCGACGCTCGCACGCCACTTCCCTGGCTCGCGCTCGAAAGCTTTGACAACAAACTGCTTGTACTCCATGGCGACCCCCCGTCGCCCATAAGTCTGTCGCGGATTATGGCGGGCGGTGGGCGGTACTATGTTACAATGCTGAACCGGTTGCCTTAAATGCGGCCGCAGCCCGGCGCGGAATTACTGCTCTCCCTTCAGGCAAAAGAATAACGCTGCCGGGTTTGCACCAGCCGCGTAATCCGCCGGGCCTTTGCCCCGCGGAATTCAGTCCTTCACCGGCCCAATGTTACGAAGTCTTTTTCGGAGCCTGCGTCGCCATACAGCCGCAGACCACAAGTGCGATCATGACGGCAAGAAAGATTCCAAGTTCCGCCATGCTGTTTCTCCGTTGCCCTGCATGGGGTGGCATCAAGTCTTGCACAGTAACTTTGGAAGCTTAGCAGCACTGGCGGCGACGAGTCTTGGCACAGCGGACGGCTTTTGACGCCGGCGAATGTCCGCGGGCGACCCGGAAGAGAGATGCGAAGTCTGCTGCGAGATTGAGCCGACGGGGCTTACGACTAGGTTTCGCCTTCTTGCACACAGGTGAAGCAGTAGGAGCCGTTCATAAGGGTGGTTATTTCACCGGCGCGCAAACCGGACGCGGCCTCCAGCGCTTCGTCTGAGACGTCGCAGTCAAAGACATCTTCGTCGGTTTGATTCATTGGTTCGCTCGGAAGCGGCTTGGCTGCGCCCCGCCTCCAAATGTCTTTTGGTCGTGGCCGGCGTTTTGCGGTCCGATATTTTTGTCGGCGCCAGTCGATGGCGTCAAGGTTGAACCTGGCATGCGCCAGCCTTAAGTGTCGTAAACCGCGGCGCGGGATGGCAAAGTGGCCGTCAGCCGATAATCCGATCCCGATTGTTCCTGGAATCGGGCCGGGGCTGATGGAGGTTGCATATGGCGCGCGAGGTCATCCGACAATCCAAGGCCCTTCCCGCAACCAGCCTCTTGGCGCTGGCGCTGGGCGCGGCGGCGTTCGGCGCGGTTGCCATTGGCGCATTGGCAATCGGACGGCTTGCGGTTGGCCGCCTTTCTATCAAGAAGGCACGTTTCGGTGCGCTGGAGGTCGATGAGCTGACCGTGCGCAAGTTGCGCGTCGTCGAACATGACGGGCCGATCGCGTGATGCAGCAAATTCTACGCCGGTAAGCACGGACACTCGCCTGCCACTTTCATTATGCCTGTTTGAGCCATCCGGCGCTTTTCGAGCAATTTGGGCCGATGATCGTTTTCGGAGTAGGGATCATCCCGACTGGCCCGCGGCTGCGGGCGGCAGACGGAAGTATCGATTGTGGACGAGTTCATTGAACAAATCCGGCTGGCCGCGCTCGCTCTCGCCGAGTTCGGCAGCCATTTATTCGATCCGACGATCAGACTCGGGGTGACCGGGCTTTCCAACGCCGGCAAGACCGTCTTCATCACCGCGCTGGTTCATGGCCTGCTGCGCGGCGGACGTTTTCCGGTGTTCGAGGCGATGGCGACCGGCCGCGTGGCGCGCGCCTATCTGGCGCCGCAGCCCGATTATGCGGTGCCGCGCTTCGACTACGAGAGCCATCTGAACGCGCTGGTCGAAAAACGGCAGTGGCCTCAATCGACGCGGCAAATCAGCGAATTGCGCCTCGTCATCGACTATCAATCGCAACGCGGCCATCAGCGCGCGCTGACCCTCGATATCGTCGACTACCCGGGCGAGTGGCTGCTCGACCTGCCGCTGCTCGACAAAAGTTATGAGACATGGGCGGCCGAGAGCGTGAATCTCTCCCGGCTCGGGTCGCGTGTCGGCCTCGCCAAGGATTGGAATTCCTATCGGGTGACGCTTAACCCGCAAGGCGTCGAGGACGAGCAGGCAGCGCTGACCGCGGCAAAGCTCTTCACCGCGTATCTGAAGGCCTGCCGCGACAAGAATTTTGCGATGAGTCTGTTGCCGCCGGGGCGGTTTCTGATGCCGGGCGATCTCGACCATACGCCGGCGCTGACGTTTGCGCCGCTCGACGTCGCGAGCGACGGTGTTGCCCCGAAAGGTTCGCTCTGGGCGATGATGCGCCGCCGCTACGACGCCTATCGGGACATCGTGGTCCGGCCCTTTTTCCGCGATCACTTTGCCCGGCTCGATCGCCAGGTCGTTCTGGTCGATACCTTGGCCGCGATCAATGCCGGCCCCGATGCGGTTCTCGACCTTGAACGCGCGCTGGCGCAAGTCCTCGACTGCTTTCAGATCGGCCGCAAAACCGTCCTGAGCACGATGCTGCGTCCGCGCATCGATCGCATTCTGCTGGCCGCCACCAAGGCCGATCATCTGCATCACACCAGTCACGACCGGCTCGAAGCCGTGCTCAAGCGCTTGACGCAAGAGGCAACCGCGAAAGCCGAGCTCGCCGGCGCGCAGGTCGATGTCGTCGCGCTCGCCGCCGTGCGCGCCACCCGCGAAGCAACGGTGCGGCGGGCGCGCCAGGAGCTGCCTTGCATCCTCGGCGTGCCGGTCGCTGGCGAGGTTCTGGCGGGCGAAACTTTTGACGGCGAAACCGAGGCGGCGCTGTTTCCCGGCGACTTGCCCGACGACCCCAACGAACTGTTTCGCAGCGACGCCAATGGGTTTCGCGGCATTGCCACGACCACGCCGCAAAACGCCGACTTTCGCTTCCTGCGCGTGCGGCCGCCGCTCCTGGAAGCGACGGACAGCGGCATCCCCGCGCTGCCTCACATTCGCCTCGACCGCGCGCTGCAATTCCTGATCGGAGACCGGCTGCAATGAGCAAAAACTGGCCGCATCGGCCGCCCGCTGTCTTTCGCCTCGACGACGATCACGTGATGGTCGGCCTGGCCAAAGACGAAGCCGCCAAACGCGCCGTGCAGGTGTTACCCGAGCCCGACACCGAGACGGCGATCATTGCGGTCGACGATGCGCTGCAATGGCCGCGGCGGGGTTTGCGTTGGGGCGCGGTGTTTTGGGGCGCCGTGGGCGGCTTGATTCTGCTCGCCGCCGGTCTCGCCATGGTTCGCCTGATCGAGGATCTGTTCGCGCGCAGCCAGGAATTCGGCTTTCTCGGTCTGGCGCTCGCGATCCTGGCCGCGGTGTCATTTTTGGTCGTTGCCGTTCGCGAGACCATGGGTTTGGCGCGGCTTGCGACCATCGAGAAACTGCATCAGCGCGCCTTGGACACGCTGCTGAACGACGATCGCCAGGAGGCCCTCGCTCTTGCGCGCGCGCTGCTGGCGCTGACGCGCCGCATGCCGCGGCTGGCGCGCAGCCGCGCCGCAATGGAAAGTCATCTCGGCGACATCATCGACGGCGCCGACATGGTGCGACTTGCCGAGCGCGAGCTGATGACGCCGCTGGATCAACAGGCGCGCCGCATCGTCACCGCGGCGGCAACGCGGGTGTCGGCCTTCACCGCGGTGAGCCCGCGCGCCGCCATCGACGTGCTGTTCGTGTTCGGCTCGGCGCTGGTCTTGGTGCGTCGGCTGTCCTTGCTGTACGGGGCGCGGCCGGGCGCGCTTGGCTTGATGCGGCTGATGCGTTTTGTGGTCTTGCACCTGGCGATGACCGGAGGAATGGCGACCACCGACGGCCTCGTGCAACAGATGCTCGGCCACGGCATCGCCGGCAAATTGTCGGCACGGCTCGGCGAGGGCCTGCTCAACGGCTTCCTCACCGCGCGCTTGGGCCTCGCGGCAATCGACGTCGTGCGGCCGCTGCCGTTCACCGCCTTGCCGCGTCCGACGGTGAGCAATCTGATGAGCGACGTGCTGCGCGGTTTTGGCGCTAAGGAAGAAGTGCCGTAGCACGTCTACCCACAAATCGAAGTGGCGAGTCAGCGTGCCTTACTCAGAATCGGAAGCGCAGCCCGGCCGTGGGATCGATGTTATTGCGCTGGAGATAACCGTTCGCCAATCCGCCATTCACTTGCGAGAACATGACGCCGATATAGGTGTCCCACTTCGCCGCGAACCTCCAATCGACAACGGCGGAAATTGCGTCGAACGTTCCGGAACATTGCGCGTGAGCGCTGCCCGAGCAGCCGACGTTTGGCCCGGTCGCGAAAAAGTTGTTCTGGATATAATGATAATAGCCGCCGATCACATCCAATCTATCGGTGACGGCGTATTTCGCCCCCGCCCACATGACCTGCAAGATCTTGTCATGACAAACAGTGGCCGCCGCACACCCGGCCGTGTAGGCTATATTGTTGATAGCCGTAATACCGTTAGGACTGGCGCTGCTGGCCGCGAAGCCGGTGATCGTGTCGCCCGCGATATCGGTAAACGAGGTTTGCGGGTCGCTGGGTGGCGCGTATTGAATCCATTCGTAACCGCCATAGAGATTCAGCGGTCCGTGGTTGTATTTGGCAAGCGCCATCACGCTGGTGTCGTTGGAGATCGTGGCGGTGAGAAACTGCGGCGTGAACGGCGCTATCGGCAGCCCGTTGGCGTTGGTCGGATTCCCGGTCAGCGAGGCTGACACCGCGTCTCTGACGTAGCTGTAAATGGCGTCGACCGAAAGCACGCCGTTGGCCACGTTGCGAATGTCGGCGCCGAGTTGCGCCTGGTAGGCGCCGTCCGCGGCGTTGTTCTGGCCGTAGCCGCCGAACTGCCACAGGCCCGCCGCCCGGAACATGTCGACGTTGACACGATATTTCACCGCCGTGCTGTATCTGCAGTCTTCGGTATCGCCGACGCCGCAGGTCGTCCCCTGCCAGCCGATCGGCGAGAACGCGTATGAACCGCCCATCGGATCGTAGGCCAGAACGCCGTCCAAAGTCAGCGAGTTTTGCCTGAAAACGGTGAGCGTGCCATAGGTCGGTGAACTGACACCCAGGTAGCCGACGGAATTGTAGAACTGGCCCGCCCGGCTTGAGTCGGCGAACGCGTTTTGGCTGGTCAGCGGCACGCCGACATTTTGAGCGATTGACCCCGGTCCATTGGCGAATCGCAAGGAATAGGGATCGAACCCGGCCTCAAGATCGAAAACAAAGGCCCAACCGGACGCGATCGTTTCGTTGCCTTTAATTCCAATGTTTGACTGACTCAATCCGTTGGGCGCAATTCCCCACAGCGCGCGATTGCTGGCCTTCTGGACGAGATAATCTTGTCCGGGGGCGGATGTCCCGCTGAATGGCGTCCCGTGGCTTTGCCAACCGCCGCCGACGTCGATCGTGCCGTAGACCGTGATGCCGTACCAGGTCAACGGACAGGCCGTGGCTACAAAGTCCCAAAGGCTGTCGCAGGGAGCCGGCGCGGGCGGCGAAGCTGGCGCCGCCGCGGGCGGCGGGGCCTTGGTCACGATGTCGGCCGCGCTGGCGGCGCTGAGTGGCGCGGCGATGAGCAATGCCAAAACGCCGGCTATGCCAAGCGAAGTGACCTTCATGGTGTCCCCCTCTGAAGGCAGTTCACTCCCCGGGGGAATTTTTGCAGTACTCACGGTCGCGCGGGAGGTCGAAATTGGCTTTAGAGTCGCATTTCCGCGAATTGTTGCAACGGGAACACAGTATTGGTTGGACGACCAACCGCTTGATTCAACAAAAGTTTGGCTACGGCATCGCCGACAGGTTGTCGGCGCGGGTCTGCTCGATGGCGGCCTAAACTTTGCCCAGCGCCGTGTGCAGCTCAGCGACCGCTTTCGCAAGCTGATCGCGATGCATGACGTCATCCTTAGGGATGCGGCCGACCGTTGCAGCCAGATCGAGCAGTATGTCGGCGAATAGCCCGAAGTTGATGTGCATGTGGACAGATTTGTGGACGTCGTCAGCGCCCGGCCGTTCCAAAGTCAACGCGATACCGGTCGGATCGAGATGCGCCTCGAATCGCGACGAGCGTTCAAATGTGCCGATGTAGAGTTTGTCCGGATATTCGAGCGCTACCTCGGCCTTGCCGGTGACGGGTTTGGTCATTGCGCCCCTCGTTGATGATCCAACGAAAGCATCCGGACTAAACCAGCTCCGCTGCCGCGGCGCACGCTTCCGGAACCACATCGTGATCGTAGAGATGCTTGCGGAATTCGGCATGGGCGGCGATCTCGGCGTCCCGGATTGTGATGTCGCCATGGAACGAGTCGTAACGCAGCCCATTCTCGCGCGCGCCCGATTGGACTTTTGCGGTTCGCTCGCGACGAAGCCGCTCGTAGGCGAGGAGGCCGGCAAGCACAGTGGTGCGGTCCGTATTGGTCAGGATCGTCGCCAGCGCCATGCCGTCCTCGATCGACTGGTTGGCGCCTTGTCCGAGATGCGGCAGCATCGCGTGCGCGGCAT
This sequence comes from Xanthobacteraceae bacterium, assembly GCA_050010715.1. Lineage (GTDB taxonomy): Bacteria > Pseudomonadota > Alphaproteobacteria > Rhizobiales > Xanthobacteraceae > BOG-931. Next base: position 18,147 of record JBEKKM010000051.1, on the reverse strand, counting down.
CGCCGAGCAGCGTCAGCCTTCCCCGGGTCCAAGTCGGCAGCGGATCGCGATCGTGCAGCGCCGATCGAAACGTCGTCTTGACGTGGCGCAATAGGACGCCAATGCGCGGGTCCCAGTCGGCGAATTCCCGGCGCAGCGCCTCGGGGTCGCCGGCGGCTGACCACGATTCCTTCATTTCCTTGTCCACCGGCACGAAGCCGACGAAATTAATGAGCGCACCGGCCCGCAGCGGATAGGTCAAAAAGTGCTTGCCCTTGCCGAGCCACATCTCCCAGCTCTCTGCCGGCCATTCCGGCACCAGTTCGGATCGCACCACGCCACGGTAGGCAACAGTGCCCGAGAAAACCGGGCGGGAGGCGGGAAATACGTATTGCCGCAGCTCGGAGTGAATTCCGTCCGCGCCGATGACGACGTCGCCTTCGGCGACCGCGCCATTTTCGAACGATACACGCGCTATGTCGCCGTGCCGCTCGAACCCGGTGCATCGGTGCCCGGTGTGCACCACGCCGGCCGGCAAGGCTTTGGCCAACATGTCCACAAGGTCTGCGCGATGCATGCCGTAAGTCGCGTTCCAACCCGACGAGTCGGTGACCCGAACCGGAGCGATGAGCGTTCCGTCGTGGTGGAAGTATCGCGAATTGTTGCCGACCTTGGCTCCCCACTTTTCGACGGCCGGTCCCAGTCCCACCCGCTGCAACTGTCGTACGCAGTTCGGAGTGATGTACACACCGGCACCGACCTCGCCCAAAGCAGGCGCTTGCTCGTAGACCGATACCCGTAGACCTTGCGATACCAAGGCATTGGCCACAAACAATCCGCCGATTCCGCCACCAACGATGACAATGTTAGGTCGCGACTGTGTCATGGTCTGCACTCTTGCTCGAGGCTGCGCCTTAGCCCTGCGCTCCCGCCATTTGACATGGCGGTCACTTGGCCCTTGAAAAATGATACGAAGTTCGGCGCCAGCCGAATTTGACCTATGTCAATTCTGGCGAAACATTATCTCGGCATCTCGGTCGCGCTCGGTCTGAGCTGCCGAGTGCGTCCGAATTCAACAGCTGCCCGGACGGCTTCCTGACGGCACGCTCAGGCCTCGCGGCAATAGACGTCTTCCGGCCGCTGCCGTTCAAGCGACACCGCCGTCGAGAGATACCGATCTATCGCGATCTTCGCGTCGTTCGATTTGGCGCCTAGCGCAACGCCAAGGTCATGCCGCCGAGACCGAGCGAAACCTGAAAACCGGCTTGCACGCCCTGGAGCTGGAGAAGGACGCCGTTGGCGTTCTGCAGCGTTGCCACTTGGCCGCCGCCGACGAAAGAGCCGCCGGCGCCTGCCCCCGCATAAGTGCCGGCGATGGCGCCGGGGCTCGTCAGATTGCTCGCGGTGCCGACTAGGTCCACCGCCGCGACGCCGAGGCTGCCGAAGCTGAGGCCGCTCACAGCCAGCCGATATCTGTGGCCGTGATAGATCAAGACGCCGCTGCCGCCGCCGACGCCGACGATGAATCCCACCTTGACGACGTGCAGGCGGACGGTGCCCGTGGTCTGCGCCTGCGAGGGCGTGGCAGCGCCCAGCAGCATGACCGCCAAAGACACTGCAACTGCCGCCATTTTCATTGCACGCGTGAAGACCAGCATTGACGCCTCCCGACTGGTTTTGCCGTTCCGTTCGACCGGAGCGGAGAAGTAACACAATTGCCGACCGTCTCACATATTGGACCGCGATCCAATAGGCAGCCGAGCTACAGGGAAAAGCATCGCCGCCGGGCGTTCAATGCTCGTAGATCAAGCACGTCGTCGTGCCGTGCGCGAGAACGCGACCGTCCTTGTCCGTCAGCTTTCCCTCCGCGGTGCCGACGCGGCGACCGCAACTGATGACCTTGCCTTCGGCTTTCACCAGGCCAGTCTGCGGGGTGATGCGCCGAACCAGCGAAATCTTGAACTCGAGCGTCGTTTGCGCAAAGCCCTTGTCCAGCATCGACTGCACGGCGAGCCCCATGCAGCTGTCGAGCAAAGTCGCGGCAAGGCCGCCGTGGACGGTGCCGGCGGGGTTGCGGTGCCCCGCGTGGGGAGTCGCCGCGGCGACCACGCGGCCCTTGGCAACTTCGACAATGTCATAGCCGAGCGTTTCCGCCATGGTGTTCAGGGGCAGCGTGCCATCGACCAGCCCTTGGACGAATTCGAGACCGCTCAAGGCGCGTTGCTGGTCGTCATCGATGACGCCGAAGCGCTTGCCGACGGAAGATTGCGTCATGATTTGCGCTCCAAGCGAGTTGGCAGCGCGTCGGCCATTGCGCCGACCGCACGGCCAACTTCCCCACGTTGGTGTCAGGCTTGCCCGGGAGTAGCCACCCGCTTTCTGCGGGGAATGTCGCCGCGGCGTCACGCCTTCCGCGCCTGATGCTTGTCGATCGCCGCCTGCACCGCGGCGCGCGACTGATCGCCGGCGCTGGCGTATTTGGCCTTAGCGTCGTCGTAGCTCCATTGCCGCAGTTTGTTGGCGTTGCGCTGGAAATGCGGATGGACGTAGCGCGCCATCAGTTCGTAGCTGTTTTTCGTCGCCGGCCAGTCGGCCCAATTATGTGCCAAGAGCAGCACGCCGCCGAAGCCGCCGTTCGAGCCGCGCCACAGCCGCTCGAAATGGCGGATGCAATCGTCCGGCGTGCCGATGCAGGCGACCCCCGACGCCACCAGATATTCGGCCGGGTCGCTCGTGATGTCGGGCGGCACGATGGGGAAGGTCGCCACTTCGGCAAAATAGCGCTTGAAGTCGCTGAGACCGAATTTCATGTCGGCGCGCGCTTGCTCGCGCGTCTCCGCTACGTGGGCGAAGGTGACGATGCGCCACTTGCGGCGGTCGGCGATCTTGCCGTGCGCCCGCGCGCTCTCCTCATAGACGCCCCAGTTGCTGGCGTGGGCTTTGAGCGCATCGTCCGAGGTGCCGCCGATCGCGAGCATGCCGATGCCCTGCTTGCCGGCCGACAGCGCGCCGGTCGGAGAGCGCGCCGACGCCACCGCCATCTCCATCATCGGCTGCGAATAGCTTGTGAACTGCAGCCGCGCTTCGTGCAGATCGAACCAGTCGGTCTTTTTGGTCACCACGCCGCCCTGCATCAGCTCCACGATGACGTCGAGCGCCTCGTCGAGCTTGCGGCGCTGGTCCGCGGGCTTGATCCCCATCTTGGCCGCGTCATAGACCAGCGAGCCCGGCCCGACGCCGAACATGGCGCGGCCGCGCGTCATGTAGTCGAGCTGCATCATGCGGCCGGCGACGGTGAACGGGTTGTGGTAGGGCAGCGAGACCACGCCGGTGCCGAGCCGGATGTGGCGCGTGCGCTCGGCCGCCGCGGCGATGAACATTTCGGGGCAGGCGATGATCTCGTAGCCGCCCGAATGGTGCTCGCCGATCCAGGCCTCGTGATAATTCAGCCGGTCGAGATGGACCAAAAGCTCCATGTCGCGATCGAGCGCGAGCAGTGGGTTCTCCCCGAGCGCATGGAACGGCGCGAGGAAAATGCCGGTTTTCAAAAATCTGTCTTGCATGGGTTTGGACTTCTTCGCCAGGACTTGGTCACCGGACTTGGTCACCAGACTTGGTCACCAGACTTGGTCACCAGACTTGGTCACCAGACTTGGCTACCGTAGCATAACCGATCGGCGCGGTTATTCGGGCAAAGCGGACGCGATGCAAGGGCCGCCCTTGTTCTGCCGCCGTCTTCGCGTCACTTTGGCAATAGCCCCCGTCACGATCAGGGGACGCCGACGGAGATCGAGTTGGATAGGGTTACCACATTACCTGCCGCGACCAGGATGAACGCGTCGTCACCCGTGTTCCGGGCCGTCATCTATCTTGCCGCTTTCGTCACCGGCGCGATCGTGATGAGTTTTGAAATGCTCGGATCGCGCTATCTCAATCCCTATTTCGGCAGCGGCATCTATACCTGGGCGGCGCTGATTTCGACGGTGCTGGCGGCGCTCACCGCCGGCTATTTCCTCGGCGGCTTCATCGCGGATCGAACGGTGTCTGCATCGGTACTGGGCGCGATCGTGAGCGTCGCGTCGCTGTATCTCCTGGCATTGCCGAGCTTTGCCGACGTCATACTGGCATTCGTGTCCAACACCGTGGACGACGTGCGGCTCGGCAGTCTCTGCGCCGCGCTCGCCATCATGGTCCTGCCGGTCGCGCTGCTCGGGGTCTATTCGCCGTTTGCCATCAGGCTGGTGTTGCGCGCCGCCCGGCATTCCGGAACGATCTCCGGCGCCGTCTATGGCGTTTCCACCGCCGGCTCGATCGCCGGCACGCTGGGTACGACGTTCTTCCTGATACCGGCGATCGGCACGCGCGCGATCACGCTGGTGCTGGGCGCCGCCGGCCTAGGCTGCGGGCTCTTGCTGTTTGCATTCGGCCGGCTGCAGCGGCCGGCAAAAGGTGCCGCGGTCCTTGCAGCGTTCGCAGTGCTCGTGCTCGGCGGCGATCGCGCGTGGTCGGATGATGTGTTCGACGCAAATGTGCGGGCGCAGATGCTCAAGCACGGCGACGGCCGGGTCGCGCATCTGGAAACCGAGTACAACAATCTGTTCATCGACAAGCACGGATCGCTGCTTGGGCTGAGCAGCATGTATGCCGGCCGTCCCAACTACATCGAATCGATCGTCGATCTCAAAGACCCCGACGCCATGCCGGTGCCCTACGACCAGACCATGACGGCGGCTCTCGCTTATCCGGCGGCGTTAAAGCGCATCCTGATGATCGGGCTCGGCGCCGGATCGATATCGACCTATCTCGGGCGGGCCATGCCGGACGCCCGGATCGACGTGGTGGAGCTCGACCCCGGCGTCATCGGCGCGGGCAAGGACTATTTCGGCCTGCGCGACACCGATCGGGTCCGGCTCATTGCCGGCGACGGCCGCGTCTATCTCAACCGCCACAAGGACCTTTACGACCTTATCCTCTTGGATGCATTTCGTGAGCTCGGTATTCCATTCCATCTGCTGACGCGGGAGTTCTATACGCTCGTCAAAGAGCATCTCGCGCCGGGCGGCGCCATGGCGTCGAACGTGGCCGCCAACACAAAACTTTATCTCTCGACCTTGGTCACCTTGGGCGCGGTATTTCCGACCGTCGACGTTTATCCCGATTGGCTCGACCGCAGCGAGGCGCAGGCGATCGCCGTTGCCATGCCGGCATCGCGACCGAGCGCGGATGGCTTGCAGCAAGCCGCCGCCGCGCTGCAGCAGCAATATCATTTCCGCTATCCGTTGCCGGCGCTTGCCGGCAAACGGGTCGCGGAGCCGAATTCGGAAGGCGGCGATTTGCTGACGGACGATTTCGCGCCGGCCGATCTTTATCGCGTCACGCCCGTCAAATTGCCAAAGCGTCAATAAAGCGGGGCGCGATCGGCCGACGTGGCGGTCGTCTGATGGTTCTTGCTGCAGTGCGTCAGATTGCGCCAATCCGGTCCCTGTGACGCGCGTCACATCGCTCGCTTGAGGATTTGCCTATAGAGGTTAAGCGGCGCCAATGGAGCACGGGAACAATGGCGGCCTATTTCATCTCCGACGCTTCGGTAAAGAATCCCGAAGCCTTAGAAATTTTCCGCGCGCGAGCGCTTTCATCGATCACCCGCTATGGCGGTCGCTACTTGGCGCGTGCCGGCTTGGTTGAGCCGGTGGAAGGAACCTGGAAACCAAGCGCGATTATCATCATCGAGTTTCCCGATCTCGAGCGAGCGAAGACCTGGTATCGATCCGCCGAATATGCGGCGGCGCTCGCGGTCCGCGACGATGCGCTCACCCGCGATATGATACTTGTCGAAGGCATGACTTGACCGGCACGATGGACCTTCCGCGCCGGATCAAGTCTCCAGCAACGCCGGCTCACTGACACAAGAATTGCTCGCCCGAGCGGCCGAAGCAGAATTTCTTGCCGACATTGACGAGCTGAACGCGGCGGTTGACGCCGGACGTCGGGTGCGCCGGATCGCGCAACTGCTCCTCGCCCATGCCGACCGCTTCCAGCACGGCGGGATTGACGCCGAAGGGATCGATCAAGGCTTCGCGGATAGCTTCGGCGCGGCGCTGGCTCAAGCCCACATTGTATTGGCGGCCGCCGACCGAATCGGTGTGGCCGATAACCAGAAAGCCATAGCCGAGCAAGAGCGGATGATGCAGCGCGTCGGCAATGGCGCCCACGGTGCGATAGGACGACGGCTTGATGACCGCCGAATTGAAGTCGAATTCCACCTCGACGACGAATTGCGTAAGACCTTCGAGCTGCGGAAAATTCATCGGCCGCGGCGGCAGCGCGCCGGGATTGTCGCGGATGTAGTCCAGCACGGCCTGGCGCATCTGGGCGCCGGTCATGGCCAGCCTGGCATTGCCGCTGACGGCGGCCAGGCTGTTGGCCATCTCGCTTGAATTGACCTGCTGTTGTGCCAGAGCGGCGGTGACGACGGCGGCGCAAAGCAGCGCGCCAACTGTGAAAGCGTGATGGAGCCTCATGGCCGTGCCTTTTCCGTAGCCCAACCGGTATCAACGAAGGTCTGGTAGCAGCGCGGGCTCATCGCTTGCGGCGCTAGGCCTGCCATGCATGTCACGAGATTGGCATCGGCAAACGACGTGCCGCACAATCTAAAAATATCCGCGCTGCAAATGTCGCCGATATCGCGCTGTGCCGTCGCCCGCCGCGTGATCGATGCATACACCACGCCGGTGGTTTGCTGGCATTGCGGCGACATCCTCGCCGCATTGGCGTCGAAGCACGCCCGCAGCCGAGGGCCGAGCGGGACGCCCTTGCAATATCTGGCAATGTCGTTTTTGCACACCGTGGCAATCTGCGAAATTGCTTCGGCGTAGCTCATCGTCTGCGCCGACACCGCGCTCACGCCCGCGATCAGCAGCAACGACGCCAGCACGAATGACGCTCGCTTCATGGCCTTGCCCTCCTACCCAGATATCCATTTTATTTCTACTGCCAGATCTTCTTCCGGCGCTTGATCAGGATCAACGCGCCGGCGCGGCAAGCGACGAGAGGCCGCCCAAGGCGGCCTCTCGAAAAACGTAGTATCCGATCATCCGATCAGTAGCACGGACGGCACCAGCAACGGTACGGGCCGCAGGCTCTGATATAGCCGGTCCCGCAGTACGGGCCTGGGCCCTGGCACGCCGCCTGCTTGACGATCGGCGTGGAGTTTTGCACGAGCGCATGAATGCCCGCTCCGGCAGATGCCTGGGCGTTCGCCGACATGTTGATCGTAAGCAGGACGGCTGCCGCGGCAGCCAAAGACATCGCAAGTTTCTTCATCAGATCCTCCGACCTATTGCGTTGATGCGAGAGTGGACGATTGGTGCAAGTACCGGCTGACAACACAGAATATTAAGCCGTCCCGGTGCCCTTGTGGAGACGCCCTTTTCGGTTATGCAGTGCGTTCAAGGGCAAGACCCCGCTACCTCCAGCTCTATAGATTTGGCAGGTTGAGGGCTTGCCGGAAACGGCGCCGTCCTTCGACTATCGACTGAAAAGCACGGCTGATATCGTTCGCGGGCCGGGGGACGCACGATGAAACTGCCACGCCGGAAATTTCTGCTCTTGGCGGGCGCTGCCGCCGCCGCACCCGCGCTGTCGCGTGTCGCTTGCGCGCTCGATTATCCGACGCGGCCGATCACCGTCATCGTGCCGTTTCCCGCCGGCGGCCCGGTCGATACGCTGGCGCGGCTTCTGGCCGAGCCGATGCGCGGTGCACTCGGCCAGCCGCTGGTTGTGGAGAATGTCGGCGGCGCCGGCGGCAGTATCGCCGTGGCCCGCCTCGCGCGCGCCGAGCCCGACGGCTACACCATGATCCTCGGCAACTGGACAAGCCTCGTCGGCACGCCGGCGGTCTATCCGGTGCCGTTCGACGTGAAGAACGATTTCGCGCCGGTTGCGCTGTTGGCGTTTTCGCCGCTGCTGCTGGTCGGCCGGAAGACGCTGCCGGCGAACAACGTGCAGGAGCTGATCGCCTGGCTCAAGGCCAATCCGGGCAAGGCGACGGCAGGCACCATCGGCGTCGGCAGCCCAAGCCAGGTCGGCGCCATTTACTTTCAGAAACTCACCGGCACGCAGATCCAGCTGGTGCCCTATCGCGGCGCGGCGCCGGCATTGACCGATCTGCTCGCCGGCCAGATCGATATGCGCATGGCAGCGGAAGCTTCGCAGATGCTGCCCTATCTCAGGAGCGATACGGTCAAGGCGTTCGCCATCATGGGCAAGACGCGCTGGGCACCGGCGCCCGATATCCCGACCATCGAGGAGGCCGGCGTGCCCGAGCTGGCGCTGTCGTTCTGGCAGGCGTTCTGGGTGCCGAAATCCACGCCCGAGGCAATCGTCGCCAAGCTCAATGCGGCGGCGGTCGCCGCCTTGGCCGACGCCGGGGTGCGCAAGCGGTTGGACGAACTGGGCGAGGATATTCCGCCGCGTGCGCAGCAGACCCCGGAAGCGCTGGGGGCCTTTCACCGGTCCGAAATCGACAAGTGGTGGCCGATCATCAAGGCCGCCGGGATTAAGCCGGAATGAGGATGATCAAAAATACCCATACCGTGATCCGTTGGACGATTTGACCCGACTTTGACGGCGCGGACGCCAGCGCGCCACAATGGCGACGCATCATTCGGGACCGGTTGTTCGGTCAAAGGATTGTCATGCCGCCGCTCAGCAATCTCGCCACCCGCGACGTCGAGACCTTGGTGCATCCCTACACCAATCTCTCCGGCTTTCGCGACACTGGGCCGCTCATCATCGAGCGCGGCCAGGGTGTCTATGTCTACGACACCGACGGCAAGCCTTACATCGAAGCCATGGCGGGGCTGTGGTGCACCGCGCTCGGCTACGGCAACGAGGAATTGGTCGAGGCTGCGGCGGCGCAGATGCGCAAGCTGTCCTTCGCCCATCTATTCACCGGCAAGAGCCACGACCCGGCCATCGAGCTTGCGGAGAAACTGAAAGAGATCGCGCCGGTGCCGATCTCAAAAGTGTTTTTCTGCAATTCCGGGTCGGAAGCCAACGACACCCAGGTCAAGCTTGTCTGGTATCTCAACAACGCGCTCGGCCGGCCGAGCAAAAAGAAGATCATCAGCCGCATGAAGGGCTATCACGGCGTCACCATCGTGGCGGCGTCGCTGACCGGCCTGCCGGCGAACCATCGCGACTTCGACCTGCCGCTGCCGGGCTTCTTGCATGCCGCCTGCCCGCATCATTATCGCTTCGCCCAACCCGGCGAGAGCGAAGAGCAATTCGCCACGCGCCTTGCCGACGAACTCGATGCGCTGATCGTCAAGGAAGGTTCCGACACGGTGGCGGCATTCATCGCCGAGCCGGTGATGGGCGCCGGCGGCGTCATCGTGCCGCCGAAAACCTATTTCGAAAAGATCATGAAGGTCTGCGCGAAGCACGATGTGTTCATGATCTCCGACGAAGTGATCTGCGGCTTCGGCCGGCTCGGCACGGCGTTCGGCTGCGACAAGCTGAATTTCAAACCGCATTCGATCTCGATCGCCAAGGCGCTGTCGTCGGCCTATCTGCCGATCGCCGGCGTGATGATTCCTGATGCCATGTATCAGGCGCTGCTCGCCGAGAGCAAAAAGATCGGTACGTTCGGCCACGGCTTCACTTACGGCGGCCATCCGGTGTCGGCCGCGGTGGCGCTCAAGGCGCTCGAAATCTACGCCCGCGACCGCGTCTTCGCGACCGCCGCGGCGCGGGCGCCGCAATTCCAGGCCCGGCTCGCCGCGCTCAATGCCCATCCGCTGGTCGGCGAGGCGCGCGGGCTCGGCCTGATCGGCGGCGTGGAACTCGTCGCCGACAAGCGCGACAAGCGGTCGTTCGCCCCGCAGCACGGCGTCGCCGCCAAAGCGGTGCAATTCGCCGAAGCCGAAGGTCTGATCGTGCGCGCGGTGCTGGGCGACGTTTTGACGCTATGCCCGCCGCTCATCATCAGCGCGGCCGAGACCGACGACCTGTTCGACCGGCTCAGCCGCGCGCTCGACAAGACACTGGATTGGGTTAACGGCGCGCGCCTCGCGCAGACGTGAAGGCACGGTAACACACTATCATCACTTGCGCGCTATAAGCCGCCCATGAAAGCCGATATCCCGCCAGGAACCGCGCGACGACCCGAGCCCGGCGCCAAGCCGCGCGTCACGCGCCGCCGCGTGCTTGCCGGCGCGGCCGGACTGTTCGGACTGTCGGTGGGGACCGCGGTCTATGCCGGCGCGATCGAGCCCGAGGGCCTCGTCGTCACGCACTATGCGCCGACCTTGCCGGGCTGGCCCAGCGGCCGCAAGCTGTCCATCACCGTGATCGCCGATCTCCATGCCGGCGGTCCCGACATGCAGCTCGAACACATCCGCCGCATCGTCGACCGGGCGAGCGCGCTGCAGTCCGATATCGTGCTGTTGCTCGGCGATTTCATCGCCTCGTACCGTTTCGCCATTACCAAGGTGCCCGATCCGGTCTGGGCGGCGGAGCTGGCGCGGCTTTCGGCGCCGCTCGGCACCTGGGCAATCCTTGGCAATCACGATTGGTGGCACGATTTGCAGGGCGTGCGCGATGCGCTTGCCGGAGTGAAGATTCCGGTCTTGGAAAACGACGCCGTTCTGCTCGGCCCGGCGGGGCAACGTTTCTGGCTCGCCGGCATCGGCGACCAATTGGCTATTCGGCTCGGCCACGGCCGGTTTCGCGGCGTCGACGATCTGCCGCTGACGCTGTCGCGCATCAAGACCGACGACCCGGTCCTGCTCATGGTGCATGAGCCGGACATTTTCCCGCGCGTGCCGGAGCGCGTCGCGCTGACATTCGCCGGCCATACCCATGGCGGCCAGATCCGCGTGCCGTTGCTCTGGCCGCACTTCGTGCCGTCGCGCTACGGCGCGCGTTTCGCCTACGGCCACATCGTCGAGCAGGAGCGGCATCTGATCGTCTCCGGCGGGCTCGGCACCAGCATCATCCCGGCGCGCTTCGGCGTGCCGCCGGAGATCTTACATATCGAGCTGGGCGCTTAAGCGAGACGCTCGCGCAGCGCGGCGGATAGCCGCTCGGCGCCAAGCACGATGACGAAGATGATGATCAGCAGCAGCGAGACTTCCTGATACTGGAAGAGATTCATCGCCGTGAGCAGTTGAAAGCCGATCCCACCGGCGCCGACAAAGCCGAGCACCAGCGAAGAGCGTATGTTCTCGTCCAGCCGATAAAGGCTGATGCCCAAGAGCGACGGCAGCAATGTTGGGATGATGCCGTGGCTGAAGACCTGGATGCGTCGCGCGCCGGTCAGTTCCAGCGCATGGATCGGCGCCATGTCCATTTGCTCGATGGTTTCGGCGAACAGCCGGCCGAGCATTCCAACCGAATGCACGCCAAGCGCCAAGCCGCCCGGAAAGGGCCCGAGCCCGACCGCCGTCACGAACAACAGCGCCCAAACCAGATCGGGCACGGCGCGGGTGAAACCGATGATCGCGCGCGCCGCGTAATAAGCGTAACGCGAGGGCGTCATGTTCGCGGCCGCGAGCAAGGCAAGCGGGACCGCGATGACAATCCCGACCATGGTGCCAAATAGAGCGATATCGAGCGTTTGCAACGTCGGCCAGGCTGCCGCTGGCAGCTTGGAGAAATCCGGCGGCATGGCGCGCCATATGATGTCGGCCATGCCGTGGATTCCGGTGATCAGGTCCTGCGGCCGCGCCTCGACGACAATGAGCGCTTGAACGACGATGGCGATCCCGAGCAGCGCCAACACGCAATGGACCGCGGTGGTCAGGGCGCGCCGCCACGCATCGGCGCCGGACAGGCGGGGCGCCGGGCGTCCTGCAATGTCGAGACTCATGCCGCCTCGTGGATGTAGAGCCGGTGCACGGCTTCGCGCGAAACCTGGCTCCGCGGCAGGTCGAAAGCGATACGGCCGTCGCGAATGCCGATCACCCGATCGGCATAGGCATAAGCCAGCTCGACCTGATGCAGCACGCAAAGCACGGCGAGGCGCTCCGAGCGCGCCAGCCGCTGCAATAGACGCATGATGTCCTCGGCGGCTTCCGGATCGAGGCTCGCAACCGGCTCGTCGGCCAGCAACACCCGCGGCCGCTGGGCAAGCGAGCGGGCGATCGCGACCCGCTGCGCCTGACCGCCCGAAAGGGTGCCGGCGCGCTGCTCGGCAAGATCGGCAAGGCCGACATCGCCGAGGTAGCCGCGCGCCGCGTCAAGTTCCGCCGCTGGCAGGCCGCCGAACACGGTGCGCAACGTCGAATGGCGGCCGAGCGCGCCGGTTGCAACGTTGGCCAACACGGTGCTGCGACGGACCAGACTGGCATGCTGCCAAATCATCGCAAGCTCAAGGCGCGCCCGCCGCAGCTTCTCGCCCTCGAGCGCACAGAGATTGGTCTGGCCGAGCCAGATCTCGCCCGCACTGGGCTTCAGCGTCCGGGTGATGCAGCGCAGCAGCGTGCTCTTGCCGCTGCCATTGCCGCCGAGAACGACCACAAGCTCGCCCGCCTCAACCGTCAACTCGAAGTCGGACAGCGCGAGCTTGCCGTTCGGATAACGCAGCGACAGACCGCGAACGCGCAACATCGGTTCTGTTCTCCCGAAGTTTTAGCTCAGCTTCTCGAGATCGATGTTGAGCGTCTTCACCAGATCGCGGATGAGATCGTAAGCTTGATCGGTTTGTGGCACGAGCTGGGTGATGCCGGCGCCGACCAAAATCTTGCGGTCGGCCGGGTCGAGGCTCATCAGGTCGAGATGCTGCACGGCGTCCGCGAGCTTCTTTTTGAACGCGTCAGGCATGTCGCCGCGCACCGCGAACGGGTCGGTCGGGATCGGGTCGGATTTCCACAGAAAGACGAGATCGCCGTCGTTGTAATGGCCGCGCTGCTTGGCCGATTCGAGCTGTTCGCTGTTCAGCTCGCCGGCATCGACCTTGTGATTATAGATCGCCTCGAACGACGCCGTGTGGCTGCCGGCGTAGATCGCCTTGATGTCCTTGTCCGGATCGAGCCCCGCCTTGCGAAGCCCATAGGCCGGGAACAGGTGGCCGGAGGTCGAGGCCGCATCCGAGAACGCGAAGGAATGGCCGCGGATGTCCTCGACGGTTTTGATGCCCGACGTCGGATAGGTCACGAGGCTTGCCCAATAGGTGACAGTCTTGCCGTCTGCGCTGCCGAACGCGGCCACTGCCTCCGCCTTCGCCACCTGGTGCGCCAGCACATAACCGAGCGGCCCGAATTCGCCGAGCTCGAGCTTGCCATTGCGCATCGCCTCGATCTCGGCGTTGTAACCGGTGGCGACAAAGACTTCGACTTTGCAACCGACCTTGTCGCCGATCATCTTGCCGATCTTCTCGTAAATCGGCACCAGCCGTGCCGCCGTATCGTAGGGCTCGACGCCGAAGCGCACCGTTCCGCCGGCTGGGCAGTCGTCTGCTGCGGCCGGTAGCGGGTTAGTTGCTATGGCGGCGGCGATTGCCATTGCGGCTGCAAGCGATGCTGCGACGGTGTTGCTGGCGGAAAAGATTTGCGACTTCATGCTCGAGCTCCTGTTATCCGCTTGGTTGTCATTGTGCCGGCATCGAATGTTCTTGCATCGAATGTTCTTGGGCGGGCGCCGATTCATCGCTGCCATATTGAAGCGACCAAGCGCATCACAGGACGCCATGGGTCGGTGCGTCCTACAATGTGCGGCCACGACACCTGGACGCGCTACGCGTGTATCGCCGGAAACCTTTGGAGTACGAAGAGAGTTGACCGCGCGTGCAAAGGCTCAAATGACGCTAGAGCGCTGTTGTGACAGTGAAATGAATGCGGCCCGATAACCCACAGTCGTTCGAGTATCAGCGTAGGCAACGATCGCGCCGTCATTAAAACGTCATCGTGTGTAGTGCTGAACAATCTTTCGGATTGGAGTTTTGACCTTGGTCACGTCTGCCGCGCAATCCACTCCCCCCGCGACCGTCGAAGTCAATGGGCGCACCTATGCCGCGCCAAAGCGCCCGACCGTGGTGATCGTGGTCGACGGGTTTGATCCCGCTTATCTCGAACACGGCTTTGCCAACGGCACGCTGCCGACCTTGAAGTCTTTCCAACAGCACGGCTTTGTCGGCATCGCCGATTGCTCCATGCCGAGCACGACAAACACCAACAACACATCGATCGTGACCGGCGTGCCGCCCGCGGTGCACGGCATTAACGGCAATTATTATCTCGATCCCGAGACCGGCCAGGAAATCATGATCACCGACGCGACCCGGCTGCGCTGCGGCACGATCCTCGGCGCGCTGAGCCGCGCTGGCGTGAAGACCGCAGTCGTCACGGCCAAGGACAAGCTGCTCAAGGTGCTGGCGTACAAAATGTCGGGCATCAATTTTTCTTCCGAATTTGCCCACGCCGCCAATCTCGCCAACAACGGCATCGAAAACGTCGAGGAATTGGTCGGCCGGCCGCAGCCCGACCAATATTCGGCGGACCTTTCGCTATTCGTGTTCGACGCCGGCGTGAAACTGCTGGCGTCGGTGCGGCCCGACCTCATGTACCTGTCGACCTCCGACTATGTGCAGCATAAACACGCGCCCGGAGAACCGGAGGCGGACGCCTACCACCATGCGGTCGACACCAGCATCGCCAAGATGATCGCACTCGGCGCCACCGTCGCGGTCACGGCCGATCATGGCATGAACGACAAGTCCGCCGCCGACGGCACGCCCAATGTCATCTACCTGGAGGATGAGCTGAATTCGCGTTTCGGCGCCGGCGCAGTGCGCGTGATCTGTCCGATCGCAGATCCGTTCGTGCGGCATCACGGCGCGCTCGGATCATTCGTGCGGGTGCATTTGCGCAAGCCAGGAAATATTTGGGCGATGATGGCATTCACCCGCACGCTGCCGGGCATCGAATTGGTCCTCGACAAGCAGCAAGTCTGCGACCAGTTCGATCTACCGCTCGACCGGGAGGGCGATTTTGCCGCATTTAGCGATCGCAATACGGTCGTCGGCGCGCGCCGCGAGGACCACGATTTGAGCCAATTGGCGGGGCATCGCCTGCGGTCCCACGGCGGTCTTGGCGAGCAGAAGGTTCCATTCCTGCTGTCGCGACCGCTCAATGCCGCGTACCGCCAGCGTGCGAAAGACGTCCCGTTGCACAACTACGACATTTTCGATTTTGCATTGAACGGCGTCGAATAGCGCACCGCGGCATTACGAGAGGGAGCAAATGGCATGATGCGCACCGCCCAGGCCGCCGTTTACGAAGCGCCGAACACGCCCTTTGTCCTGAAAGAATTTCCGGTGCGGCCGGCCAAGCGCGGCGAGGTTTTGGTGCGGGTGACGATGTCGACCATCTGCCGCTCGGACATTCATTCCTACCAAGGACGCCGGCCAAATCCCTGCCCGGGCATTCTCGGCCATGAAATCATCGGCGTCATCGAGGAACTCGGCGAAGGCGTCGACAAGGATATGCGCGGCGACCCGCTCGAGGTCGGCAACCGTATCACCTGGAGTGAGTATTTCTTCGACGGCCAATGCTATTACCGCGACGTGCTCGACATGCCGCAGAAGTGTCACGGCGTGCGCAAATATGGCCACGACCTTGCCGCCGAGGATCCGCACTTCCTCGGTGGATTTGCCGAGTACTGCTATATCCTGCCTGGCACCTTTATCCTCAAGCTGCCCGACGAGCTGAGCGACGAGGAAGCAACGCCGCTCAATTGCGGCGTCGCCACCATGGCCTCGGTGACCGAAGCCGCCGAAATCGGCTTGGGTGACGCGGTGGTCATACAGGGTCTCGGTCTCCTCGGCCTCTACGGTGCCGCGATGGCCAAGGCGCGCGGCGCGCGGTGCGTGATCGGTCTCGATGCGGTGGCGAGCCGGCTACACGTCGCGAAAAAATTCGGCGCCGATCACGTCATCGATATCGCGCGCGTTCCCGCGCAGGCCGCCGTCGATGAAGTCAGGGCGCTGTGCCGGCCAGACGGCGCTGACGCCGTGATCGAGGTTTGCGGCGTGCCGGATGTCATCCCCCAGGGCTTGCAGATGCTGCGGACCGGCGGCCGTTACGTGCTCGGCGGTCTGGTCAACCCCGGCGCCAATGTGACCATCGACGCCAATATCCTGCTGCGGCGCTGGATCACCATTCGCGGCATTCACAACTACCACCCGCGGCATCTCATCCAGGCGCTCGATTTCGTGATGGCGAACCGCAAGCGGTTTCCATTCAAGGACATCGTCGACGCCAAATTTGCCTTGAAGGACCTCGACGCCGCTTTCAAGAAAGCTTCGGAGCGCACGGTGCTACGCGCCGCGGTCGTCCCTGGACTCTAAAGGACAGCGCGTGCAATCCCCGGCGCTCAATTTCAGTCCACGCGGGCTCTATATCGGCGGCCGCTGGGTTGCGCCGGCCGAAGGCAAGTCGTTCGGCTCGATCAATCCGTCGAACATGGAGAAGCTGGCCGACGTTCCCGCGGCGGGCGAGGCGGATGTCGATGCGGCGGTGAAGGCCGCCAAGGCCGCTTTCAAGGAATGGTCGCGCGTGCCGATCAAGGAGCGCGCTCGCTGCCTCGAACTTTTGGCCGATAGCATCGAAGAAAACGCCGACGAGCTGGCGCTGTTCGACGCTGTCGATTCGGGCAACGCGATCGTCGGCATGCGCGGCGACATGACGTGGACCGCGGACTGGCTGCGCTATTGCGCCGGCCTGGTCACCGAAATCAAGGGCGAGACGTTCTCGCAAGGCGACCGCCATCTCAATCTCACGCGCCGGCAACCGTTCGGCGTCGTCGCCAAGATCAATCCGTTCAACCATCCGCTCCGGTTCTGTGCCGAGAAAGCGGCGGCGCCGCTCGCGGCGGGCAATACCGTCGTCATCAAGGGTTCGGAACAGGCGCCGCTGTCGAGCCTGCGACTCGGCGAATTGTGCGAGGGAATATTTCCGGCCGGCGTAATCAATATCCTCGCCGGCGACGGCAAGGTCGGCTCGGCGCTGGTGCGGCATCCAGACGTCCGGCGGATCGGCTTCGTCGGATCGGTGCCGACCGGCCGCGCCATCGCCAAGGAGGCCGCAGCGGATCTCAAGCGCGTGAGCCTCGAGCTCGGCGGCAAGAATCCGATCGTCATATTTCCCGACGCCGATCCCAAGAAGGCCGCGCTCGCCGCCATCAAGGGCATGAACATGAACCGGCAAGGCCAATCCTGCAGCTCGACCTCGCGCGTCTTTGTCCACGCTTCGCTGCACAAGGAAGTCGTCGCGGAGCTTGTAGCGCTGGCGCAGGCGCTGCCGATCGGCATGCCCTGGCTCAAGGAGAACGACGTCGGGCCGATCGTCTCGCAACGCCAATTCGATCGCGTCACGAGCTTTATCGAATCCGGCAAGGCCGAAGGTGCGAAACTTCTCACCGGCGGCGGCAGGCCTGTCGATCCATCGCTTTCCGCGGGCCTGTTTATCGCACCGACCGTCTTCGACAACGTGATGCCGGCGATGCGGATCGCCCGCGAAGAGATCTTCGGTCCGGTGATGTCGGTCATGGAATGGAACGATTACGAGGACATGCTCGAGCAGGTGAACGGCGTCGAATACGGGCTCACCGCGGCCATCGTCACCAACGATCTGGCCAAGGCAATGGAAACAGCGGAACGCGTTGAGGCCGGCTATGTTTGGATCAATTCGAATGGCCGATATATTGGCGCCCCCTACGGCGGCTGGAAGCAAAGCGGTATCGGCGAAGAGGAATGCTTCGATGAAATCTTGAGCTACACGCAGGTCAAGAACATCAATATGCGATGGTAAGTTAAGCCCGCTCTAACCCGCCGCCTTCGCACCCAGCGAGCGCATGAACATCGCCATGCCGTAGTGGAAGGCGATGAAGGCGCCGAGCTCCATGATCTGCGCCTCGCTCCAATACGTCTTCATCTCGTCGTAGAACGCCTTGTCCAGCTGAGCTGCGTCGAGAAACATCAGGTCGGCGTAGCGCAGCGCGCATCTCTCGGCTTCGCTAAAACCCTTGCTGTCGTCTTCGTAGGCGAAGCAGCCCTCGTCGATGCGGGTTTCGGTCAGGCCCATGGCGCGGGCTTTGCTGGAGCGCAGGCTGGCAAAATAATTGTCGCCGGCAAAGCGCGCCAACAGGATGCGCATGATCTCCTTGAGC
>JBEKKM010000050.1:0-27674 GCA_050010715.1 Xanthobacteraceae bacterium | reverse complement strand
CGGTTGCCGATGTGCCACCCGCCGGAGGTGGTCCGCGCCAGCCGGGCGCGCCGCTCGATCTGTCGAGTGTCTCCGTGCCGCCGCCACCGCCAGCAGCGCCGCCAGGCGGCGCTGCGCCGGGCGGGGCCTTGCCGCCGCCGCCGCCGAGCAATCCGAGCGGCACCGGCGCCATGCAGGCGACGCTGCCGCCTAGCAATTCGCCCAAGGACGAATTCGATCTCGCTTACGGTTATCTGCAGCATAAGGACTATGGTCCCGCCGCGGATGAGTTCGCTTCGTTCCTGCGCCAATATCCGAGCGATCGGTTGGCGCCCGAGGCGCAATTCTGGATGGGCGAAGCATTGTTCCAGAGCCAGCGCTACCGCGATGCCGCGGAAGCCTTCCTCGCCGTGTCGACAAAGTATGATACCACCGCGAAGGCGCCCGATGCGCTGTTGCGGCTCGGCATGTCGCTTGCGGCGCTGGGCGAAAAGGAAGCCGCCTGCGCCTCGCTGGGCGAGGTGTTGCGCAAATATCCGCGCGCCTCGGTGAGCGTGAAGCAAGGCGTCGACCGGGAACAGAAACGTGCCCACTGCTGACGCAGCGGTTGGCGACGGCGAAGCGAACGCGCTGTTTCGTGGTCTTGAAGATTTGCCCGGTTTGGTGCTCGCGGTGTCTGGCGGCCCGGATTCCACAGCCCTCCTGGTGCTTGCGGCGCGCTGGGCGAAGCGGTTCAAGCGTGCACCGAAACTCATCGCCGTCACCGTCGATCATGGTTTGCGGCCGGAAGCGGCGCGCGAAGCGGCGATGGTGAAGCGTCTGGCGCGCCGGCTCGGCGTGCCGCATCGCACGCTGCGCTGGCGCGGTCGAAAACCGCGCACCGGCTTGCAGGAGGCGGCGCGTTACGCGCGCTATGAGTTGCTCGCCCAAATCGCCAGGCGCGCGCGCTTCGCCCATATCCTCACCGCGCACACGCTGGACGACCAGGCCGAGACCGTGCTGTTCCGCCTCGCCCGCGGCAGCGGGCTGTTCGGGCTCACCGGCATGGCGCCGGCGGCGCCGCTGCCGCTCGACGGCGTGCGCGAGATTTTCCTGGTGCGGCCGCTCCTGCATCTTCCCAAGGCGCGGCTCGTCGCGACCTTGAAGGCTGCGCGCATCGCCTATGCCGAAGACCCGAGCAACCGCGATCCGCGCTTTACCCGCGCGCGGCTGCGCACCCTGATGCCGGCGCTGGCGCGCGAAGGCCTCGACGCGCGCGGCCTGGCGCGGCTTGCGGCGCGGCTGCGGCGCGCCGAATCGACCATCCAGGTCGCCGTGCAGGCCGCGCGCTCGGCGCTGGCGCCGCCGCCGTGGTCGCAGCATGGACCGATCGTATTTGCGACCGCGGCGTTCGCCGGCCTGCCCGCCGAAGTGGGCTTACGCCTGCTCGGTGCAGCGGTCGCCCACAGCGGGGACGAGGGCCCGGTCGAGCTCGCCAAGCTCGAAAGCCTTTATGAGGCGTTGCGGCAGGCGCGCTCCCGCCTGCGCCGGACCCTTGCGGGGGCGCTTATTACGCTTTCCAGCGACCATCTGACGGTTGAGCGCGCACCCGCGCGGCGCAGATTAGCCATGCGCAGCCAAGGCAAGGGCCGCTTTACGAAATAGGCCTATAATCGGCTGATTGGCCATTCTCGGGTTCTTGGCAGGGGGCAAGTCGAACCCCACATTGCCGGGGGTATCGGGGACGTGAAGCCGCCACGATTTGCGGGCACGTAGTATGCTCTGGCGCCGCGGATTCGCGGATCAAGGACTTGAGATGAACGCCAATCTGCGCAATTTCGCCCTTTGGGTGATCATCGTCCTCTTGTTGCTGGCGCTGTTCACGTTGTTTCAGAGTCCCGGCCAGCGCCCGGCGTCGCAAGACATTTCATTCTCCGAGCTGCTCACGGACGTGGATTCCGGCCGCGTCAAAGACGTGCTGATCCAGGGCCCGGAAATTCACGGCACCTTCACCGACGGCCGCACCTTCCAGACCTATGCGCCGAGCGACCCGACCTTGATCCAGCGCCTCTACAACAAGGGCGTCTCGATCACGGCGCGGCCGCAGACCGAGAACGTGCCGTGGTTCGTCTCGCTCTTGATCTCCTGGCTGCCGTTCGTGGCGCTGATCGGTGTGTGGATCTTCCTGTCGCGGCAGATGCAAGGCGCCGGCGGCAAGGCGCTCGGCTTCGGCAAGTCGCGGGCAAAACTTCTCACCGAGGCGCACGGCCGCGTCACCTTCGAGGACGTCGCCGGCGTCGACGAGGCCAAGCAGGATTTGCAGGAGATCGTCGAATTCTTGCGCGATCCCGGCAAATTCCAGCGGCTCGGCGGCAAGATCCCGCGCGGCGTGCTGTTAGTCGGCCCGCCCGGCACCGGCAAGACGTTGATCGCGCGCGCGGTCGCCGGCGAAGCCAATGTGCCGTTCTTCACCATTTCCGGCTCCGACTTCGTCGAAATGTTCGTCGGCGTCGGCGCCTCGCGCGTGCGCGACATGTTCGAGCAGGCCAAGAAGAACGCGCCCTGCATCATCTTCATCGACGAAATCGACGCCGTCGGCCGCCATCGCGGCGCCGGGCTGGGCGGCGGCAACGATGAGCGCGAGCAGACGCTCAACCAATTGCTGGTCGAGATGGACGGCTTCGAGGCCAACGAAGGCATCATTCTCATCGCCGCGACCAACCGGCCCGACGTGCTCGATCCGGCGCTGCTGCGGCCCGGCCGTTTCGACCGCCAGGTGGTGGTGCCGAATCCGGACGTGGTCGGCCGCGAGCAGATCCTGAAAGTCCACGTGCGCAAGGTGCCGCTGGCGCCCGACGTGAACCTGAAGACCATCGCCCGCGGCACGCCCGGCTTCTCCGGCGCCGACCTCGCCAATCTCATCAACGAGGCAGCTCTGATGGCGGCGCGGCGCAACAAGCGCATGGTGACCCAGGCCGAGTTCGAGGATTCCAAGGACAAGGTGATGATGGGCGCCGAGCGCAAGTCGCTGGTGATGACCGACGAGGAAAAGCTGCTCACCGCCTACCACGAGGGCGGCCATGCCATCGTCGCGCTCAACGTCAAGGCGACCGATCCGGTGCACAAGGCGACCATCATCCCGCGCGGCCGCGCGCTCGGCATGGTCATGCAATTGCCGGAGCGCGACAAGCTGTCGATGTCGCTCGAGCAGATGACGTCGCGGCTCGCGATCATGATGGGCGGCCGCGTCGCCGAGGAATTGGTGTTCGGCCGCGACCGCGTGACGTCGGGTGCCGCGTCCGACATCGAGCAGGCGACTAAACTCGCGCGCATGATGGTGACGCGCTGGGGCCTGTCCGACGCGCTCGGCACCGTTGCGTACGGCGAGAACCAGGAAGAAGTCTTCCTCGGCTATTCGGTGTCGCGCCAGCAAAGCATCTCCGAAGCCACCGTGCAGAAGATCGACGCCGAGATCCGCCGCCTGGTCGAAGCCGGCTATTCCGAGGCGCAGCAGATCCTCACCGACAAGCGCGGCGACCTGGAGACCTTGGCCAAGGGGCTGCTCGAATTCGAGACGCTCTCCGGCGACGAGATCAAGGATCTGCTCATGGGCAAGCGGCCGAGTCGCGAATCGGTGATCGAGCCGACGACGCCGCGCAGCACCACCGTGCCGACCGCCGGCGCCGGCCGTAACCGGCCGCGTCCCGAGCCGGGGCCGCTGGAGCCGCAGCCGCAGGGTTGAACCGCAAGCTGCCATCGCGCGACGGACTGAGAGGGGAGGGCCGTTCATGCGGACCACTTTGATTGTCGGCGTCATCTTGGCCGCGGCGTCAGGTTCCGCGCTGGCGCAGGGTTTTGGCACGCCGCCAAAACCTGCCGTTGCCGCCAAACCGCCGGTCGCGGCGAAGCCGCCGCAGGCCGCGGTCAAGCCGGCGAGCACGCCCGAGTCGCGCTCGGCCGCCGCGCTGGCGCTGTCGTCGGACCCGGTGTTCGACGAGGGCACCTTCCAACGCATCAAGGAAGCGCTGTTGTTCTATTCCGACATCCAGGTCCGCGGCGGCTGGCCGATGCTGCCGGCCAACCTGAAGCTCGATCCTGGCAGCAGCGGCCCATACGTCGCGCTACTGCGCCAGCGCCTCGTCATCTCCGACGACATGGCCGTCGAGCAGGAAGCCGGCGAGGCCTATGACGCGGCCGTGGTCGAGGGCGTCAAGCATTTCCAATTGCGCCACGGGCTCGATGCCACGGGCGCGGTCGGCGCGCAGACCTTGAAAGCGCTCAACGTGCCGGTCGGCACGCGCATCAAACAGCTCGAAGCGTCGCTGGAGCGGCTCCAGGGCATGGATTTCATCTTCGCCGAGCGCTACGTGGTGGTGAACATCCCGGCCGCTTTCGTCGAAGCGATCGCGAACGGCAAGGTCGAGCGCCGCTATCGCGTCATCGTCGGCAAGATCGACAAGCCGTCGCCGACATTGGCCGTTTCCATCACCGCGATCGATCTCAATCCGACCTGGACGGTGCCGCTGTCGATCACCAAGAACGAAATCATGGCCCATATGCGCCGCGATCCGAGCTATCTGAGCCGCATGCATATGCGCCTGCTCGGCGCCGGCGATCAGGAGGTCAGCCCGTCGTCGATCGACTGGGCGTCCGACCGCTCGCCCAATTTCACCGTCCGCCAGGATGCCGGCACCTGGAACGCGCTCGGCAATCTGAAAATCGACATGCCGAATCCGTACTCGGTCTACATGCACGACACCGACACGCGAAAGCTGTTCGCCGACGACTACCGCTTCGATTCCCACGGCTGCACCCGGGTCGACAATGTCCGCGACCTCGCCGCCTGGATTCTCGAGGACGTGCCCGGCTGGAACCGCGCCGCTATCGACGCCGGCATCGCCGCCGGCCAGACCAAGATCATCAACCTGCCGCACAAAATGCCGGTCGCCTGGGTCTATCTCACCGGCTGGGTGACGCGCGACGGCGCGATCGAATTCCGCGACGACGTCTACAAACACGACGAAGCGCTCGACCGCGACGCGCTGGCGCAAGCAACCGGCGCCGGCGGTTTCGTGCAGCCGGCGCCGACGACACAGCCCATCAAGCGGGTTTCCATCGACACGCGGTAAGGCGAGGCCTTGTCGTTGTTCCTCCCTGTGAAAAGGGGGAGGCAGGGTGGGGGGCGCGGGCCGACAACTGGTATAAAGGGCAGCGCACCGGCCTCACCGGCTGCGGGCTGTCTCTTCACTTCCGCACATCCGTCGAGGCCGCGGACCCCCACCTATCCTCCCCCTTGCAGGGGGAGGAAGAGCCCTGCCGCTCGGGCGTCGTGAGCGACGGACACCGCCGATGCGCCAGATGATCTTGGTCGGCTTCCTGCAGGCGCAGAACTGCACGAACCTTGCGAGCTCCTGGCGCCATCCGGCATCGCGTACCGATAGCTGGTCGCCGGATTTCTACCGCCACATCGGCCGCGTGCTCGAAGCGGGCAAGTTTCATCTCGGCTTCTTCGACGACCGGCTGTCGATGCCGGACATGTATGGCCGCAATCACGCGCATACCGTCCAACACGGCATTCGCTGCGTGAAGCTCGACGCCGTCACGGTGCTCACCGTGATGGGCATGGCGACCGAAAAGCTCGGCCTCGGCGCGACTTATTCCACCAGCTATTACGAGCCGTTCCATGTGGCGCGGGTGTTCGCCACTCTCGATCTGATGACCGGCGGCCGCGCCGCCTGGAACGTCGTTACCTCGCTCAACGACGGCGAAGCGCAGAACATGGGCCGCGACGAGGCGGTCGCCCACGATTTGCGCTACGACCGCGCCGACGAGTTCATGGAAATCGTGCTCGGCCATTGGGACGCCTGGGAGGACGATGCCATCGTCCAGGACAAGGCGACCGGCCTGTTCGCAAAACCTGACAAAGTTCATCGCCTCGATTACGCGGGCCGATACTACCGCTCGCGCGGGCCGTTCACGGTGCCGCGCTCGGCACAGGGCCATGCGGTCATCATCCAGGCCGGCTCGAGCGGCCGCGGCAAAGCGTTCGGCGCGCGCTGGGGCGAGGTGATCTTCGTCGTTTATCCGAGCATCGAGATCGGCCAGCGCGACTATGCGGACTTCAAGGCCGACGTGGCGCGCTTCGGCCGCAATGCTGACGACGTCAAGATCACGCATCTCGTCAACACCGTGGCCGCCGCCACCAAGGCGGAAGCCGAGGACAAGTGGGCGGAGATCGAGAAGCTGCCGCTCGAGATCGACGCGCTGTCGCTGCTCTCGGAAGCGCTCAATTTCGATTTTGCACGAAAAGGCATGGACGAGCCGTTCACCGCCGAAGAGCTTGCGGAAATGTCCGGCCTGCAAGGCATCCGTGACAGGGTGCTGGCCGCTTCGGGTAACAAAAATCCAACGGTGCGCGACTTCATCCGCATCAGCGGCCGCGGCCGCGTGCACAACGCCATCGTCGGCGGCCCGAAGGAAGTCGCCGACCGTCTCGAAGAATGGTTCACGGCGCCGGCCTGCGACGGCTTCGTTCTCTCCGCCACCCACGTGCCCGGCGCCTATGAAGACTTCGTGCGCTTCGTCGTGCCGGAGCTGCAACGGCGCGGGTTGTTCCGCGAGGATTTTGCCGGAACCACGCTACGGGAGAATCTCGGGCTGCCGATGCCGGCAGTCGGCGCGTGGCGCTCGGCGGTGAGCTAGGCCGCTGTTCGAAGCCGCCAAAGAGCTGTTTCAAGCAACTCGGTTTCCGGCGATACTGTTGCCATGACCGGCATCGGGCGCCTTATCGCTACCGTCCTCGTCGCGATCGCTGCCGCCGCGCCCGCGATTCCGGCGCGCGCCGCGGACCTGCCGCTTCCCCCGACGGTCTCCCACCGCATGCGCCAGTATGTTGACGCAAAGTATCGCTTCTCCTTTTGGTACCCGGCCGCATTGAAGATAACGGTGACGGCGGCCAACGACGACACGAGTTTTCCCGGCGGCGTCGCGGTCGAGACCTTGCAGGTCGGTTCCCCCGGCGACATATCGCTCTACTTCGTCAATTCGCCGCAGAGCACCATCACCGACGAACCCAACGGCCACGCGTCGCCGATCGCGCAGATGAAATATTTTTACGACGCCGCCTCGCAACGCTGGATGGTCGCCTATCCCGAGGGCACCGACGGCGGCGGCCGCGCCGCGCCGGCGCCGGCTGACGTCTCCCAGATCACCGTCGGTGGCGAGCCGATGCTGCCGAGCAGCGCACGCTTCGACACCACCATCATCCCACTGTCGACGACGCAATTCGTCGTGGTCCAGGATGGCGGCGGCAGCGCCTTCACCAATGAGCTGGCGCGCACCGTTGCGGCGCCGGGCGTCCATGTCGACGCCGCGGTGCTGGCGGACGCGCTGCACGCCGAGGCGATGGCCTACGAGAAGCAACTGCAACAGACGATCAGTCCGGCGACGCTGTGCGCCCTGCAGTCGTCGCTCTGTAAAAAATAATCCCGCGAGGCTCCGTCCATGACCGGCAGGTTGATTTTGACCGGCGACGTCAATCTCATGAACGTCGCCGATGCCACCATTCCGTTTCGGCATGTTGCGGCGGCGTTGCACGACGCCGACGTGGTGTTCGGCAATCTGGAATGCTGCCTGCATCTGCCGACGCGGCGCTCGCACTCAACCGAGGGCTTTTTCGCCGATCCGCAGGTCGGCGGCGAGGCGCTGCGGCTCTCCGGCATCCACGCCGTCGGCATCGCCAACAACGTCAATTACGGCGCCGACAATATCGCTGCCTCGATCGCGCGGCTCGATCAGCTCGGCATTCCCCATACCGGCGCCGGGCCCAATCTCGCCGCGGCGCGCGCGCCGGTGATCGTCGCCCGCAACGGCTTGCGCGTCGGCGCTGTGCAGCGAAGCTCGGTCTATTGGCCGACCGATCATGAGGCCCATGCCGACTCGCCCGGCATCGCGGTCATTCTCGGCCATACCGCTTATCACGTGCCGACCAGCCGCGTTGCGCCGGGCGTGCCGCCACCGAACCGGCCCGGCGTGCCGCCGGTGATCGTGACCTGGGCGGACAAGCACTATCTCGATGAATTCCGCACCGATATCGCCGCGTTGCGGCCGCAGGTCGACATCGTCGTCGCCTCCTGTCACTGGGGGCTTGGCCGCGATCCGCTGCAATACATGACCGACATCGCCCACGCGGCGATCGATGCCGGCGCCGACATCGTCGTCGGTCACGGACCGCATTATCCATTGCCGGTCGCAATGTATAAGGGCAAGCCGATCTTCTACGGCCTGTGCAATCTCACCTTCTCGACCGGCCATCTCGGCCGCAGGCACGCGGGCTGGATCGGTCTTTTGGTGGAATTGAGCTGCGAGTGCGGCGCGGTGACGGACTGCAATTTCCGTCTGGTGCGCAACAATGACGCCGAGGAGACGTACTTCTGCCGCCTTGACGACGAGGCCGAAACGCTCGCTAATCTTGGCGAGCGAAGCAAAAAGCTCGGCGCACACTTCAATCCGAAGGGCGACCGCGTGCACGTCACGCCGTAACGCGTAAATTGCGCAGAACGCCAGGGAGGAATGCCGTTGCGCCTTCGTCGCAGAGAATTGTTGCGTTTCGCCGCCAGTGCGCTCGCGCTGCCGGCGCTGCCGCGTCTTTCTGTCGCGGACAGTTATCCGTCGCGGCGCATCACCATGGTGGTGCCGTTTGCTCCCGGCGCGCTGAGCGACATCATCGCGCGTGTCATGGCCGAGGGCATGCAGGCGTCGCTAGGCCAGACCGTCGTCGTCGAGAATGCCGGCGGCGCCGACGGCACCATTGGTTCCGGCCGCGTCGCCCACGCCGCACCCGACGGCTATACGCTGGTCTGCGCCAACTGGAATACGTCGGTCACCAACCCTGCGATCTACAAGCTCGACTACGACGTGGTGAAGGATTTCGAGCCGGTCGTGCTGTTGCCGGCGGCGCCGATGGTGCTGCTGACGAAAAAGGACAATCCGGCGACCAACCTGAAGGAGTTCATCGCCTGGCTGAGGGCCAACCCCGACAAGGCGTCGTTTGGCACCGCCGGCGCTGGCAGTCCGCCCGACCTGCTCGGCCGCTTGCTACGGCGGGACACCGGCACGCAATTCAATCTGATCGCCTATCGCGGCGCCGCACCGGCGATGCAAGACGTCATCGCTGGCCATATCGACGCGGTGTTCATAACCATTGCCGCCGCCCAGCCGCAGGTGCGTGCCGGTAATGTGAAAGCACTAGGCTTGACGACCCACGAGCGCATCAAGATCGCGCCCGAAATCCCCACCATGGACGAGGCGGGATTGTCCGGCTTCTATTTCGCGCTTTGGGCGGCGATTTTCGCCCCGCGCGGCACGCCGAAAGACATCATCGACAAGCTCAACGCCGCCGCGGTGAAAACCTTGGCCGATCCGAGTGTCCGCCAAAAGCTCGAGGCCCAGGGTTTCGAGATTCCGCCGCCCGAGCAGCAAACGCCGGCGGCGCTCGCCGCCTATCAGAAGGCGGAAATCGAAAAGTGGTGGCCTGTCGTCAAGGCGGCCGGCATCAAGCCGGATTAATGCGGTGACGCGACATCCAACGGGAGAACAAGCATAATGACTCTACGCCGCAGGCAATTTCTGCAACTGACCGCGGGCGCCGCAGCGTTGCCTCTCGTCCCCCGCCTTGCCGCGGCGCAAAGCTATCCGGCGCGGCCGATGCACTTGATCATCGGTTTCACGCCCGGTGCGGCGTCCGATGTCATCGGGCGCATCTTTGCCAAATACGCCGAGCCGGTGCTCGGCCAGCAATTCGTGGTCGAAAACAAGCCCGGCGCGGGATCGAGCATCGCCGCGCAATTCGTCGTGCGCTCTGCCGCCGACGGCTACACCTTATTCTTGCCGGCGCTGTCGTCACTGACCTATCAGATCGTCAATCCCGACGTGAGCTTCGACATGCGCAAGGATTTTGCGCCGATCGCGCCGCTGGCCAAGGGCACCTTCGTGCTCGCCGTCAATCCGGAGCTGAAGGTCAAAACCGTTGCCGAGCTGATTGCGCTCGCCAAGGCGAAGCCCGGCCAGTTGCTGTTCGGCTCGGTCGGCAACGGCAGCCTGCCGCATCTGTGCGCGGAAATGTTTGCGCAGCGCGTCGGCGTCAAGATGACCCACGTGCCGTATCCCGGCAGCCCGCAGGTGATCACCGATCTCGTCGCCGGCCGCATCAACCTGACCTTCAATATCGCCTCGTCGGCGCTCGGTCAGATCGAGGCGAAGCAGCTTGTTGCGCTTGCGGTCTGCTCGAACAAGCGCTCCGTGGTGCTGCCCGACGTGCCGACAATGGCGGAAGCCGGTGTGCCTGATTTCGACACCAGCCTGTGGCTCGGGCTTTTGGCGCCCGCCGGGACGCCAAAACCGGTGATCGACAAGCTCAACGACGCCGCGCGCAAGGCGATGCATGCGCCGGATGCGGTCGAGCTCCTGACCAAGGAAGGCTACGAGCCGCTCGACGCCAGCCCCGACCAATTCGGTGCCTTCATCGGCAGCGAATTCACCCGCTGGTCCGAAGTCGCGCGCGGCGCCGGCTTAAAGAGCTAGCTCCGGCGGTTCGTCAAAGCGCCGGGCCGGGCACGACGGGCAAAACCACGGAAAAAACCGAACCGCGTGGCTGCGCCGGGGCCACCGAGAGCTTGCCGTTGTGGCGCTCGACGATCATGCGGCAGATGGCAAGGCCCAGTCCCATGCCCTGGGGCTTTGTCGTCATGAATGCTTCGAAGATGTTCGGCAGCCGCCCGGGATCGATTCCCGGCCCGCAATCCTCCACCGTAACGACAACGGCCTGGTCGGCGCTGCGCGCGGAGCTCACCTGCAGCAGGCGACGGCCGTCCTCGATCGGCTCCATGGCTTCGATGGCGTTGCGGACCAGATTGATGAAAACCTCCTGCAATTGACCCCTGTGGCCTAAGACCCGCGGCAATTCCGCCGTCAGCTCGGCCTGGGTCGTGATGGCGTGATCCTTCAATTCCTCGTCCAATGTTTGCAGCACGCCAAGCGCGAGCTCATTGACGTCGATCGGCTCTCGCATCTGGCTCGCCTTGCCGAACAAGGCGCGAATATTGTCGAACACTTGGCTGGCGCGATGGGCATCGCTGATCATCCGGTTCAGAGCCGCTCGCGCCTCGTCGAGATTGGGCGGCGCGTGGCCGAGAAAGCGCAGCGCCGCGCCGCCGTTGGAGGCGATGCCGGCCAGCGGCTGACGCACCTCGTGGCCGATCGAGGCCGCCATCGCTTCCATGTTCATGAGCTTGTTGTTGCGCTCGCGCTGCAATTCGGCGATCGAGCGGCCGAGCTCGTCGGTACGCTGGCGCAGCTCGTTGAGGAGGCGGGTATTTTCCACCGCAATCGCAGCCTGGGCGGCGAAGCTCGACAATAGCTCGACCTGCTTGTCGGAAAAGGTGCGCACTTCCTGGCGGTACAGGCTGAAGGCGCCGATCACGTCGCCTTCCTTCAACAGCGGCACCACCAGCACCGTGCGCGCGCCGCCGATCTCGACCGGCGCGACGAGGCGCGGATCGCGCTGCACGGTATAGGCTTCCTCCGCCATGATGTCGGCGACCTGGACCGCCGCCTTGGTCGCAACCATGCGGCCGAACGGAAGTTTTGGATTGAGACGGACCTGCCGGCGAGCCTCGATCAAAGCCGCTGGCGTATTGTGCGAGGCGACGAGATGCAGCGTGTCGCCGTCGAGCCGGAACACGTTGCCGTATTTGGCCTCGCAAATGCGGGCGGCATGCGCCAGCATCTT
This sequence comes from Xanthobacteraceae bacterium, assembly GCA_050010715.1. Classification (GTDB taxonomy): domain Bacteria; phylum Pseudomonadota; class Alphaproteobacteria; order Rhizobiales; family Xanthobacteraceae; genus BOG-931. Next base: position 15,928 of record JBEKKM010000050.1, on the reverse strand, counting down.
GCCGAAGGCCGGCTGCAGGTCGCCCGGCGAGCCGCTGATGATCTGCAGTATTTCCGCGGTGGCGGCCTGTTGCTGCGAGGCCTCGTCGAGCTCGCGGGTCAGCCGTGCGATCTCGGCTTTCTGGCGGGCGCCCGCAGAGCCGCGCCGGCGCGCCGCTGCCGCTCCGTTGCGGCGCCTTGGCGTTGCCGTCTTGCGGTGTTGTGTCTTGGCTCTTTCGCCGGCCTTGCGCCGCCGTCTCATGCCGCCCCCGCGCGGTCTTAAAGACAAGGCATCCTCGCAAGCAAAGCTAGCACACTTGAAGCGGTCGAGTGTAAGGGTGTTGCGGGCCTGGGTGAGAGCCGGCGCCGGTAAGACGGGAGCGTGCAATGGCGGACGAAACCACGCAGCTCTTTCTCGAAGATTTCAGCAAGGGCCAAATATTCTCGAGCCCGCCGCGAACGATCACCGAGGCGGACGTTCTCGGCTTCGCCGCGCTCACCGGCGACGCCCATCCGCTGCACTATGACGATGAATACGCCAAGACCACGCGATTCGGCCGGCCGATCGTCCATGGCCTGCACCTCATCGCGCTTACCGCGCTCGGCGCCGCGCCGCTGGCCCAACGGCTTGAAGCGTCGATGATCGCGTTCCTGGAACAAGAGGCCTCGTTCCGCAAGCCGGTATTCAAGGACGACACGCTGCACCCGCAGTTCGAGGTCGAAGGCACCGAGCACAAGCCGGGTGTGGAATGGGGCAAGCTCGCGATCAAAGTTCGCTTGATCAATCAGCGCGACGAAGTCGTTGTCGAAGGCCGGCACGTGTATCGGATTCTTTGCAGAGTCCCGGCGCGCTAAAGCGAAGAGGGCGCCGCAGCGCCCTCTAATTAGTTGTCTGCGCGGGCGATTATTTCGCGCCGGCGGGGAATGCCGGCAATTTGTCGACGTCGCGCGCGTCATGCTGGATGATCAGGGTCGCCTTGAAATTTTCCACGATCTTCTTCAGGCGCTCGATCGAAGCGATGGTCTCGGCGCGATCGAAATTGAACGCCGGCACGCCGTCGTTGTCGTAGTTCTCGCGGAAGTGCACGGCGTCGCCCGAGATCAGCACATTGCCGGTCTGTGGCAGCTTGACCAACAGGCTGTGGTGGCCCGGCGTGTGCCCCGGCGTATACAGCATCATGACGCTGCCGTCGCCGAACACATCCTTGTCGACCGGCTGGGGCTCGACCTTGTTGTCGCCTTTGATCCAGCCTTCGAACGGCGCGAAGTTGACGCCGGCCGGCGGCTTCGGCGCGATGATCGCGTTCCAGTCGCCGAGCCCGATTAGCAAGGTCGCCTTCGGAAACGACGCGACCTGGCCGGTGTGGTCGGCGTGATAATGGCTGATGCCGACAAACGTGATCTGCTCGGGCTTGACGTTGAGCTGCGCCAACTGGTCGACGATGCTGACCTTCGGCGCCACTTTGGGGGTGGTCATGGCATGACCGGTATCCCACAACAGATATTGGTCGCCGTGTTTGATCAGATAGCAGCTGTACACGAACTGAATTTTCAGGTCGCCGTAGGAAAAAGTGTCCGAGAAGCGCTCATTGACCGGCGTCGGCGCCTGCGGCGTGCCGCAATCGAGCCGCGTGAGCGACATGTCGACTGCCGCCTGCGCGGGGGCCTGCAGACTGAGTGCGCCGGCGCACAGCCCGGCCGCCAGTAAAGTCGAAAGTCGACGCATTTTTGTTTTCCTCCCTGGATATGAGCAATGAATGCTTCTTAGGCCGCGGATGTTGCCGGTTGCGGCCGGCTTGGTCAACGCGATTCGAAACGGTGCGAAAGCATCGCTGCGGCGCGCTACCTTAATATGACGACCCGATCAATCCAGCTTGATGCCGGCGTCGCGAATCACCTTGCCCCATTTCTTGTCTTCGTCGGTGATGAACTGCGCGAATTCTTGCGGCGTCATCCGCATCGGCTCGACGCCGAGATCGGCGAGCCGCGCCTTGGCCGGAGCTTCCGCAAGCGCCGCGTTGAGCGCGCCGTTGAGCTTGGCGACGATGTCGGCGGGCGTGGCCTTCGGCGCGCCGATGCCGTACCAGCCGAGCGCCTCGTAGCCCGGCACGAATTCGGCCGCGGTCGGCAGGTCCGGCAGCGCATCGAGCCGCGTTTTGGTAGTCACCGCGAGCGCGCGCACCTTGCCGGATTTGACGAATTCCATGGATTGCGGAATCGGATTGATCACGGCCTGCACCTGGCCGCCGATCAGGTCGGACATGTAATTGGTGCGATAGGGCACGTGCACCATGTCGATGCCGGCCATGGTCATGAACAGCACGCCGAAAATATGCGACGAGGTGCCGATGCCGCCCGACGCCATGTTGATCTTGCCCGGATTGGCCTTGGCATAGGCGATGAATTCCGGAACGGTTTTCACCGGCAGCGCATTCGTCACCAGGATGACATAAGGCGCATTCGCCACCGGCGCGACCGGGGCGATATCGCGCATGAAATCGAAACTGAGATGCTGATAGAGCGCGGTGTTGAGTACGTTGGTGAGCACGTCGCAGATGATCGTGTAGCCGTCAGGCTGTGACTTCACCACAAGCTCGGTGCCGATATTGCTGCCGGCGCCCGGCCGATTCTCGACGAGGAAATTCTGCCCGAGCTTGTCCGAAAGCCATTGCGCGGCAAGGCGCGCGATAATGTCGGGCGCGCTGCCGGCGGGAAAGCCGACGATCATCTGGACCGGGCGGGACGGGTAGGTGTCGGCGCGGGCGATACGCGGCAGTGCCGACCATGCGGTGGCGCTTGCCGCGAGATGCAGGAAGCGCCTACGGGGAAGTTTCATCGCAAACACTCAATTCAACCGAAGTTCGGTGATGTGCTTTGGATCAGCCTTCAACTCGCCCTTCTCGACCTTCTTGACGATATCCACCAGCGCCGCATTGGCGCGGCAGGCTAGCCCGACCTTCTCGCCCTCGCGCACCACGAGGCCGTTCAAGAATTCGATCTCGGTGCGGCGGCCTTTCTCCATGTCCTGGCCCATGGACGGCTTCTGGCCGGCTGCGGTGCGGCCGGAGTCTTTGAAACGCTGCGCGTCACAAATGCGCTCCGCTTCGGCGTCGCCCTCGCCGGCGCGGGCGATGGTTTCGGGCTCCAGGTGCAGGATTTCTTCCAATTGATAACCGTGCGCTTGGCCGACGCGGATTGCTTCGCTGCCGAGGCGAGTGGAGAAGCGGCGCAGTGCATCGTCTTTCAGCATGGCGCCGCCGCCTAGCCCGGTGCAGGCGGATAGCCCATTGGCCATGGCGTTGGCGACCAGCTTTGACCAGCGCTCGCCCCACAGATTGCTGGTGACTTTGGCGCTGTCGGAGAAGGCGACCAGGCGGCAGACCTCCTCGGCGCGCTGCGTAATGCGGCCGTGCACTTCGCCGGCGCGGAACACGGTGTGCGCCGCGCCGTGCTTGGCGGCGCCGCGATGGATGTGGCCGGGCTCCGGCAGATTGACGGTGATGCTGGAAGCGATACAGCCGAGCGTCTTGCCCCAGCCGACGACGCCGGCGATGGTTCCCTCGTTCATGCAATTCTGCAGCGACACCACGAATCCATCCGGCGCCAGATATTGCTTGATCAGCATGGCCGCCCAGGCGGTGTCGTAGGACTTCATGCAGACGAAGGCGATGTCGATCGGTTTTTCCTTGGCGAGCTGCTGCGCGTCGGTGACGTGCAGCGCGCGCACCGGCACGGTGAACTCCGGCTCGGTCATGGCGTGGGTGACGCGCAGGCCGTGCTTGCGCATATGCTCGACATGGGCCGGCCACGGATCGATGAAGGTGACGTCCTCGCCGGCGTGCACCATATGCGCGCCGGTATAGCCGCCGACCGCGCCGGCGCCGACAAAAGCGATCTTCCTGCCCATGCTTTCCTCTTTGTCGTGATCAGTTATGGCGCGAGCGGCGTCGGATTGTCGGCCGGCGGCTCGATGCCGAACGTGTTCGCCGTCATGCAGGTCATCGAGAAGCTGCCGGTGGTCGCCACCGCCGCGACCAGGCTCTCGATGCCCAGATCTTTTTCCGCCGCCGCATAAGTGGCGTCGCTCAGGTTCTTGTTGGCGAGGAGTTCTCTCGCCACGATGTGGCAGGCACGCTCGCGCATGTCCGGCAGCTCGGGCGGCTTGCGGGCATTGATCGCATCGATGACCGCTTGCGGGACGCCGACGGCGAGCGAGCGGCGCGCTTGCGCGAACCACGGATAGCGCGCGCCCCAGTGCCGGGCGACGGTGAGATTGATGACTTGCTGCTCGCGCGGCGACAACGGCCCGCCCGACAGCGACTCGCGCATGTTTTGCGCCGCATCGAACAATTTCGGCAAACGGATATAGGCGTAGTACGGTCCGCCGACGATGCCGCTTCCGGCTTTGGCGGCGTCATAGACGCGCGCCTGCTCGGCGTTCATGTTGGCGCGGTCGATGATGGCGATGCGTGGCATGTTTGCTCCCTTGATCTTGGATCGGTTGTTGACTAGCCGCGGAACGCGGCCTTGATGGTTTCGACCGTCGCGCCCGGCGCGCGGGCGGCGGCGATGATGCGGGCTTCCTGTTTCATGAGGCCGTCGAGCGCCGTCTTCATGGCATCGATTTTGTCCGCCGGCACGACGACGGCGCCGTGGCGGTCGGCGTGAATGAGGTCGCCGCTCATGACTTCCATGCCGGCAATGGTGACCGGAACGCCGAACTCGACCACGTGAACGTAGGCATGCGATGGCGTGATCGAGCCGGCGAGCATCTGAAAGCCTTCGGCCACTTGCGCGATGTCGCGGATCGAGCCGTTAGTCACGGTGCCGAGGCAGCCCAGTGCCTTGTGCACGTTGGTCTGCACTTCGCCCCAGAACGCGCCGTAGCCGGCCGGCTGGTCCTTGTCTTCGATCATCACCACGCTCGGCCGCGGTTGCCCCGCCACGTAATCGAGATAGTCCATGCGCTTGGCCATATAGCTCGGTCCGCTCACCGCGTTGCGTGAGCGGATGGTGACCGTCTTGGCGAAGCCGACCATGGGCGGCAGATCCGGGAACGGGCAGTGCAGATGCGTGACCGTATAGCCGGAGCCGCGGCTCTCGGGTTTTACGATTTCGATCAGGTTGCAGACGGTCGGCGTGTCGATCGACCGCAAAAACGAAAACTGACTCTCCGACACCATGGAGTTTCCTTTTTTATGTACCGTATCACTCCCACGCCGCCGCGACGATCGCGGCGATGATCACCAGCATGGCGGCGATGGCCGCCACGCAGCCGGGCCAGCCGGCAAAACTCCAGGCGATGCCGCCGAAAAAGGCGCCGGCGCTGCCGCCGACATAATAGAGCGATGCATAGAGGCCAACCGCCGACGAGCGGCCCTCCTTGGCGGTCATCGTAACGTAGCCGGTCGCCACGGTCTGGCACAGCATGCCGCAGACGGCGCACAGCGTCAGCCCGATCAGGATCAGTGTGACAGGCGGCAGGAGCATCAGCAACGCGCCGACGATCCAGGCGGCGATGATGCCCAGCACCAGGCGGCGGCGGCCAAACAGCGCGATGCCGCGGCCGACCCACGGCACCACGACGCTTGAGGCCAGATAGGTGATGAACAGGCTGCCGATGAATGTCGCCGAAAACGAGTAGGGCGGCGCCGCCAGATGGAAGCCGATATAGGTGAAGGTGGCGACGAAGTTGAACAGCACGCCGAAGCCGATGGCGAAGGTCGCGATCAGCCGCGGATCGCGGATATGCCGCACCATATAGCGCGCCGAGGCGAGGGGGCCGCCCGAGGGCACGAAGCGCCGCTCGGGCGTCAGCGTCAGCGCGACGATGACCGCCGCGACTAGCGTGAGCAGCGCCACCACGTCGAAGGCTGCGCGCCAGCCGATCAAATCGGTCAGGATGCCGGGGATGAAGCGGCCGGAAAAACCGCCGACGCTCGATCCCACCATGTAAAGCCCGGCGACGCGAGCGACGTCGGAGGCCGGCCACTCGTCGCCGATATAGGCGACCGCGACGGTGAAGATCGGTGGCACCAGCAAGCCTTGGATAAAGCGCCAGAACACCATCTCCGGCACGGTCGTGGCAAACGTCATGATCACGGTCGGCACCACGATCAAAAACATGGCGGCGGTGATCAGGCGCTTTCGCCCGACGATATCGGCGAGTACGCCGGTGAACGGCGCGGTCAGCGCGATCGCGCCGGTGCCGGCGGTCATCAGCTCCGAGATTTCGCCGGCGCTGACATGGAATTCGCCGGCAAGCTGCGGCAACAGCGCCTGCGGCGAATAAAGATTGACGAAGCTCGCGAAGCCGGCCGTGGCGACGGCGAAGGAACGCAGGTCGATGGCCATCCGGTGATCAGGAGGTTGCCGCAACGAGATTTGATTTCGCGGCGCGCGTCCGTGCGTCCTCGATCGCCTGCCAAACCCGATACGGCGTGCACGGCGTGTCGATGTGGCGGATGCCGAGCACCGACAAGGCATCGACGATGGCGTTGACGCCGGCGGACAGCGAGCCGACCGTGCCGGTTTCGCCGGCGCCTTTTACTCCCAGAGGATTGGTCGGCGTCGGCACCGGATTGTCCTCGATCACCACGCTGCAAAAGTCGTCGGCCCGCGGCATGGCGTAGTCCATGAACGAGCCGGATAGCACCTGGCCGGCTTCGTCATAGGTCTTGTCCTCCATCAGCACCTGGCCCATGCCTTGGGCGATACCGCCCATGATCTGGCCTTTGACCAGCATCGGATTGATGACGGTGCCGACGTCGTCCACTACCCAATAGCCGACGATTTGCGTGACGCCGGTCTCGGGATCGATCTCGACCTCGCAGACGTGGCAGCCGTTGGGAAAATTACCGGTCCGCGCGCGATAGGTCGCCGTCTCGTACAGGCCGGGCTCCATGCCGGCCGGTAGTTTTTCCAGCTGGAACGCCGCCTTGGCCACGTCGTGGATGGCCGTGGAACGATCGGTGCCGGCAATGGTGAAGCGGCCGTCCTTGAATTCCACGTCGCTTTCGGCTGCTTCCATAAGGTGCGCGGCAAGTTTTGTGCCCTTGGCGACGATCTTCTCGCTCACCAGTGCGATGGCGCCGCCGCTCATGGTGGTCGAGCGCGAGCCGCCGGTGCCCATGCCGAAGGCGACCGCGTCGGTGTCGCCCTGAATGAATTTCACTCGCTCCGGATCGACGCCGAGGCGGTCGACCAGGATCTGGGTCTGGATCGTGGCGTGGCCCTGGCCGTGGGAGATCGATCCGGTCACCAGCGTCAGCCCGCCGAGCGGGTCGAAGCGGATCTCCGCGGTCTCGATGGTCGGATCGGCGGCCTGCTCGATGGTATTGGAAATGCCGATGCCGCGCAGCATGCCGCGCCGCGCTGCTTCTTTGCGCCGCTCTTCGAAGCCGGACCAATCGCTAAGCTTCATGGTGCGGTCGAGGTTCTCTTCGAAATGTCCGCTGTCGTAGGTAAAGACCAGCGGCGTCTTGTACGGCATGGCCTGCGGCGAGATGGTGTTGCGGCGGCGCAGCTCGGCCGGATCGATATTCATTTGGTCGGCGGCGATGTCGATCAGCCGCTCGATCATGTACGACGCCTCGGGCCGTCCGGCGCCGCGATAGGGCGAGGTGCAGTGCGTGTTGGTCAGCATGCCGGAGACCGCCACATGCAGCGCCGGCGTGGTGTAGGTGCCGACCACGGTGCCGATATTGACCACCGGCGGCATGGCGCCGCGGAACGACACGAAGGCGCCGAGATTGCCAAAACTGCGGATGCGCACGCCAAGGAATTTGCCGTCTTTGTCGAGCGCAAGCGCGGCGTCAACGATATTATCGCGCGCATCGTCGTCGCTGATATGGGCCTCGTTGCGGGTCTGGGTCCATTTCACCGGCCGGCCAACCCTGCGCGCCGCCCATAGCATCAAGATAATTTCCGGATAGACCGAACCGCGCAGCCCGTAGGAGCCGCCGATGTCACCGGTCACGAGCCGAAGTTCAGCTTCGGGAATTTTCAGCGTGGTGCGGGCGATGTCGTTGCGGAACAGCCAGGGCCGCTGAAAGCCGCAGTGCAGCGTATAGCGCTGCGTGCCGGCGTCATAGACGCCGGTGACGCCGCGCGGCTCGATCGGATTGGCGGTGACCCGGTTGATGACGAGGCGCTGCTCGACCACGTGCGCGGCGCTCGCAAACGCCGCATCGGTCTTGGCCTTGTCGCCGGCCTGGTAGAAATAGGCCTCGTTGTTGGGGCAGTCGCCATAGAGTTGCGGTGCGCCTTGCTCGAAAGCATCGCGCGCCGAGACCACGGCCGGCCGCGGCGCGTAATCGACCGCGATGGCTTCGGCAGCGTCACGGGCGCGATCGAGCGTGTCGGCGACCACCACCGCGACCGGATAGCCGACATGCATGACGCGATCGATGGCGATCGCCGGCCGCGCCGGCAGATACATTGGGCCGCCGTCACGCTTCTTGTACGGCGCCATCGAGGGCAGCGGGCCGAGCGCGTCCGCGGCATAATCCGCGCCGGTAAGCACGGCGTGGACGCCGGGCATTTGTCGCGCCGCGCCCGTGTCGGTGCCGCGGATGTCGGCATGCGCATGGGGCGAGCGCACGATCGCCGCATAAAACTGATCGGCGAGTTTCAAATCATCGAAATAGCGGCCGCGCCCACGCAACAGGCGAGGGTCCTCGCGCCGCAACACCGATTGTCCGATGGCAAATTCGCCCATGATCTTACCGTACCGTACCCGCCAATGACCTCACCGAACTTGGAACCTGCGCTATTATGGGCGAGGCGGGGCGCGAAAGCACGCCCGCGCCGTGGAAGCCAAAGAGGCGATATGCGACGGCTTATTTTCCTTGCTTCGCTCCTCATCCTCGGCGTCGGCGGCGCTTTTGCCGACGACTACCCGACGCATCCGATCCGCCTGGTCGTGCCGTTCGCGCCGGGCGGGGCGGTCGATCCCATCGCCAGGTTGATTTCAAATCCGCTGGGCGAGCGCCTCGGCAAGCCGATAGTGATCTATGACCGCGGCGGCGCCGGCGGCAGCATCGGCATGGACGAAGTCGCGAAATCGCCGCCCGACGGCTACACGCTCTTGCTCGATCACAGCGGCATGACTTACATGCCCGGGCTTTATCGCACGCTGCCGTTCGACCCGGTCAAGGATTTCGACGGCATCATCACCGCGGTCGCGGGTTTTTATGTGCTGGCGGTGAGCAACGATCTGCCGGTGAAATCCGTTGCCGAATTGATCGCCTATGCCAAGGCCAATCCCGGCAAGCTGTCCTATGGCTCGGCCGGAGTCGGCTCGACGCTGCATCTGGCCGGCGAGCTATTCAAGCACGCGACCGGCATCGACATTGTCCACGTGCCTTACAAAGGCGCGGCGCCAGCGGCGACCGATCTCGCCGGCGGTCAGATTCCGATGATGTTCGGTCCAGCGACCGCGCTATTGCCGCTGGCCCAGGCTGGCAAAATCCGCGCGTTGGCGGTGACCTCGCCAAAACGCTCGGCGTTGGCACCCGACTTGCCGACCATGGCGGAAACGCTGCCGGGTTTCGAAGTCGTCGGCTGGTACGGCCTGGCCGCGCCGGCCGGCACGCCGAAGGATGTCATCGCCAAGCTCAACAACGAAACCAACGGCGTGCTGCAAGCGCCCGAGCTGGTCGCGCAAATGCGCGAGCTCAGCTACGAGCCGATCGGCGGCACGCCGGAGGAGGCGAGCGCTCGGATCAAAGCCGACGTCGCGCGCTGGACCAAAGCCATCCACGATGCCGGCATCGAGCCGCAATAGGCCAAAATCAGCAAACAATATGGACCAGAATCTTGACACTCAGGCGGAAACGCTGACCAAGACGCTGTGCGGCTATTTGGCGGCGGCAGAATTTGACGATCTCAGCGCCGCTGCGAAGCACGAGGCGCGCCGTGGCGTGCTCGATTGGATCGGTTGCGCGCTGGCCGGCAGCGGGCACAAAACCATCACCACGCTGCTCGCGGTGTTGCAGGAGATTTCCGGCCGTCCGCAGGCCACCGTCTTCGGCCGGAAATTGCGGCTCGGCCTCACCGATGCGCCGCTGGCCAACGGTCAGATGGGACACGTGCTCGATTACGACGACACCCACATGGGCGGCGTCGTGCTGCATACGAGCTCGCCGGTGCTCGCCGCTTTGTTTGCGCTCGCCGAGCGCACGCCGGTCAGCGGCGCCGACTTCATGTTGGCCTATGCCGTCGGTTTCGAGGCCGGCGTGCGCGCCGGCCGCACAGCGCCGGGCCATCACAAAGGCGGCTGGCATTTGACCGGCACGCTCGGCACCATCGCCGCCGGTGCGGCGTGCGGAAAATTGCTCAAGCTCGACCGGCAGCGGCTCACCTACACGCTGGGCATCGCCGCGACCCAGGCCGCCGGCATGCAGCAAAACCGCGGCACCATGGGCAAGTCGTTTCATGCCGGTAAGGCGGCTTCGAACGGCGTGCTGGCGGCGTTGCTCGCGGAGCGTGGTTTCGATTCCACGCAGGAGATTATCGAGGGCAAGCGCGGCTTTGCCCGCATCTACAGCGATGTCGCGGCGCCCGAACAATTGACCGCAGGTCTCGGCAAACGATTTGATAATGGCTGGATCATCGAAACCAACGGCCACAAGCCTTACGCTTGCGGCGTGGTGCTGCATCCGCTGATCGATGCGGTGATCGCGCTGCGCAATCGCGAGGCCATCGATCCCGCGGCGGTGAGCGAAATCGCTTTGCGCGTTCACCCGCTGGTGCTGTCGATCACCGGTGTGGTCGAGCCGTCGACCGGCTTGCAGTCGAAATTCTCGACCGTGCATTCGGCGGCGGTGGCGTTGATCGACGGCGCCGCCGGCGTCGCGCAATATTCCGACGCCAAGGCTGCGGACCCGGCGGTGGCGGCGCTGCGCCGCAAGGTAAAAGCGGTCGCTGACGACACTTTGCGCAAGGACGAAGTCTACGCGGCAATCACCGCGGGCGGCAGGCGCCACGAGGTTCACATCGCGCATGCCAGCGGCACTGCCGACAACCCGATGAGCGACGCCGCCATCGAAGCCAAGTTCATGGCCAACGCGGTACCGGTGATCGGCCGCGAGCGCGCCGAACGCGCGCGCGACTTCGTTTGGTCGCTCGAAACGCAGCCGGACGTGCGCGCGCTGATCGCCCTGTTGGCGTGACGGGATCTAGAGCTGGCGGATCGAATCGAAATTCCACGCCGAATCGCTCGGGTTCTCGCCGACCCGGATCGTGGTGTCGTTGACGAAGTGATAGGGCGGCACTGGCAGATTGTACGGCGCCGGCACGCCGGAAAAGACCCGGCCGGCGGCATCGTATTTGGAGCCATGGCAGGGGCAGAAATAGCCGCCCGGCCAGCTCGGCACCGGCGCGGTCGCGCTCGGCGTCGGGTAGAACAGCGGGATGCAGCCGAGATGGGTGCAGATGCCGACCAGCACGCTGTATTCCGGCTTGATCGAGCGGTGCCAGTTGGCGGCGTAGGGCGCCTGCTGCACCTGCTTGGAATCCGGATCGGCCAACAGCGCCACGTCCTGGGCGCTTTGCAGCGCGTCGAGCGTCTGCTTGCCGCGATGGAACACGAAAATCGGCCGCTGCCGCCAGTAGATGACGACCTGGGCGCCTTCCTCGATCTTTGAGACGTCGAGATCGACCGGCCCGCCGGCCGCAAGCGTCGAGGCGTCGGGGTTCATCTGGTCGATCAGCGGCACCAGCGCCGCGACGGCGCCGACCGCGCCGACGGCGGCGGTGGCGATATAGAGGAAGTCGCGGCGTGACGGGTTTTCCGGGTGTTCGATACCTGCCGCCGCCGATGCACTGCTCGCCATGGTCACGTCCTTTTGAGGGGAAGTCTTTTGTGGCCGCGCCGGGCCCGGAAGGCGGCGCGCCCGCGCGTTTATGGCGGTAACGGCGGGGTCTCGTCAATCGAGCAATTGTCCCGGTCGCAGGTCGGCCGAAAGGGCAGCCCTGGCGCGGCCCAAGATTTCCAAAACCGAGCCGGAAGCGTCGATTTTTGGCCATTCGAGCGCGCCGAGGTCGTAGTCCTCCTGCGCTTGGGCAACAGCGGCATCGGCGTCCGAGGCGTCCTTCGTGCGCCCGCCGACGCGGGCGATTCGGGTCGCCAGATCCGCGGTAAGAAACAAGCCCTGCAGCGGAACCTTGGCGGCCTGGGCTGCAGCGGCGAGCGCATCACGCTCCTGCGGGCTCGCGAACACCGCGTCGACAATCGCCGAATGGCCGGCGGCAACAATACGGCGCGCCTTGTCGGCGATCGCCCCGTAGACGCGCGCGGTCACGTCAGGCGCGTAAGCCCCCGCGGGGAGCTTGGCAGTCTCGCCGGCGCCGAACAGCGCTTTGCGCTCGACATCCGAACGCACGACGACGGCGCCGGGTATTGGCGCGATGTGTGGCGCCAGCGCGCGGGCAAGCCGCGTCTTGCCGGTGCCGGACAGGCCGCCGACGGCGATGAATTTCGGCGTTGGCGGATCGATCGCACGCAGCGCCAAGTCGAAATAGCTGCGCGCCGACTTGGCGATGGTGTCGCGCTCGGCCGCTGCGGCACGCTCCATCCGCGCCACCGTGACCTTGGCGCGGATCGCGGCCCGCATCGACAGAAAGAACGGCAGCGCCGCCAACGCGTCGAGGTCCTCGGTCCTGCGCGTCTCGGCGAGGTAGCGGTTGAGCACGATATTGGCCGCTTGCGGCAGTTCGCGCTCGACGAGGTCCATCAGCAGAAAGGCGAGATCGTAGAGCACGTCGCCCGAGGCGATAACGTCGCTGAATTCGATGGCGTCGAACAGCACCGGCTCGCCGCCGATCAGCGCGATATTGCCGAGGTGAAGATCGCCGTGGACGCGGCGTACGAGCCCGCGCCGGCCGCGCTCGCGCAACAGCGGCGCGATGCGCTGATAATAGGCGCGGCTTTTTTCGACCTGCGCCGCTGTGTCCGCGGCCGGAAAGATTTCCGGGTAGCTCCGAAACGTCTCGACGTGCTCGTCGATATAGGCGCCGAGCGCCTTGATCCACGGCTCGGCATCGACGACGGGTGCGGTCTCGTGGGCTGCGGCAACGGCGCGGCCGAGCGCATCGGCGAGATCGTCGTCGATCTCATTGGCAAGATGATCGAGCGTGCGGTTCTCGTCGAAGCGCACCATGTCGACCGCCCATTCGACCGGCTCGCCGTCGCCGCCGATCGCCAGCCGGCCATTTTCGTCGCGCGTGATGGCGACGACGCCGCGATAAAGTTTTGGCGCCAGCCGCCGGTTGACTTCGATCTCCTTTTCGCAGGCGCGTTTACGCTTTTCGAGCGTGGAAAAATCGAGAAACGGAAAGCGCACCGCGCGTTTGAGCTTTAGCGCACGGTCGCCGGCGAGAAACACCGAAGCTGCGTGCGTATCGATGCGCCGGACTTTGTCGGCCGCGCCGCCATAGGCCGCGGGATCGGCGAGAAACGCCAGTACGTCCTGTTGCGTTTTCGCCGCCTCGTCCATGCCGCCAAAACCCTGTTAGCAAAGGTTCAGTTCTGCTTTAGATAGTGCACCGGCCTGACGGTATCCCGCACCTGCCATGAATAAAAAGGGCAGGGACCGCAAAGGAGACGCCCATGCGCGCCAAGGACAATATGCGCTCCGCCGCCGAGGTGCTGGTCGACCAATTGCGCATCCACGGCGTGCGCCACGTCTTCTGCGTGCCGGGCGAGAGCTATCTGGCGGTGCTCGATGCGTTTCACGACGCCGATCTCGCGGTCACGGTCTGCCGCCAGGAGGGCGGTGCCTGCATGATGGCGGAAGCGGTCGGCAAGGTGACCGGCCAGCCTGGCGTCTGTTTCGTCACCCGCGGGCCCGGCGCCACCAATGCCTCGCCGGGCATCCACATCGCGCGACAGGATTCATCGCCGCTCGTCATGTTCGTCGGCCAGGTGGCGCGCGAAATGCGCGAGCGCGAAGCATTTCAAGAGGTCGACTACCGCGCTTATTTCGGTTCGATGACCAAATGGGCGACCGAAATCGACGATCCGGCGCGCGTGCCCGAGATCGTGTCGCGCGCCTTCCACACCGCGGCCAACGGCCGGCCGGGGCCGGTCGTGGTCGGCATCCCCGAGGACATGCTGGTCGAGCGCATCGCCGTGTCCGATGCGCCGCCGTTCGCGCTGATCGAGACCTCGCCCGGCGATACCGAGATGGCGAAGTTCGCGCAGATGCTCGCCGGCGCCCACGCGCCGATCATGCTGCTCGGCGGCAGCCGCTGGTCGCAAGCGGCCAGCGACGGCATCGGCCGCTTTGCGCAGAAATATGCGCTGCCGGTATGCACCACGTTCCGCCGCGGCCATTTGTTCGACGCGTTGCATCCCTGCTACGCCGGCGATCTCGGCATCGGTCCCAATCCAAAGCTGCTCGAGCGCATCAAGGCGGCCGATCTCGTCATCATGGTCGGCGGCCGGCTCGGCGAATTGCCGTCGCAGAGCTATACGCTGTTCGACATTCCCCGCCCGCAGATACCGTTCGTCCACGTGCATCCGGGCGCCGAAGAGCTCGGCCGCGTCTACAGTCCGCATCTCGCCATTCACGCGACGCCGACCGCGTTCGCCGCGGCGCTCGACAATCTCGATTTGAAAGAGGCGCAGCCCGGGCAGGCCGAAGCTGCCCACGCCGATTATCTGGCATGGACGGAAATGCCGACCGAGCAGCCGGGCGGCGTCAATTTCGGCGCGGTCATGGTGTGGCTGCGCGAATATCTGCCGCCCAACGCCATCCTGTGCAACGGCGCCGGCAATTATGCGGCGTGGATTCACCGCTTCTTCCGCTTCCGCCGCTTCGGCTCGCATGTCGCCCCGGCCTCGGGCTCGATGGGTTATGGCGTGCCGGCGGCATTGGCGATGAAGCGGCTGCATCCCGACCGGCCGGTGGTGTGCCTCGCCGGCGACGGCGACTTTCTGATGAACGGCCAGGAATTCGCCACCGCCGTGCAATACGGCGCGCCGTTCGTCACCATCATCGCCGACAACGGCATGTACGGCACCATCCGCATGCATCAGGAGCGCGAATATCCCGGCCGCGTCTCGGCGACCGAATTGCGCAATCCGGATTTTCCGGCCTACGCGCGCGCCTTCGGCGGCTTCGGCGTCTCGGTCGAGCGCACCGAGGATTTCCCTGACGCATTCAAGCAGGCGCAAGGCTGCGGCAAGCCGGCGATCATCCGCTTGGCCATCGACGGCGAAGCCATCACGCCGACGACGACGATCGCAAAAATTCGCGCCAGATCGTTGGCGGAGAAGAAACGCTGAACCGGACCCAAGCGGCGACATCTCGCCGCTTCGCGCGCCTGGGCAAATGGGCTAGGCTGGTCGCAGAGCTGCCAGCGGAACTTGCCGGCTTCCGTGGAATCAAAGGCAGCGACTTTGCCGCGGCAGGCGAGCACTTCTGAAATATTTCGACGTTTGGTTCTCGGGGCACTTTCTGCGTTCGCGGAAGGCGCCAATGCTCGTGGGAGATCACGATGAAGCTTCCCCGCCGCAGATTTTTGCATTTGGCGGCCGGCGCAGGCGCGCTGCCGGCGGTTTCGCGCTTGGCTTGGGCGGAAGACTATCCGACACGTCCTATCCATCTCATCGTGGGCTTCACGCCGGGGGCGGCGGCCGACGTCACCGCGCGCCTGCTGGGCGAAAGCATGGGACCGCTGCTCGGCCAGCAAATCGCGGTCGAGAACAAGCCGGGCGGCGGATCGAGCATCGCCGCCGATTATGTCGCACACGCCGCCAAGGATGGCTACACGCTGTTCCTGGCAACCTTGTCCATTATCATCAACCAGATCATCAATCCCAACGCGGCCTTCGATATGCAGCGGGATCTGGCGCCGATCGCGCTGCTCTCCCAAGGAGCCGTGGTGCTGGTCGTCAATCCCGACAGCGACATACACAGCGTCGCCGACCTCATTGCTCTGGC
>JBEKKM010000049.1:0-28971 GCA_050010715.1 Xanthobacteraceae bacterium | reverse complement strand
TCAAGGGTGAAGGGCGCCCGAGATAATCTTATTGTCGCTTCAAAGGGTTTAGGGTTCGCTGGTGTGCCGACAGTAGCCAGCATGGCTCGCGCCGTTGGTCTGCCGGCAACTTACGATTTCATATATTTTCTCACGTCAAATTTTGTACATTTTAATCCAGGTGCGTTGATGCGAATGGGGTGGGGAAGGATCACCAAAAAGGGGAATAAAAAGCAATTGAGAAATGTGAAATTCTCTGCGTCTCACATGGGAGGATACTATCATAATGTTGCGAAATTCTACGGGACTATACTTCTTGTGGGATTTGCGCACCTTCTAAGGAGCGTCCCGAACTTAGATGCGATTAATCTCGACGCGGAACTCGGTCATATCGATCAAGCAATAGTGGCGCTCGACCGGTGGCCGGAAGTGATAACGTTCGAGGAAATGAATGTAAGGCCTCCATTATTCCTTTTATTTCGAGCCATGCGTGAGGTGATGAGATCAGAGGGTGAGCCAATTCAGTTTGGCCAAATTTTGCAAGAACTTAAAGCAGGTGCAGAAGTGCGCGCTTCATAAGATTTCTTATATCCATCTGCCGATTGCTTTCCATGGATGACTTGCGGGATTAAGTCGCTTCATCAGCGAAGGAGCATAGAAATGTCAACGCGACCAGATTTAGACTCGCAAGCCATAGCGCCAAACGACGACAACTTATCGCGCCGCCGCATCGTCACCGGCGCAGCCGTCGTCGCCGCCTCGGCGCCGCAACCGCCGACGCGCTGGCGCAAGGGGTGCCGGGCGGCGCGGCGGGAAACCTGCGCTTTCTCAATCCGCCGACAAGTTTCAAGAACCCGGGCTTCAATCACGCGGTCGAGGCGACTGGGCCGGGGCGCATCGTCTACATCGCCGGCCAGCAGGGCCGCGACATCGATAACAAGATTGTCGGCGCGCCGGGCGATTTCCGGGCGCAGGCGGAGCAGGCCTTTCTCAACATCAAGGGTGCGCTTGGCGCGGCCGGCGGCGGCTTCGAGCACGTTGTAAAACTCTGCCATTATTTCATCGACCTGCAGGCGCACTTCCGCATGATGCGCGATATCCGGCTCAAATATTTCGACCCGTCGCGCATGCCGGCCTCGACGATGATCCAGGTTGGCGCGCTGACCGACGAGAAGGCGATTTACGAGGTCGATGTGGTGGCCGTGCTGCCGCCGACGTGAGCGCGATGTTTTCGATTGCGTGCTTGATTACGCGTCCGGTCGCCGAAGGCGATCCTTGACTTCAAATTCTTTCTGCGCTTGCGGTTGACCGTGCGATTTAAGGGAAGATGGCTGCATAGCAGCAGTTTTGAATCTGCTTGAAGCAGGTCAGCTGGGCGTCAAAGCACGCGCAAAGTCGGCTTTGCGAATCTTTTCTCCTGAAATTTCTTGAATGCTACGCAGCACGTGCGCGGCGCGCAAATAGGGATGCGCATAAGGTCCTGATTTAACGGCGTGAATTCCGGGTTCTAGGAATATATTGACAGCCGAAATGCCAGCGCATATGGCCCCAACAATCCCGCTCGTTTTAAGGGACGTCAGCCGGTGCTACCGGCTGACGGAGCGGGGCGGCTCCTGCGGGCGGCGGCTCGTCACCGCCGCTCCCGGGCGGCTCCGGCAAACACGCCCGGCCGGCACTATGACCGGTCCGCGCTAAGTCGCTGCACTGGACGACGGCCGGGAGCGGGTAACGCCCGTTCCTACCTAGTACCGTCACAGGAAGCGCGTGGCTGGAGTTGAGCTGTGGCGTTCGTTCGCTGCAGCAAGCGCCGTGGTGGAACGCCGACAGGCGAGCGCGCTGCGATCAGCGCGCGCCGCGCCGAAGCGCGGATCGTGGACTACGCGTCTGTCGGCGTTCCGCCTTCCTTCTTTCTTTATTTTCTTTCTTGGCTTTGCGGGCTTGGATCGGGATGAAAGGCCGGATTCCACCGCCGGCTTCGCTCCACGATCGCTCGAAAGCAGACGTTTCGTGCCGTTTTCGTGCCGCTTGCCGCATGCCTCGGATGCCGACCGCATCGCGAGAACGATGGTGCTTGGTCTTGCCGTCGGCGCTTTCGCGCGTGGCGGCGGACAACCGTGCCGCCCGAACGGATTCGCCCCTCTTTTCGGGGGAAGCTAATGTGGTGCACGATAAGGAAGAGGGAGGCTTGCAATGAGTTTTCGGGCGACCGCCATGGTTTGCGGAATTTTCTTGGCGCTGTGCGGCAGCGCGGCGCGAAGCGATACCGACGAATGCCGAGATGCGCTCGACCACTACAATTCGGCCCGGAGCGACGTTTCCAGTGCGCTGCGCCATTATGGACAGTGCGTGTCCGATAGCAAAGGCCACGATGACTGTTCTTCGGAATTCTCGACGTTGCACTCCGCGCAGGACGATTTTGAATCCGCGGTGTCGAACTATCAAGATAAATGCTCCGATTGATGCGCGGTATGGCTTGAACGCGCGGGACCGTCGCACCAAAGGGTAAGGCCAGATGCTGTCATCGCAACGGGCGTTGTTCGATATTCCGCGCGATGTCTGTTATCTCAATGCCGCGTCCTATAGCCCGCTGCCGCTGCGGACGCTCGAGGCCGGCCGCGCCGCGGTGGCGCGCAAGGGCCGGCCGTGGCTGTTCGATAACGAATTCGCCGCGCAGCAATATGACCGCGTGCGTAAAGCCGCGGCGGCGCTGATCAACGCCGCGCCGGACGACGTCGCGCTAATCTCGTCGGTCGGCTATGGCGTGTCCACCGCCGCAAAGCTGTTTGACGTCCCCGCCGCCTCGCGCGTCCTGGTTTTGCAAGACGATCACTCCTCCGCGGTGCTGGAATGGCTGACGCGCGCAGGGGAGGGCGGCTTCACCGTCGAAACCGTGCGCCGGCCGGACGACGGCGATTGGACGGCGGCGGTTTTGCATTCAATCGAGCAGCCTGGAGCGGCGCCGATCGCCATCGCTTCGATTTCGTCGGTGCACTGGTCCGACGGAGGTGCCGTCGATCTCGGCCGCGTGGCGCCGGCGCTGCGCGCGCGCGGCGCCGCATTGTTGGTGGACGCTACCCATAGTGCCGGCGTATTCGATCTCGATTTGCAAAAGCTCGATCCAGACTTTTTGGTCTTTCCGACCTACAAGTGGCTCATCGGACCTTACGCGCGCGCGTTTCTTTATGTCGCCAAGCGCCACCAGGGCGGCATTCCCTTGGAGCAGACGAGCTACGGCCGGCGCGCCGTGCGCGCCGAGCAGGATGTCTACTTCACAGACACGCGCTATGTCGGCGATGCGCGGCGCTTCGACATGGGCGAGCGCGATCATTTCATCTCCATGGAAATGGCGGCCATCGGCATGGAGATGATGGCGCAATGGGGCCGCCCCGCGATCGTCGAGCGCCTCGCCATGCTGACCGCACGCCTCGCCGCGGGTTTACGAGGATCGGGCATGGACATCCCCGACGCGCGCATGCGGGCGCCGCACATTTTGAGCCTGGCGTTTCCGCAAGGCATGCCGCATGACCTTGTGGCGCAACTCGCCGCCGAAAACGTCTACGTCGCCCCGCGCCTCGGCCGCCTGCGCATCAGCCCGCATGTTTATAACGACGAGGCGGACGTCGATCGTTTCATCGAAGTATTTGGCAAACTTGCGGAGCTGCGGCCTGTAAAGCGCGCCGGGGATGGCCTATGATCCGCCCAGAAATATGCCCCGTCTTGGTCGGCCTTTGGAAGGATCGTCACTTGCAAAAACTCTTCATTGCCATCGCGCTGGCGATTGTTGCCGCCAGCGCACCAGTTCACGCGCAGGAATTTCCGACCCGCCCGATCACGCTGATCGTGCCATTCCCGCCGGGCGGCTCGACCGACGTTGCCGGGCGCATCATCGCCGATAGGATGGGCGCTTTCCTCGGTCAGCCGGTGATCGTCGAGAATATCGGCGGCGCCGGCGGCTCGATCGGCGTCGGGCGGCTCGCGCGCGCCACGCCCGACGGCTACACCATCGACATCGGCCAGTGGGACACCCATGTCGGCAGCATCATCTACAATCTGAACTACGATCTGCAGACGGATTTCGAGCCGATCGGGTTGATTTCGCTCAATCCGCAGCTTCTGGTCGCCAAGAAGGCGCTGCCGGCGGACGATCTGAAAGCGCTGGTCGCCTGGATGAAGCAAAATCCCGGCGACGCCAAATTCGTCAATCAGAACGCGGCGGCGCAGGTGAGCGGGCTATTGCTGCAAAAGTTCACCGACACCAAAGTGCTGTTCATTCCCTATCGCGGCGCCGGTCCGGCGATGACCGATCTGATCTCGGGCCAGGTCGACCTTCTGGTCGCGCAAGGCGCGGTAACGCTGCCGCAGATCCGCGCCGGCGCCATCAAGGCCATCGTCAATATGTCGCCGCAACGTTCCGGCGCGATCCCGGATATCCCGACCTCCGACGAAGCCGGCGTGCCCGGGCTCTACATGTCGGGATGGTTCGGCCTGTTCGCGCCCAAGGCGACGCCGCGGGCCGTCATCGCAAAACTCAACGATGCGATGGTGGAGGCGCTGGCCGATCCGAAAGTGCGCATGCGGTTCGCCGAGCTCGGGCTCGATATCGCGCCTCGCGTGCAGCAGACCCCGTCCGGGCTTGCCGCGTTCCACAAGGCCGAGATCGAGAAATGGTGGCCGATCATCAAGGCCGCCGGCATCCGCGGCGAGTAAGGGGGAACGATGCCCAAAGCCTATTTCATGGTCCGCTCGGTGGTCGAAGAGCCGTTGCGGCAGAAATTCGATCATTGGTATTCGACGCATCATCTGCCGATGGCGCTCGACGAGTTCAAGGCGGAGAAATGCTGGCGGTTCTGGAGCGCGGTGGACAAGGGCGTGCACTACGCAGTCTATCAGTTTCCCAACATGGCGCGGCTCGACGCGGCGCTGAAATCGGAAGCCTTCAAGGGTCTCGTTGCCGATTACGACCAGGCTTGGCCGAAGGGCGTCACCCGCACGCGCGACTTGCTGGAGCTGGCCGAGGAAAAAGCGCCGTCATAACGTGCCGTTTCACCGCCAGCCGCCGCCGCCGTTCACATAGACCGTGTCCGCGGTCATGAACGGGCAGGCGTCCGAGCACATGAACAGCACCAGTTCGCCGATCTCTTCCGGCTCGCCGAAGCGTTTCATCGGTATGTCTTCGAGGAAGCGCTGCACCAGTTCGGCTGAAGAGCCGGCCGCGTCCTGGAACGGCGTCTTGATCGGCCCGGGCGAGATCGACAAGGCGCGGATGCCTTGGGCGGCGAACTCGCGCGCCACGCCCAAGGTCATCGACACCACCGCGCCCTTGGCCGCGGCGTAATGGACCGAAGATCCGGGGCCGCCGCGACGGTGCGCCATGCTCGCCATGTTGACGATGACGCCTTCCTTGTTCTTGAGCATGTGCGGCAGCACCGCCTGCATGCCGTAGAGCGTGCCGTTGACGTTGAGATCGAAGGTCTTTTGCATCAGCGCGTCGTCGATCTCCAAGAACTTGGCGCGGCGGATCGCGGCTCCCGCCGAGTTGAACAGGAAATGCACGCGGCCGAAGGCCGTGATGGCGCGGGTCACCATGGCGTCGACCTGGGCGCGCGAGGTGACGTCGACCTTGAGCGCCAGTGCCTGGCTGCCGGCGCCATTGACCTGTTCGGCGGTAGCGCGGGCTTCGTCTTCGTTGATGTCGGCGCACACCACATTGGCGTGCTCGCGGGCGAAGATAAGCGCGGTGGCGCGGCCGATGCCGCTGCCGGCGCCGGTGATGACGATGGTCTTGCCGGCGAAATAGTCGGGTGTCTTCGGCATGGCGGGTCTCGCTCTTGGTTCGCTCGCGAGTGTGCCCCGCCGGCGCGCCGCCGACAATCGGCAATCAGCGCCACATCCGGCGCATGCGGGAGCCGATGTCGATCGGCGCGGCGGCGACCTTGGCCTCTGGCGTGGCGTCAGCGAGCGGCCAAGCGCGGCGTTCGAAATGGCACAAAATCTCGGACGGGATGAAGCGCGTGCGCGACGCATACATGTGGCGGTCGCCGTAGGCCCGCTGGGTGTGCGCATAAAAACGCTGCGGCACAATCAGGTGCAGATGATCTTTGGCGCGCGTCATGGCGACGTAGAGCAGCCGCCGTTCCTCCTCGATTTCGGCCTTGCTGCCGGTCGAAAGATCGGCCGGGATGCAGCCGTCGACCGTGTTGAGGACGTACACCGCCTTCCATTCCTGGCCTTTCGCCGAATGAATGGTCGACAGGATCAGATAATCCTCATCAAGCAGCGGCACGCCGGCTTCGTCGCTGGTCGCGTCCGGCGGGTCCAAGGTGAGCTCGGTCAGAAATCGCTCGCGGCTCGAATAATTTTGCGCGATCTGCATGAGCTGAATGAGGTCGGCTTGGCGCACGACTGCGTCGTCGTGGATGCGCTCGAGATGCGGCTGATACCAGCGGCAAACCAGCTCGATCTCGGCTGGCCAACCGGCCGATCGGCTGCGCACCAGCCGCAGCGCATCGGCGAAGGCCGGCCACTCCGCCTGCGCCGCGGCGGGCGGTTTGAAGCCGGCGAGATCCTGCATCCGGCTATCGTCGCCCGAGAGGCAATCGAGCGCGCGGGCCGCCGTGGCCGGTCCAACGCCGGGCAGAAGCTGAATGGCGCGGAAGCCGGCGACGCGGTCGCGCGGATTTTCGGCAAAGCGCAGGACGGCGAGCACGTCCTTGATGTGGGCCGCTTCCAAGAACTTCAGGCCGCCGAATTTGACGAAGGGGATGTTGCGTCGCGTCAGCTCGACTTCGAGCGGGCCGGAGTGGTGCGAGGCGCGAAACAGCACGGCCTGCGCCTTGAGCGCCATGCCGGCTTCGCGGTTCTGCAAAACCTGATCGGCCACATAGCGCGCCTGGCCGGTCTCGTCGGCGACGCAAACGAGCTGCGGCCGCTCGGTCGAGGCGCGGTCCGACCAGAGATTCTTGGTGAAGCGCTCGTCGGCGAATTCGATCACGGCGTTGGCGGCAGCCAGGATCGGCCGGGTCGAGCGATAGTTCTGCTCGAGTGTGATGACGTCGGCGCGCGGGCTGAACTGGCCGGGGAAATCGAGAATGTTGCGCACGGTGGCGGCGCGAAACGAATAGATCGATTGCGCATCGTCGCCGACGATGGTCAAGCCGCGGCCGTTCGGCTTGAGCGCCAACAGGATCGCCGCCTGCAGCCGGTTGGTGTCCTGATATTCGTCGACCAGCACGTGGTCGAAGCGGCTCGAAACCTCGGCGGCGATCGCCGGCTCCGCCATCATGTGCGACCAATAGAGCAAGAGATCGTCGTAATCGAGTACATGCTGATGCTGCTTGGCTTCGACATAGGCCGAAAACAGCGCGCGCAATTCCGCTTCCCAGCCGGCGCACCACGGGAACACCGATTGCAGCACGTCGTCGAGCGGGCTCTCGGCATTGACGGCCCGCGAATAGATGGCAAGGCAAGTGCCTTTGGCCGGGAAACGCTTTTCGGTTTTGGAATAACCGAGATCGTGGCGGAGCAGGTTCAACAAGTCCGCCGAATCCTCGCGGTCGTGAATCGTGAACGCGCGATCGAGCCCGATGCGCTCGGCAAGTTCGCGCAATAGCCGCGCGCCCACGGCATGGAAGGTGCCGGACCAGGCAATCGCCTCGGTCAGCGCCATGGCGCGCTCGCGAAACACCTGCGCCGTGATGTGCTCGACCCGGCGCGCCATTTCGGCCGCGGCGCGGCGCGAGAACGTCAACAGCAGGATGCGGCGCGGATCGGCGCCGTTGATGATCAGATGCGCGACGCAGTGTGCCAGCGTGTTGGTCTTGCCGGAGCCGGCGCCGGCGATGATCAAAAGCGGGCCGGCCTCGGCCAGCGCCGTACCGCCGTGCTCGACGGCGCGGCGCTGCTGCGGATTGAGTTTCGCCAAATACGACGCGGTCATCGACGCCGTCTTCCTCCCGCTCGCGACTCACTGTCGATCAGAACAGATCGCGAACAGGATGCCAAGGTTGGGTTACGGAGGAATTACCGCGCGGTCGCAACGGCGCGGCCCCGGCCTACGCCGCAAGCAGGCAGGCCGACGCAATTCCATCAAGGCCGTCTTCTCGGCGACCGGCGCCGGTGCCGGCGCCATCGTCGACACGGCCGACCACATCGCCTATGGCCAGGATAGCGCAGCAAGACCGACAAGTAGGAATGCCACGTACACTTGAAGACTTCGCCATCTTTTCGGCGCCCGCCGTGTTTGTCGTGTTGTGGGCGTCCGGATTCATCGGCGCCAAATTCGGCTTGGCTTATGCGGGGCCGATGACATTTTTGTCGCTGCGCATGATCGCGGTCGTGCTGCTGCTCGCCGTCGTCATCGTGCTCACCCGGCCAAAATGGCCGGACCGCGCCGGCTTGTTCCACAGCGCCGTGACCGGCACCCTGGTGCATGGCTTTTATCTCGGCGGCGTGTTCGCGTCGATCGAGAACGGGCTGTCCGCCGGCCTGATCGCGCTCGTGGTCAGCCTGCAGCCGGTGCTGACTTCGACCCTCGCCAATCGTTGGCTCGGCGAGCGGGTATTGCCGCGGCAATGGCTCGGGCTATTGCTCGGCATCGCCGGCGTTTATCTGATCGTGCACGAGAAGATGGCGACCGGCGAAACCACGCCGTTGGCGTGGCTGTTCGCCATTGTGGCGCTGATCGGCATCACCGTCGGCACGCTGTACCAGAAGCGGTTTGGCGGCGGCATCGACTGGCGGCCGGCATTGTGTGTGCAATATGCGACCGCAGGAGTCATGTTCATGTTGGCGGCGTTGACCTTCGAGACGCGCGTGGTGCACTGGACGCCGCAGTTTCTGTTCGCGCTCGGCTGGCTGGTTTTCGTGCTGTCGTTCGGCGCGATATGGCTGTTGTATTTCCTGATCCGCCGCGCCGCGGCGACCCGGGTGGTCAGCCTGTTCTACTTGACCCCGCCGGTGACGGCGCTGATGGCGTGGCTCCTGTTCGACGAGCGCCTGGCGCCGTTGGCGCTCGTCGGCATGGCGATCTGCGTCGTCGGCGTGTTCCTGGTCAATTGGCGCCTCGGTGGTGCGAAGGCTTAAGCCCCGCTAACGTGCCGCGCAAACGCGGTCCTTCATAGGAGACATTGTCATGAGCGCACCCGGTCCGATCGAATACCGCGACGCCATACCCGCAGTCCGTGCCGTGTTCGATGACATCAAACGCACCCGGCAGGTCGAGGACGTGAACAATTTCTGGAAATATCTGGCGCACGATCCCGCATCGCTTAAGCGCACCTGGGACAGCGTCAAGGAGATCATGACGCCGGGCGCGCTCGATGCGGTGACCAAGGAGATGATCTACCTCGCGGTCAGCGTGACCAATGGCTGCGGCTATTGCATCGCCAGCCATGGCGCCGCGGCGCGCAAGGCCGGCATGTCGGAAGCGATGTTCGGCGAGCTGATGGCCGTGGTCGGCATGGCCAACGAGACCAACCGGCTCGCCAATGGTTACCGCGTGCCGATCGATCCGGCGTTCGAGAAGTAGCACGCCGCCGGACCCGACAAATCTCGAATTTCAAGAAAATGCGAAGCAAATGCCAGCGAGCCTCTTAGCGGCGCCGCAATCGCCGAGTGTTACCCATTTTGCTCGAGGGTAGCCGGGGTCGCCGAAGCTTGCGCGCGACCGCAACACAGAAGGCGGTGCGCATGAATGCGTTGAAGCCGAGAAGCTCGCCGTCCGTGGAGGAGCGCCGCCGGTCGCGGCGCCGCCATATCAACCGGGTGGCAAAAATGCAGTTCGGCAGCGGCACCTTGCCGCGCGATTGCCTGATCACCGACATCTCCGACGGCGGCGTGCGGCTGCATGTCGAGGGCTTCGACGTGCCGGACGATTTTGTCCTGCTGCTCACCGGCGACGATATCGGCGCCAAGGAGCGCATCTACCGGGTGGTCTGGCGCCTCGGCTATGAAATCGGCGCCAAATTCGTCGGCCACGTCCGGCGCACGGGCATGTCCGCGACGGGTTGATGTCGGGCCTAAGACTTAATCGTTGGCATCTTTGTTGCGCGTGCAGTAAAGGTTGGGGGTAGAGTCCACGCTTAACCTTGCATGCCTCAACCGCCCAGCCGCGACGTCGTCGTCGTTCACAGCTCCGACCTGCACGTCGATCACGATTACACGGCGCGGCTGCACGGCGGCGACGGCACCGCCGGACTCGGCTGCGTGCTGGAGGCGGCGCGCGATCTTGCAGCCGACGTGGTGCTGCTCGCCGGCGATACTTTTGACAGCCATCGCGTGCCGCAAAACCTGATCGAACGGGCGGCGGCGGTGATTGAAGCTGCGGCGCTGCCTGTGGTCATCCTGCCCGGCAATCACGATCCGGCCATCGCCAGTGCGATCTATCGCGGCGGACCGCTTGCCGCGGTGAAAAACCTGCACGTCATCGGCGTCACCCACGACGAAGCGATTTCTTTTCCAAATCTGTCGCTCGAAGTCTGGGGCCGGCCCCACCGCGACTATGACGACATGATTCCGTTCGAAACGGTGCGCACGCGGCGCAGCCGCTGGCTCATCGCCATGGCGCACGGCCATTACGAACCAAAGCCCGACCGCGGCATCGGCCCGCGGCCGTCCTGGCTGATCGGTGACGACGAAATCGCCGCGACCGGCGCCGATTACGTGGCGCT
This sequence comes from Xanthobacteraceae bacterium, assembly GCA_050010715.1. GTDB lineage: Bacteria > Pseudomonadota > Alphaproteobacteria > Rhizobiales > Xanthobacteraceae > BOG-931. The sequence continues at coordinate 18,325 of JBEKKM010000049.1, read as the reverse complement.
CGGCCATTGGAATCGCGCCGTGCGCGTCGGCAACGGTGTGGTGCCGGCCTATTATTCCGGCTCGCCGGAATATGCCGGCACCGTCAATGTCATACGCTTGAGCGGCGCAGGCGGAGTCACGGTGACGCGCGCGCCGCTCGACATCGCGCGCGAGATTTCAGACTGACGCAACGGCCCCGGCAGCGAGCCGGGGCCGTTGGCCGTTTGCTTTTTTACTGGGCCGCCGCGGGCGAGTTCGGCGTCGGCGTGACCGGCGCCGGCGTGGCTGCGGGCGGGCTTGTCGGCCGCGCCGGTGTGAGCGGCGGCGCCATGCGTGTCGCCGCAGGCGGTATCACATCATTGGACGCCGTATTGGGACCCGACTGGCTGGGCTCATGGCCGATGCCAAAGGCAACCGCCAGCACCACGACAATGAACACGGCCGCGGCGATCCATCCCCAGGTCGCATTCATGGCGCGCGCATCGGGATCGTAGGCCGGGTCGCGCCGCAACGGATCGTTGCGGTAGTCGTAATCCGAGTTCCGATAGTCCGACATGAAAGTCCTCCGTCTATCGATCGTCTGGTCACCAACAACGGGAGGCTGACCGGCGAGGTTCCTGGACCACGGGCCGGCACATACCACCTAGGCGAACCCGGCATGGGCGGGAACTCTCAAAGCTCGGCCTTAAGCCGCAAGATTTTTGCTGCGGTCGCCAAGCGTGGATGAGAGAGTGTCAATCAACCGCGACGGTCGCGCGATAAACATTCGCACGCGGGGAGGAAAATGGAGAACACCTTGGCCGGCAAAATCTCTGTTGCATCGCAACGTGTTCTTGTGATCGGCACCGTGCTGCTTGCAGGGTTGGCGTGGAGCTTGACCTCCATCGCCACGGTGAACGGGCAATCGCCGCCCGGCACGTTACCGGGCAGCTGGACCATGAAGGCTCCGTTACCCGCGCCGCGCGCCGAGGTCGCCGCGGTCGCGCTCGACGGCAAGCTGCATGCGATTGGCGGCTCGGTGAGCGGCACCGCCGGCCCCTATCACGACGAATACGACCCGGCCACCGATTCCTGGCGCGCCCGCGCGCCATTGCCCGAGGGACGCGATCATCTCGGCGTTGCGGTAGCGGCCGGCAAGATCTACGCCTTCGGCGGTTTCGTCGGCTCGGTGCACAAGGGCGCCGGTACCGGCGCCTTCGAATACGATCCCAAAACCGACGCGTGGCGCGTGCTGCCGCCGATGAAAGGGCCGCGCGGCTCGGTGTGCGCCGCCACCGTCGACGGCAAGATTCACGTCATCGGCGGCCGTGGCCTCGACGGCGTCGTGGTGGCGACCCACGAGGTCTACGATCCGCAAACCGGCCAATGGAGCGAAGCGGCGCCGCTGCCGACGCCGCGCGACCATTTGGTTGTCATCGCGGTGGACGGAAAAATCCACGTCATCGGCGGCCGCTTCAAGGGACCGGTCGACCGCACCGGGCTGCACGAAGTGTACGATCCGGCGACCGACAAATGGACGTCGGCTGAACCGCTGCCGACGCCGCGCAGCGGCCTGGCTGGCGCCTATTACCACGGCATGATCCTGGTGCTCGGCGGCGAACTGCCGCCCGACCACACGTTCCCGGAGAACGAAGGTTTTGATCTGAAAACCGATCGCTGGACGGCGCTGGCACCGATGCCGCACGGCCGGCACGGTTTTGGCGGCGCAGCGATCGGCGACAACGCCTATTTCGTCGGCGGCTCGCTCGAGCCGGGCGGCGGCGGCACCACCGATCAGCTGATCATGTTTCATTTGCCGTAGCGGCGCGTTGATGCCCGGATCAAGGACATGCTTTTTCCCGGATCATGCACTAATGTGCACCTGCCGCGCTCGTAGCTCAGCTGGATAGAGCATCAGACTTCGAATCTGAGGGTCGGGAGTTCGAATCTCTCCGAGCGCGCCATTTTGCGGGCACTCTTTGAATGAGCCGAAATTTTTGGCTCTTTTCGGCTCGGCGATCACGAACCTGGAAAGGGAATTTATTAGCTCTTTGAGCGCACCTCGCTTAAGCGCGACATTGCGCATGTGTTGGCTAAGCCTGTCTTTGCCGAGGCGCTTTTTGAGGTTCGCGGCACGCTTCTTTCCGAGTGCAACCGCTGCTGGAATCTTTGTAGGGCTACTATAACATACGCGGAGAACTAGAAGGAGCTAACTGGGGAAACGCGGATGCCCAACGATAACGAAGGCGGAAAAATTGGTTTGCCGGCTGCGTCCGGCGTTCATATGCCAAACGCGCCGGCTAGTCACGTGCCCGGCTTCACAATAAATCTTGCTGGCGTTCCCATTCCGCTGCGACGGACATTCGCGGCGATCGACCGCTTATTTTCAATACCGATTGAAGTTCTGGGCGATACGCTTGAAAAGAAAATGAAAGGCAACGTGGACGCCCACGTAGAGGCTGTTCAGAAGAAACGCAAGAAAAGGGGAAAGAATGAAAAGATCGACGATCCCTCGCCGAAAGTTACACGGACAATCGCTGACTGGGCAATTAATGCCTCAGGCGTAGAGCCGGAAGACAAAGATATGTCTGCTCTTTGGGAAGCCGTGTTAGACGCAATCATGGATGATGAGGACGAGGGCGAGCAGTTGTTAAAGATCGTCAAAGAGGCGAACCGTTCGGATATCCGCTATCCAGACAAAATCTTTGATGAGGGCGCATTGCTCACGGTTGATATCACAAAGGACAGAAGGGCGATGCAAAGCGGTGGTGGCGCGGCCGCAGCCTCGACGCCGAGATATGAACTCTGCTTGGAGGAGATCGACGAGCTGGTGGCGGCAATCTTCAGGTATGCAAAGATAAATCCTTCGGCCTTTTTTGGCTGGCTTGAACCAGCGGCACGCGAATTTATGCACCGGGAAAACAAGTCCTTCCCGGAATAATTTTAGCTACCGCTTTCCCAAGCCGCGAGTAAAGCGCTGCATCGCAGCCCCAGCGTATGGCGCTGTCCGTCATCGTCCTGAGCCTGAGAACAAAACAAGAAAAGTACAAGGCTCGGTCAACAGGCGAGTTGGCGCGCCTCTGGAAGGAAAGTTTCCGCCCGATATTACGAAGCATTCCTCGGTAGTTGGATTTTATGCTGCGCTGCCATAATTATGTTGCATTGCAGCATAAAGATCGTAGCCGAGCGATCAAATTCGCCTTCAGGAGCCTGAAAATGAGTGAATACGACGGCATTTTTGACTACGCACTTTCCGCCGATGGCTACTACGCATTGAACTTCGCATTTATGGTCGCTTACGGCCTGGCCGCGGCTTTGATAATTCCCGTGACCAGCTACATGGCAATCCGCCATCGGCCGCTGGTAGGATCAGTGGGATCGGCTGCTTAGTGGCCACCGAAGTGGCAGTCGCTTGATGAACGGGAAGTCCAAAAAATCGCCTGTCTATGGCGGCGGTCATCAAGCGTGGGGGCGGATATTTTGGGGCTTTGTCGCTCTCGTGCTGTTGAGTGTTGTTGTGACGATCCTGCGGGCTCATTTCGGATAAGTGCGCCGCGTGAAATCATAATACGTCGCCAAAAGTTTTGTTGTGCGACACTTTGAATATCCGATCGTCGCCCCATTCCACCCGCTTCTCCAGAAGAATGTCAGTTAAATATCTTCTAGGCCGCCTTGCCGAAGGGCATTGACCGAGATCAATATGGGCAAACGTTCTCAAGCCATATTTGCGAGCATGGGTCATTGAGCAACACTCGAAGTAGGACTCTCATGCGAAGTGCATCAACCGGTTTTCTGGCGCTCTGCCTCGCGGCCAGCTCAGCGTGGTCCCAGCAAGGCAACACAGCCGACGATGTCAGCCAAGGTCATCACCTGGCGGTCGAGATTTGCGCCTTTTGTCATCTGGCGGCGCCCGATCAGCACGCCCAGCCGATTCTGCATCCGCCGGCACCGCCGTTCGCAGCGATCATGCAGCGCAAGGACGTCACCGCGCAATCGCTGACGGATTTCATGAAGAAAACCCATCGCGGCCTCGATGAGCCGAACGGCATGCCGAATCCCGACCTGGCCGAGTATCAAATAACGCAGGTCGTTGCCTATCTGATGAGCCTGAAGAAGTGACGGCTGCGACCGTCGCGGCGAGGACATTGCTCTTCGCGCAGTTATTCGAATCCTGACCCCCGGCCGTTGGCGAAATGTTCCGGTCAAGCCGCGCTTGATTGCCAAACCGGCAGCGGCGTCCTAGACCCGAGACGCGGGCGGAATAGACCTCGCGGAATTCGAAAAAGCGTGGTCAAGGGATGGACGGCCACACCGGCAAAAATCAGGCGGATAGGCGCGGCGCTTCCTCGGTCGCGCCGGCCGCGCCGGCCGCGCGGGTGATGGGCCGCACCGAGGACGTGCCGCGCGGCATCCTGTTGATGATCGTCGCCACCATTCTGTTCGCGGGCGCTTCGGCCGCCAGCAAATGGCTGGTCGGCATCTATCCGGTCGGCGAAACGCTGTTTTTCCGCTCGCTGGCCTCGCTGATCACCGGCGCCGCCATGATCCTGCCGGTGTCCGGTCTGTCGGTGTACGCGACGGTACGGCCGCGCGATCACATCCTGCGCGGCATGTCGCAGTCGATCTCGCAATTGTCGCTGTTGCTGGCTTTCAGCCTGATGCCGCTCGCCGGCGCGGTCGCCATCAATTTCTCCTCGCCGCTGTTTGCCGCTTTGGTTTCGATCGTTTGGCTCAGGGAGCGGGCCGGCGCGGCGCGGTGGGCGGCGCTGCTGATCGGTTTTGTCGGCGTGCTGATCGTCACCAATCCGGGCGCCAATTCGCTGACGCTCGGCGCTCTGTTCGCGTTGGTCAATGCCATCATGTACGGCAGCGTCACGGTCGCGGTGCGCGGCATGACGCGCACGGAATCGGCCAATACGCTGGTGATCTGGCAGCTGACCGTGCTGGCGTTCTTTCACAGTTTTTTGCTGTTTTTCGGCTGGCGCTGGCCGACGCCGCTCGACGCGGTGCTGATGTTCGGCACCGGTTTCACCAATGCGATCGGGCAATGGTTCTGGACCCGCTCGCTGCATCTGGCACCGGCGGCGGCGGTGACGCCGTTCTATTATCTGATGCTGGTGTGGTCGCTCATGATCGGCTTTTTGGTCTGGGGCGACGTTCCAACCTTAAGCCTTCTCATCGGCTCGGCGATCGTGGTCACGACCGGGCTGTTCCTGTTCCTGCGCGAGGCGCGGCTGCAACGGCGGCCGCGGCTTCACTGAATCAATTTCGCGATCCGGTCGATGATCGGCTTCGGCGTGGCGTAGGTCTTCTTGACCAGCGCTTCGAGCTGCTCGCCGTCGGCCGGATCGAGGTTCAATTTTCGCAAATTCGTTTCGGCGATGAAGTCCGGATCCTTCATGGTCGCGGTGAAAGCATCCTGCACCATCTTCAACCGGTCTGGCGGCAGGCCGGGCGGCGCAACGAACGGCCGGCCAATACCCTGGCCGGCATAGAGGAATTCGATCGCCTGCTTGTCTTCCGGCTTTTGCGCCAGATCGACCACGAACGGCACGTCCTTCAGCTCCGGATTGGGCCTGGTGCCGCCTTGGAACAGCACCGAGATGGTGCCGTTCGCAATCCAGTCGGGCCGGCGCAGCTTGATGCTGTCGAGGCTTTCGCAAATGCCCTGCACCTCGCCGCGCTCCATGGCGAGAAACACGTCGGCCGATGACGGATAGCCGCCGACAATGCGGAATTTCATGCCGAGAATTGCGTTGAGCGCGATCGGGTAGGAGTGGGTGCCGGTGCCGGGCCCGTTGTCGCCGACGACGAGCTCCTTTTCGGTGAGATCGTGCGCGGTCTTCACCGGCGAGGTGTGATAGGCGATGCACACGTTGGTTTCGATCGCCGGCGTGCCGAGCCAGGAGAATTTGGTGGCGTCGAATTGCGCGCCCGGCGCGCCGGTCAGCGGCCCGAGCACGGCGTCACGCGCGATCAGCGCCATGGCGGTGCCGTCCTTGGGCGCCACGTTGTAGATGAAATTGGCGGCGCGATAGCTGCCGGCGCCTTCCAGGTTTTGCGGGTTCACGGTCGGATTGCCCGGCAGGTGCGCGCCGATATGGCGGGCGACCACACGCGCCCACAGGTCGTAACCGCCGCCGGGGCCGAAGCCGATATACATGGTCACCGTCTTGCCGGCGAACGCCCCCGGCGTCTGCGCGGTGGCGGAAAGGCCGACGAAAGCAGCAAGCAGGACGGCCGGTATAATGGCGCGACAATTTCGCATGTAATTTCGCATGACTTGGCCGCGCATTGTGATGCTCCCTGGGCGGCGCGCTTCTGCTAGGAACATCGCGACGCCGCCGGTTCGGTAATCTAGCGGGGATTGGGGAGACTTAAAGCCGTGACAGCGCCGCACCGTTCCGGACGGCATCTCGCCCTGGTTGTCCTTTCCATCGTTACGGTAACTTCGCTCGCCGCGGCGGCCGAGCAATATCCCTCGCGCGCCATCCGCCTGATCGTGCCGTTCGCGCCCGGTGGCGCGCCCGACATCGTCGCGCGCATTATCGCCGGCGCGCTCGAAAAGCCGCTCGACCAGTCCGTGATCGTCGAGAACCGCACCGGCGCCAACGGCATCGTCGGCATGCAGGCGGTCGCGACCGCCGATCCTGACGGCTATACGTTATTGAACGTGCCGCCGGCTTTCGTCGTCAATCCGAGCGTCTACAAGACGCTGCCGTTCGATATCTTTCGCGACTTTGCGCCGGTCGCGAATATCGGCATCAGCGACGGCTATCTGGTCATGGTGCGCCCGGGCCTGCCGGTGCACTCCATCGCCGAGTTGATCGATTACGCCAAAACGCACCGTGTGCTCTACGGCTCGGCCGGCGTCGGCAATACGCTGCATCTGGCCGCGGCGCTGTTTTGCGCCAAGGCCGGCATTGAGATGGAGCACGTGCCATTTCGCGGCGCAGCTCCGATCATGACCGCGCTGCTTGCCGGCACGGTCGATCTGACATTCGCTTCGCCGACCGCGGCAAATTTCGTCACCAGCGGTCAGCTGCGCGCGATCGGATTCACGGGAAAGAAGCCGCTGCCCGAATTGCCCGACGTGCGGCCGATCCGCGACACCTTGCCGAGCTTTGACATCGAAGGCTCCTGGGAGGGCTGGCTGGCGCCGGCAAAAACGCCGCCGGACATCATTGCCAAACTCAACGGCGCGATCCGCGCTGTACTAAAGGAGGCGGCCGTCGGCGACGCCATCGTGCGGGCCGGTTACGAGCCGTCCGATATGTCGCCCGCCGAATTCGCGGCTTTTCTGCACGCCGAGGCCGACCGCTACGCGCAAGCGGTCAAGGCGGCGAAAATCGAGCCGCAATAATAGCGCGGCCGCGCGGCACGGTGCCGCGCATTCCGCCGACCCCTTCCGCGCAGCCGCCTAAGTCCTATAGCCTCGGTCGCGCTCGGGGTGGCAAGGAGGGGGCATCGTCATGAGACTTCGCCGCCGCAATTTTCTGCGTCTCGCCGCAGGCGCTGCCGCATTGCCTGTTCTGCCGCGCGCGGTGCGCGCGGACACCTATCCATCGCGCCCGGTGCATATTCTCTGTGGCTTCGCGGCCGGCGGCGCCGCCGATACCGTGGCGCGGCTGACGGCGGAATGGCTGTCGGAGCGGCTCGGCCAGCAGTTCGTCGTCGATAACCGGCCGGGCGCCGGCACCAACATCGCCACCGAGGCGGTGGTGCAGGCGGCGCCCGACGGTTACACGCTGCTTCTGGTGACTGGTGCAAACGCCATCAATATCACGCTTTATCAGCATCTCAATTTCGATTTCCTGCGCGACATGACGCCGGTCGCCGGCGTCATTCGCGTGCCGCAGGTGATGGTGGTCAATCCTCAAGTGCCGGCGAAAACCGTTGCGGAGTTCATCGCCTACGCCAAGGCCAATCCGGGCAAGATCAACATGGGCTCGGGCGGTGTCGGCTCGACGCTGCATGTGGCCGGCGAGTTGTTCAAGATGATGGCCGGCGTAAATCTGGTGCACGTGCCGTACCGCGGCGACGCTCCGGCGCTGGTCGATCTCATGGGCGGACAGATTCAAGTCATGTTCGACCTGACGGCGGCGGCGCTGCCGTTCATCAAGGCCGGAAAAATTCGCGCGCTGGCGGTGACGTCGGCGACCCGTACGCCGTCACTGCCGGATCTGCCGCCGATCAGCGATGTCCTGCCGGGCTACGAGGCGACCTCATTCGAAGGCATCGCCGCGCCGAAGGACACGCCGGTCGATATTGTCGACAAGCTCAACAAGGCGATCAATGCAGGCTTTACCGATGCAAAATTCAAGGCGCGATTGGCTGACCTGGGCGGCGACGGCATGCCGGGCACGCCCGGCGACTTCAGAAAAGTCATCGCCGACGAAACCGAGAAATGGGGCAAGGTGGTCAAGTTCGCACGCCTCAAGGCCGAGTGATCGGCTGCATCGACCTCAACAAAGAGGAACATCATGGAATTTCCGCGCCGCCGTTTTTTGCAATTGACCGGTGCTGCCGCGCTTGCACCTTTGGCGCGTGCGGCGCGCGCGGATACATATCCGTCCCGTGTCGTAAAGCTCGTGGTCGGTTTTCCGCCCGGCGGCGGCGCCGATTTGGCGGCCCGCATCGTCGTCAATGGCTTGTCGGATATTTGGGGTCAGCAGGTCATCGTCGAAAACCGGCCCGGCGCCGGCGCCAGGCTTGCGCTTGACGCCGTCGCCCATGCCCCGCCCGACGGCTACACTTTGCTGCTCGCGCCGGGATCGCCCCAGGTGCAAGCCTTTCTGTTCTCGACGCTGAGATTCAACCCCGCGGTCGACTTCGCGCCGGTGTCCTTGATCGGGACTTATCCCGACATCATCGCCGTCGCGAATAACTCGACATTCAAAACCTTGCCGGACTTCATTGCCTACGCCAAGGCCAATCCCGGCAAGGTCAGTTGGGCGTCGCCGGGCGTCGGCACGGTGCCGCATCTCGCCGGCGAGCTGTTCAAGCATATGACCCATCTGGAAATGACCCACGTGCCTTATCGCGGCATGACCGATGGCCTGATGACCGACCTCATGACCGGCCGGGTCGACATCATGTTCAATACCACCGGTTCGCTGCTGCAGCCGGTGCGCTCGAAACAGCTGCGCGGCCTTGCCGTGACGACCGCGCAACGGTTTCCCGATGAGCCGGAGCTGCCGACCGTCGCGGAACAGGGCGTGCCCGGCTACGACGTGTCGTCCTGGTACGGCCTCTACGCGCCGGCGAAAACGCCGCCCGACATCATCAAGAAAATAAACGCCGACATGAACACGATGCTCGGCCAGCCGGCGATCAAGGAAAAATTTGCGCCGCTCGGCGTGCTGGCTCAAGGCTCGACGCCACAGGAGCTTGCCGCCAAGAATGCCGGCGATGCCGTGCTGTGGGAGCCGATCATCAAGGAAGCCAATATCAAAGTGGAGTAGGGCGGAAACAGGATGACACTTCCACGTCGTAAATTTTTGCATCTGGCCGCGGCCGCGGCCGCGGTGCCGGCGCTGCCGCACACCGCACGAGCGGAGACTTATCCGTCGCGGCCGATTCATCTCATTATCGGCTACCTTCCCGGCGGCTCCGCCGACATGACGGCGCGGCTGTTTGGGCAATGGCTATCGGACCGGCTCGGCCAGCAAGTCGTCGTCGAGAGTCGCGCCGGCGCCAGCACCAATATCGCCACCGAAGCCGTGGTGCGCGCCGCGCCCGACGGCTACACGCTGCTGCTCGCGTCGCCGGCCAATGCAACCAATGCCGCCCTCTACGACAAGCTCAACTTCGATTTTCTCCGCGACATCGAGCCGGTGGCGGGCCTGATCCGATTCCCCGACGTCGTCGACGTCAATCTGGCGCTGCCGGTGCGGACGATCCCTGAATTGATCGCCTATGCCAAGGCCAATCCGGGCGCGCTCAACTTCGGTTCGTCGGGTGTCGGCTCGACGCTCCACGTCGCCGGTGAATTGTTCAAGATGATGGCCGGCGTCGACATCGTGCACGTGCCGTATCGCGGCGGCGCACCGGCCATGATCGACCTGATTGGCGGCCGCGTGCAGCTGATGTTCGACAACGTGCCGACATCCGTCGAATTCATCCGATCGAACAAGATCAGGCCGCTGGCGGTAACCTCGGCGGCGCGCATCGAGCTGTTCCCGGATCTGCCCACGGTGGCCGATTATGTGCCGGGCTACGAGGCCAGCGCCTGGTACGGCATCGTCGCGCCGAAGGGCACGCCCGCCGAGATCGTCGAAAAACTTAATCGCGAGGTCAACGCGATCCTGGCCGAGGCGGCGACCAAAGCGCGGCTTGCCGAGCTCGGCGCCTCGCTGCTGCCGGGCTCGCCGGCCGACTTCGGCAAGCTCGTTGCCGATGAGACCGAAAAGTGGGGCAAAGTGATCCGCTTCGCCGGCATCAAGGCTGAGTAATGCGGAGTCGGTCGGCAAATTCTCGTTAGTGTTTCGGCTCGGCATCAAGCCGCACCACCCAGCCTTCGAGGCCGGGTTTTGCGGCGGGATAGCGCGTCAGCACAGCCGGGTCATGACCGGGCACGACGTGGCGCGGCGCGCTGGCGAGTTTCTTCAGCGTCTCGTAGCCCTCGACGACTTCCTCGACATTGTAGACCAGCGGGAAAACCCGGCCGCCGTCGATATGGGTGTAGAGATGCGACGCGTCGGCGGCGAGCACGATGTGGCCGAGCCGGGTTTTCACCCGCACCGACTGCAAGCCTTTGGAATGACCGCCGATGTGATGCACGGTGACGCCCGGCACGATCTGGTCCTCGCCGTCATGGAACGCGCAACGGCCGGTAAAAACCTTGCGCACCATGGCGACGACGTCCTCGACCTCGAATGGCAGGCGCAGCGCCCGATGGCACATGCAGCGTCCGGTAGCGTAGGCCATTTCGCGGTCCTGCAGGTGATAACGCGCCTGCGGAAACAGATCGTAGTTGCCGCAATGGTCGTAATGCAGGTGGCTGATGATGACGTCTTTGACGCTATCGGGTGCGATGCCAAGCGCTGCGAGCCCCTCGCGCACCGGCTTGATCATCTCGCGCTGGCGCTTTTTGCCCATCGCCTCGTCGAAGCCGGTATCGAGCACGATGGTGCCGGACGGGCCGACGATCGCCCAGACGAAGAAGTCGAGCGGTTGCAGCACGTCGTGCGGATCGCCGTCGATGTAATTCGCCGACGCGGGGCGGGAGTGGTGGCCGTAGCGGATGGCATAGACCTCGTGCACGTCGTCGCTCATGGAATTCCCTCCCGGTGTGTCCTCGCCGACGGCAATCCTTTCTTGCCGCTTTCGCCAAATCAAGGCCATTGCGGCGTCGGGCATTGCGGCGACGCGCGTGCCATGCCGCGGCCGAAAGCTCAAAAGAACGACGAATTTTTTGCGGCCGGTTAACCCAACACCTTAATCCGACGTTCGGGGTCCGTCGGCCACAATGGCGCGTAGGTGTTGAGGGGCCGGCATTGATGGGCCCTGATCCGATGTTTAGTAGTTTTCGCCGTTTTTTTGCGCTGCATGACGGTGCAGCAACGGTGTCTGGACCTGCGGCAGGGGCCGTCATTCAGGCGATTCCGCTGCGTCGCCTTTGGTGGGCCGCGATCCTCCTGCTCGGCGTTTCGGCCAGCGCCGTTGTTTGGACGATCTGGCAGCTGCGCGCCGACGCCATCGGTGCAGCCGTCTCCGAAACCGGAAACATCGCGTCGGTTCTTGCCGTCCAGCTGTCGCGCTCGCTCAAGTCGATCGACACCGCGCTGATCGAGATCAAACAGTCGGCGGAGAGGCACGATATCGGTTCTCCCGCAGACTTTCAGGCCGCCATCGACCGCCGTGAATTCCAGGAATCGCTGACCAAGTATCTTGGCCGCCTGCCGCAAGTCTTCAATATCGCGATCGCCGATAGGGAGGGGCGAATCGCCGTTTCGACGGTCGGTTGGCCGGCCACGCATTTCGACGTGGCCAGCCGCGATTACTTTTGGAAGGCGCGCGACCGTCGTGATGGCCAGCTGACGACTTCGATCCCGGCCAAAAATCGGATCAGCGGCGAGCCGACCATCGGATTTTCGCGGCGGCTCGAGGATTCCAAGGGTAATTTTGTCGGCATCGTCTTTGCCAGCGTCAACACCAAATATTTCGAGGACATCTACGGCGCCATTCAATCGGTCCATAGCCTGTTGTTCACGCTGCTCGATCCGGACGGAACAATTCTTTTCCGCCATCCGGGCGGCGCTGACGCGGCGGGAAAGGAGCTTTCGAACAAAGCCATCTGGCTCGACGCTGTGTCGAAAGGCGACGGAGGTTTTCGCGTTTTCGGCCAAGCCGACGGCAATATTCGCTACGTGTCGATCCGCAAGGTGCCGGAATATCCGCTGATCGTCGACATTTCGGTCACCGAGGCTACGACTCTCGCCATCTGGCGCCAGCGTGCGGCGGCGATCGGACTGGGTAGCGCGATATTCCTGTTGTTCTCGATCTATCTATTGCGAGGAATGACCAGGCAAGTGCGCCTGCTGAGCAATTCCGAAGCGTCGCTGGCGCAGAAGTCGCGGCAGCTCGATGCCGCGCTCAACAACATGTCCCAAGGCGTGGCGATGTTCGACGGCCGGCAGCGGCTGATCATCAGCAATACGCAACTTGCCAAAATATATCGCCTGACGCCCGAGCAGACGAATCCCGGTACTCCGTTTCGCGCCATCCTGGAGGCACGGGCCGCAGTAGGCAGCGTGCCGGGCGACGTGCGGAACTTCATCACCGACAGTCTCGACCAAGTGTCCGGGGTGGGGCTGTCCCACTCCTACTACGAACTGCGCGATGGGCGCACCGTTTCCGTCAGCCTTCAGGCGATGGACGGCGGCGGGTGGGTTTCGATTCACCAGGACATCACGGCGCAAAAACGCATTGAAGCCGAGCTCGAGCGTCTGGCGTGCCACGACGCTTTGACCGGCCTCGCCAATCGTTCGCTGTTTGCGGAGAAAGCCAGCGCGGCGCTGGCGCGGATGCGGCGCCATGGCGAGGCGTTTTCAGTCCTGATGCTCGACCTCGACCGCTTCAAGACCGTCAACGACTCATTCGGCCATCCGGTCGGCGACGCGCTATTGCGGGAAATCGCCCGGCGATTGCTCAACACCGCGCGCGAGGTCGATTGCGTGGCGCGGTTCGGCGGCGACGAGTTTGCCGTGCTCCAGGCGCCCTGCAAGGATCAGAAGGCCGGCGTGATCGCGCTGGCGGATCGCATCCTCGCGGCTGTCACCGAGCCCTATGACCTTAACGGCCGCAAGCTCATCCTTGAAACCAGCATCGGCATCGCGCTGGCGCCGCAGGACGGCGAAGACGTCGATGCACTGATCAAGCACGCCGATCTCGCGCTGTACCGCGCGAAAACCGAGGGGCGCAACCGATACAGTTTCTTCACCGCCGCCATGGAAGCGGAGGCGCGCAACCGCCGCGAGCTCGAGGACGACATGCGCAAGGCGCTGTCGCGCAACGAATTCGAGCTGCACTATCAAACCATTGTCAATCTCGAAAGCCGCCAGTGTTGCGGCGCCGAGGCGCTGGTGCGCTGGCGTCATCCGGAACGGGGCGTCGTGCTGCCCGATCAATTCATCCCGATCGCCGAGGATAGCGGCCAGATCGTTCCGCTTGGCGAGTGGATCCTCAGGCAAGCCTGTGCCGACGCTGGCAAATGGCCGTCGCACTTCAAGGTAGCGGTCAACCTGTCGCCGGCCCAGTTCAAGCACGGCGATCTTTTGAGTGTTCTCAAGTCTGCGCTCAACGACACCGGTCTGCCGCCGGAGCGGCTGGAGCTTGAGATCACCGAGACAGTTCTGTTGCAAAATAACGCGGAAAATCTCGCTATTTTACGCGAGATCAAGAACCTCGGCGTCGCCATTGTGCTCGACGATTTCGGCACCGGATATTCATCCATGACATATTTGCAGATTTTCCCGTTCGATCGGATCAAGATCGATCAAACATTCGTCCAGAACATCATGCATCACGCGGCCGCTGCCGCGATCGTGTGTGCGATTGCCGGCCTCGGCCGTAATCTCGGCATTCCCACGGTTGCCGAAGGTGTCGAAACCGAGGAACAGCTCATCGCGGTGCGCGCCGCCGGCTGTCAATTGGCTCAAGGCTATCTGTTCAGCCGGCCGGTCCCGGCATCCGAGCTTGCCTTCGACCGCCCCATAGCGCTCCGGCACGACCCGCGTGCCGCCTGACCATCGCCCGCTTGCGCGCCGTCAAGCAACTCGATAACGGGCGATGATGGCTTCGTCGACGTCGATGCCCAATCCGGGTCCTTGCGGCAACTTCATGTGGCCGTCGTTCGCGGCGATTGCGTCGCCCAACGGCGTCGCTTCGAGCTCGCAATAGAATCTTTCGCACATGGCGTCGGGAAGGCGCGCGGCGATGACGTGCAGCGTCGCGATCAGGCCTGGGCCAAAATAGGGCGAATGCGGCATGACGCGCACGCCGTGCTGCTGCGCCACGTCGATCGCCTTGCCCATGGCGATGATGCCGCCGATCTTGGTGACGCTGGGCTGGAAAATATCGAGCGCGCCAAGCTCGATGGCGAAGCGCGCCTCGGCGGCATGGCCGATATTTTCGCCGGCGGCGATGGTGACGCCGGTGTCGCGGCGGATGCGCGCCATGGTGTCGTAATCGTCGACCGGATCGACCGACTCTTCGAGCCAGGCGAGGTCGTAGACTTTGAGCTTCTGCGCCATCTCAACGGCCTCGTCCGGCGGCCACGCGCAATTGGTGTCGACCATGAGCGCGATGTCGGGGCCGGCGGCCTCGCGGCCGGGAGCTACGGTCTCAACCAAATGCTCGTGCAGCTTGATCGCGGTGTAGCCGCGCCCTATCGCTTCTTCGGTGTAGCGGGCGACCAGATCGGGCTTGCCGTAGCGCAACAGGCTCGCATAAGTCGGAATGCGATCCCGGGTAGCCCCGCCGAGCAGGCGATGGATGGGCACGTTCTGCGCCTTGCCGGCAATGTCCCACAGCGCGATGTCGATGCCGGCAAGCGCGAAACTGACCGGCCCATGCCGTCCCATGGCATGCAGCTTGCGCTGCAGGTCGGCCATGAACGAGGCCACGTCGGTGAATTCGCGGCCGATGCACAGCGGCGCGACGACGCGCACAATCGCCTCCCGCGTCAGCGCCGAAGCGGCAAAGCCGAACGCCTCGCCCCAGCCGGTGACGCCGGCGTCGGTGTCGACGCGGACGAACAATGTCTCCATATGCGTCCACGGCCCGAACGGCCGCATCGGCTTCGGGCCGCCGTGCTCGTAGGGCACGGCGATGAGAAGGGGTTCGACGCGGGTGATCTTCACGTTTTCCTCCTGGCTTCCGGGCGGCAGGGACATTAGACAGCAAGCCGGCGCCCCGCACAGCGTGATTCTGCAATGGCTCCTTCGCGATCCGCAGAACTACCCCAAGTGGCCTCGTTGCTGACGCAAGGATTGGCGCTGCACCGGGCCGGGCGATTGGCCGAGGCGGAAAAAATCTATCGCCAAATCCTTGCAGTCGATCCGGATCAGTTCGACAGCCGGCACCTGCTCGGTTTCATATTTCATCAACGCGGCGATTCTGCGCAGGCGGTCCAGTATATAGACTTGGCGCTGCAGAAAGATCCCGACAACATTTTGGCGCTGAACAATCGCGGTATCGCGCTCAATGCGCTCAAGCGGTTCGACGAGGCGCTGGCGAGTTACGACCGCGCCATCGCCGTGCGGCCGGAATTCGTCGAGGCATTGATCAATCGCGGCAATACGCTGCAACAATTGCAGCGGTTCGACGCGGCGCTGGCAAGTTTCGATCGCGCGGTCGCCGTGCAGCCCGATCACGCTGAAGCCTATTATAACCGGGCCAATACGCTGCGCGCGCTCAAGCGGTTCGACGAAGCGCTGGCGAGTTTCGACCGCGCGTTGGCGCTGCGGCCGAACTATGTGGAGGCGCTGATCAATCGCGGCGTCACGCTCCACGCGCTGGCGCGCTATCAGGATGCGCTGGCGAGTTACGATGCCGCGGTCGCGCTGCGGCCGGACGGTGATGCGGCATTCGCCAATCGTGGCATGACGCTGCACGCGCTCAAGCGGTTCGACGAGGCGCTGGCGAGCTTCGACCGCGCCTTGGCGCTGCGTCCGGATAACGCCGAGGCGCTCGGCAGCCGTGGCTTTACGCTCCATGTGCTGCGGCGGTTCGACGAGGCGCTGGCGAGCTACGACGGCGCGCTGGCGCTGCAGCCGGATAATGCCGAAATCCATTCCAACCGCAGCGTGACGCTTTTTGAATTGAAGCGATATGCCGAGGCGTTGGCGAGCGGCGACCGGGCGCTGGCGCTGCGGCCCGATTACCCCGAGGCGCATTTAAACCGCGGCAACGCCTTGAGTGTGCTCAAGCGCTTCGACGAGGCATTGGCTGATTATGATCGCGCGCTGGCGTTGCGGCCCGACTATGCCGAAGCGCACACCAATCGCGGTGTCACCATGCATGTGCTCGAGCGGTTTGACGAGGCGCTGCAATGTTACGAGCGCGCCCTCGCGGCGCGGCCGGATTTCGCCGAGGCGCACTACAACGAAGGTTTGTCCCGGCTCCTGACCGGCGATTTCAATCGCGGCTGGGCCAAGCACGATCGGTGGAGGGAAATCGCACAGTTCAAGCACGCCGAACGGAATTTCGGACAGCCGCGATGGACCGGATCGCAGGCAATCGCCGGCAAGACCATTCTGCTTCATGCCGAGCAAGGCTTTGGCGATACCATTCAGTTCTGCCGCTATGCACCGCGGGTCGCAGCTTTGGGCGCGCACGTGATCCTCGAGGTGCAGGAGGCGCTGCGCGATTTGATTCAGCGTAGTCTTGATGGTGTGGTGCAGATGGCGTCGAAAGGCGACGCCATGCCGCCGTTCGATATGCATTGCCCTTTCCTCAGCCTGCCGTTGGCGTTCGGCACGCGGCTTGCGACGATACCGCGCGAAACGCCCTATCTGCGCGCATCGTCGCAAGCGGCGGCGAACTGGAGCGCGCGGCTGCCGCCAGGAAGGCGTCCCCGCATAGGCCTGGCCTGGTCCGGCCGGCCGGAGCACAATAACGATCAAAATCGTTCGATCGATCTCGCCTCGTTTTTGTCGCCGCTGCAGGGGATCGACGCGACGCTCGTCAGCCTGCAACGCGAGGTTCGCGCCGCGGACGCAGTCGTTTTGCAGCAACGGAGCGACCTTATTCATTTCGGCGAAGAGCTAAAAGATTTCTCCGATACCGCGGCGCTGGTCGCGAATATGGATCTCGTCGTCGCGGTCGATACCAGCGTCGCCCATCTCGCAGGTGCGCTGGCGAAACCGGTCTGGCTGCTGCTGCCGTTCATCCCGGATTGGCGCTGGTTGCTCGGTCGCGACGACAGCCCGTGGTACCCGACGATGCGGCTGTTTCGCCAGGATAACAGCCGCCAATGGGACAGCGCTTTTCACCGCCTGCGCGCCGCTTTGGACGACTTTTTGCACCGGCAGTGACCGCCGCCTTTCTTAAAAATAATAATTAATTCAATAAGATAAGACAAAAGCGCCCATTTGTGTTTGGGGTCACATCGCAAGGCCAGGGAAGCGGGTTCATTAGGTTCAAAGAACACTTGGGAGAGCGTTATGAATCATTCGATTTACAGTGCCGACCGCCGGACTCATTTGAAAATCGTCGTGGTCGGCCTTTTGTGTGCGGTTTTGGTCGCCGCCATCGGCACGTTCGCGCACGTCAGCGACGTCGACCTCGGCACCACGCAGCTCGTCAAGGCTGGCCAGCCGACGACTGTGACCGGACAGTTGCCAGCCATCCGCTAACGTCAGTTTGTATCGTCAACGTCAGAGAGGGAGGCACGAGTCATGCCCCCGCATGTCACCGAGCGTTCAAACTCCTCACGCTATGACGGCATCGAGATTATGACGATCGGCCTCGGCGTCTTGCTGGTCGTCGCCATCGCCTGCGTGTTTGGAATTTGATTTTGCGACGTGGCGCTGACCGTCGCGTCGCAACTCGCCGGCCCTAGTACACCACGACGCTGCGGATGCTTTTGCCATCGTGCATCAGCTGGAATGCCTTGTTGATATCGGCAAGCGGCATGGTGTGGGTGATCATTGGGTCGATCTCGATCTTCTTGCGCATATACCAGTCGACGATCTTCGGCACGTCGGAGCGGCCGCGGGCGCCGCCGAAGGCGGTGCCACGCCACACCCGGCCGGTGACGAGCTGGAACGGCCGGGTCGCAATTTCCTGTCCCGAGCCGGCGACGCCGATGATGATGCTCTGGCCCCAGCCGCGATGGCAGCTCTCCAGCGCCATGCGCAT